>DFZE01000165.1 GCA_002382065.1 Desulfobacteraceae bacterium UBA4064
GAGGTCGTGATGATTGTTGGCGATATCCCGCAATTTGTCGAAGTCCCAGTTGCATAACGGCCGAACAATCCCTAGAATCAGGATTTTCCAAAGGTACATGATAGCCTGGAGCCCGATCAAAAGCTGGGGCAGTTCATCGCGATCGTTGAGATCAATCTGGATGTCGTTGATGGTTACCTGGCCCAATTTTTGTTGCGGGTCGTGTGTTTTTCGCATGGAAGATTTCCCCAAGATTTGAGATTAGGGTAAGCCATAAGAAAACTTACCATCTATCTGAAATTGATATTTTATATCAATTTCAGATAGATGTGTTTCACATTATGACTTATAAGTCAAGTAGAAAATAATTTATTATAAGATAAGTCTCAATATCTTTGGCCACCTAAATCGCCATAACATGTTGATTAAATAATGGTAATTACTTTTCGTTCAGGCACTAATTATATAGATCAACCCCAGGTTGGAAACGGAATCCGCGAAAAAGATGCCATAACAGCGTTCAATGAGGTACAGTCCCGCATGACAGGAAGCGATGCGGCCGTCATTGTTCAGGAAATGATAACCGGGAAGCGGGAGTTGGTTGCGAGCCTGATCCAGGATCAGCAATCAGGATGCTGTCCGCGGGATGGTGGCGGCGTACCGTGATCAGTTGAGCGATATTTTGAAACGCATCGGGCAGATTGGCATTGAAAACAATATGATTCAGGAGATTGGCATCAATCCGGTTATCATTTCAAAATTTTAAAAGGAAGGGGCATTACTGTTGACGCGATGATCGTTCTCAAATATTCAAAAAACACAGGTGATTATGAAGAAAACACATGAATTAATCGCACAGATGGACGCGATTTTTCACCCTGAGTCTGTCGCGATTATCGGACTTCCGCGGGGGTTCAAGGCGGGAAAACTGTTTCTCATAGCCTTGCTGGATATGAAGTATACCGGCCGGATTTATCCGGTCCATCCGGAAGCAAAAGAGATTGATGGACTTAAAGCCTATCCGGGTATTGCAGAAATTCCCGATACCGTTGACTTGGCGATCATCCTGGTGCCGCACCACAGGGCACTACCGATTGTTAAAGCGTGTGCGGCCAAAGGCGTCAAAGGGGCGGTACTTTTCACCGCCGGATACAAAGAAACCGGAATGGAGGAAGGGCGCAAACTGGAAGCGGCCCTGACCCGTGTTGCGCAATCTTCAGGCATGCGGCTTTTCGGGCCGAACTGCATGGGTCTATATGTCCCGGAATCAGGCATCTCTTTCTTTCCCGGGCTTTCCAGAAAGCCGGGACCGGTCGGATTTATTTCCCACAGCGGTTCTTTGGCCAATATACTCTGCCGGATTGCCCCCCAAAATGGAATTTACTTCAGCAGTGTTGTAAGCCTGGGGAATGAATGTGACATTTCAAGCGCTGACATGCTTACCTATTTAGGGAACGACCCTTCAACCGGTGTTATCGGAGCTTATCTGGAGAGCATTAGCAACGGGCCATATTTTTTAGAAGCTCTTAAAAATGCGTCTGAAAAAAAACCAGTTATTCTCTGGAAAGTCGGATTAAATCCTGAAGGGCAAAAAGCTGCCACGTCTCACACTGGCGCCCTGGCAAGCCGGAGACAAATATGGGAAGCGGTCGTACGCCAGACCGGTGCTGTTTCGGTCAAAGGGTTTGATGCTTTGAGCGATGCCTTGATGGGCTTTTCCATGCTTCCGGACGGAATCGGTGATCGGATCGCTATTCTTTCCGGCCCTGGCGGGCTTGCGGTGGCTGCGGCCGAAGCTTGCGGTGATGAGGGATTAAAACTGGCGGAACTTTCCGATAAAACTCGTTCTGACTTGTCTGGTTTTGTTCCGGAAGCCGGCACGAGTCTTTCCAACCCGGTGGACGTGGGGCTGACGGCTTCTCTGGAAATAGAAATTTATATCCGGGCCGCGCATACTCTGGCAGCGGATCCAGGCGTTGATGCCGTGGTTGTCATCGGGGTCGGGATGGACCGAAAAACAAACGAATTATATACCAATTCCATGATTCAGGCACACCGGGAGTCCGGGAAACCTTTTCTTGTAGTGAACATACCCGGATTTGATTCGGATTTTGCCCAGACCTTCCGTCAGGCAGGGGTACCTTTTTTCGAAACCACTGAACGGGCCATGTCTGTTTATGCGATGGTGAGAAGATATCAGACCTGGCGCTGAAAAATAATTTAAACCGGTTGGTCGTCGTTCCCGGTGACTTGAATGAGCCGACCGGAAGACAATCGAAGATGGAAAACGCCCATAATATATTCTGGAGAGACAATGACTGCTTATTCTCATTATAAACGGCCAGTGATTATCGGTATCGGACAAAGCGTCCACCGGTCCGTGGACCCGGCGAAAATAAAAAACCCCATGGAACTGATTGAAATGGCAGTACGAGAGGCAGAAGCGGATTCACATATCAAAGCCCTGACGCAGAAAGTGGATACGCTGTGTGTGGTGAATATTTTGACGCGGCAATATGATAATCCGCTTTCAGAACTTTCAGGAAGGATAAATATTAAACCAAAACATCAATCATATACTTGGGTCGGCGCAAGCGCGCCCCAGTGGTTTGTTAATCAAACCGCGGAACAAATTATTTCAGGAAAGGCCCGGATCGGGTTGATTTGTGGCGGAGAAGCATTCCATTCCAAGAAGGTTGATGCCAAGATCAAAGGGTCAGCTTTTAAGCAATGGGACTTCCCTCTCAAAAAACCATGGATGGCCGGAGACCTTCGTGATCCGCTTACCGAACTGGAAATGAAGTACGGCCTGCTTCTTCCGATTCACATCTATCCACTGTTTGAGAACTCGCTTCGTCATCACGAATCCCTGTCAATAGAAAAGCACAGGAAAGAACTGGGAGAATTGTGCTCTGCATTTTCTTCCATTGCGGCCGAAAATCCTTATGCCTGGTTTAAAAGTCGAAAAAACTGTGATCAAATCACTACTCCTGGTGACTCCAATCCGATGGTTGCTTTCCCATACACAAGATCCATGTGCTCAATCATGCAGGTTGACCAGGCGGCTGCGCTGTTCATGACAAACGAGCAAACAGCCATAGAACTCGGTGTTCCCCGGGACAAATGGATTTATCTTCTGGGCTCCGGTGATGCTTCTGACATATGGCACGTATCTGAACGGGTAAACTTTTATTCGTCTCCATCCGTAAAGGTGGCTGCAGATAAAGCCATGGAGCAGGCTAATATATCCCTTCAGGAGATTGATTACCTTGATCTTTACAGTTGCTTCCCTTGTGCCACACGCATGGTACGCAACATGCTGGAAATACCAAATAATGATCCTCGTCCGTTGACGGTTACGGGTGCTATGCCCTATTTCGGAGGTCCAGGAAATAATTATTCTCTGCATTCCATCTGCAGGATGGTGGAACTGCTCAGACAAGAACAAAACAAGGTGGGACTCGTCCATGCTCTGAGCTGGTTCATCAGTAAGCACTCCATCGGGATCTATTCGGGAACCGGGAGTCAAGCGCCGAGACGGCAAATTCCCCCCCAAAGCTATCAGATGGAACTGGACAAAAATAAAGGGCCTAAAGTCGTTGAAAATGCCTCTGGAAAAGCAAAAATTGAAACATATACGATTTTTCATGACAGACAAGGGCGGCCCGTAGATGCTGTAATCATTGGTCGGCTTGATAACGGCAGTCGATTTCTGGCAAAACCTGAGCCGGACTCAAGCATACTGGATGACATGATGAGCATTGAATTTGCCGGCACGACAGGCAGGGTCCGACCAAAGGATGATTTTAATATTTTTCAAATTTGTTAGGGTGCAGACCTCGTTAAAAGAGGGCTGATTTACACTAAAAATTTGGACATCAAAATTCATCACACACACTAAAATATCTATATATAGTAGCCTTATAAAATTTTACAACAATATATAGTTTTTATGTGGTTAATAAATATATATTGTTGTAAAATTTGATA
>DFZE01000289.1:0-6862 GCA_002382065.1 Desulfobacteraceae bacterium UBA4064
TAGCTTGACGCATAATTGGACATTTCGATATGTTTTAACCACATAAAAACTATATATTGTTGTAAAATTTTATAAGGCTACTATATATAGATATTTTAGTGTGTGTGATGAATTTTGATGTCCAAATATTTAGCGTAAATCAGCCCTCTTTTAACGAGGTCTGTATTTGAGATAACTCATTAATTTAACGGATAAAGAGGATATCAATGAATTTTCAGAATGTAATCCTGACATTGCAGCAGTTCTGGGCGGACAAGGGATGTATCATTACCCAGCCGTATGACATGGAGGTTGGCGCCGGAACATTTCATCACTTCACAACACTTCGCGCCCTGGGACCCGAGCCCTGGAAAGTTGCCTATGTCCAGCCATCCAGACGTCCCACAGACGGCCGGTATGGCGAAAATCCCAACCGTCTTCAGCATTACTACCAGTACCAGGTGATTTTGAAACCATCCCCCCTGGATGTTCAGGAACAATACCTTCAAAGCCTCAAGGCCCTTGGAATCGATCCGCTGGATCATGACATCCGGTTTGTGGAGGATGACTGGGAATCCCCGACCCTGGGTGCATCCGGTCTGGGATGGGAAGTCTGGCTGGATGGCATGGAAGTCACCCAGTTCACCTATTTTCAGATCGCGGGCAGCATCGAACTGCATCCCATATCGGTTGAACTGACCTATGGTCTGGAACGGATTGCCATGTACCTGCAGGGCGTTGACAATGTCTATGATCTTAAATGGAACGACCAGGTCACCTATGGCAATGTGCATCATCAGCAGGAGGTTGAACAGTCCACCTATAATTTTGAGAAGGCCGATGTTGACATGCTGCTTCAGCTTTTTTCAACCTACGAAGCAGAATCCAGACGGATCATCGATCAGTCCCTGGTTCTCCCGGCCTATGAATACTGCCTGAAATGCTCCCACACATTCAATCTTCTGGATGCCCGGGGCGCCATCAGCGTGACCGAACGGACCGGATATATCACCCGTATCCGCAACCTGGCCAGAGCCTGTGCCGAAACATTCCTGAAACAGCGGAAATCCATGGGATATCCCCTTTTGAAATAATTTGAAATCTGAAATGTCAAACAAACAGATAACGCACCCAAAATCTTTATCTGGAAAGCTATATCAAATCCGGGATTTGAAATCATAATACACAAGAGGTTATCATGGAAAACCTGTTAATCGAAATCGGTACAGAAGAAATTCCGGCCGGTTATATCGAACCCGCGCTGAATGCGCTTTCTGCATCCCTGGCCCAGAAACTGAAGGATGCCAGAATTCCCTGCGGACCCGTAAAATGTTATGGCACGCCCAGACGGCTGGCCGTTATGGTTGAAAATGTGGCATCCTGGCAGGAAGCCCTGGAAAGCGAAATCCCGGGGCCTTCTGCAAAAGTAGGCTTTGATCCACAGGGCAAACCCACGGTTGCGGCCCAAAAGTTTGCAGACAAGGTGAACCTGCCCCTCGACAGGATTACGGTCAAACAGACGCCAAAAGGCGATTATCTCTGCGCCCGCATATCCGAACCCGCCGAACTCTCCCTGACCGTGCTCCAGTCCCTGCTTCCGGATGTCATTCTGTCAACCCCCTTTCCCAAATCCATGAAATGGGGCAGCCTGCACATTCACTTTGCCAGACCCATTCATTCGATTCTGGCGCTTTTGGGCCATCAGGTCATTTCATTTACCGTCGGAGATATTCAAAGTGACCGGCAGGTGGCGGGCCATCGGTTCATGACCCCGGGAATGATCGATATCGGCAATCCGTCCGAATATGTTACCCGGCTTCGGGAGGCCGATGTTCTGGCAGATATGGATGAGCGCCGGGCACTGGTGATCCGGGAAGTTGACCGTCTGGCTGCGGAACAGAATGGGAAAGTGGTTCCGGACACGGATCTGGTCAACATTGTGACCAATCTGGTCGAATTTCCGGTTGGTGTTTCAGGCCGCTTTGAGAGCGCATTTCTGGAGCTTCCGGATGAAGTCCTCATTACCTCGATGCGGGAACATCAGAAATACTTTGCCATTACCGATGCCAACAACCGGCTGATGCCCGGGTTTATCGCGGTCAACAACACCCGCGCCCGGAACCTGGAAGTGGTTGCCAAAGGCCACGAACGGGTCCTGCGGGCCAGACTCAATGATGCCCGATTTTTTTACCGGGCGGATATGGATACCCCTCTGGCCGGATATGTAGACAGGCTGAAAGGGGTTCTGTTTCAGGCCAAGCTGGGATCTGTCCATGATAAAACCGCCCGGATCCAGCAACTGGTGATCCGCTTATGCCGGATTGCCGGCCTGTCATCCGATGTCACGGATGCGGCTTCCCGCGCCGCGTTTCTGTGCAAGGCCGATCTGGTGACCCAGTTGGTCGTGGAGTTTCCCAAACTTCAGGGCATCATGGGAAAGGTGTATGCCCAAAAGTCCGGAGAATCTCCGGATGTGGCCTTGGCAATCGAAGAACATTACCGGCCCACGTTTTCCGGCGGTCCCCTGGCAACAGGCCTGATCGGCGCCATGGTGGGAATTGCGGATAAAATTGACACGATATGCGGCTGTTTTCATGTCGGCCTGATTCCTACCGGTGCGTCAGATCCCTATGCGCTCCGGCGTCAGTCCATCGGTGTGGTCATGACCATGCTTCAGCACAACCTGACGTTTTCTGTTCGGCAGGCCATTCGGGAAGGACTGTCCCTTTACGGCATCACCGAATCCGGCGCCACGACGACCGAAGCATCCATTCATGATTTTTTTCTGAACCGGATTACCAATCTTCTGGTCGATGGGGGATTTTCGCGAGATACGGTAGCGGCTGTGACCAGTGTATCCATCGATCATGTCCCGCACCTCTGGGAACGGGTCAGGGCCATGGAATCGCTGAAATCCGCCCCGGACTTCGCGTCGCTGGCCGTGGCCTTCAAACGGGTGGTCAACATTATCAAAAAAACGGACATTCCCGAAACGGTCATACCCAATCCCCAACTGTTCGAGCATGACTCGGAGACCCGACTTTATCAGACATTCGAGACCGTGAACAAACAGACGACAGCCCTGATCGCAGATGGGCATTTCAGCCAGGCCCTTCAGGACATGGCCGGCATGCGGGAATCCGTGGATGCGTTTTTTGATGCCGTTCTGGTCATGGCAGAGGATCCGGCAGTCCGGAACAACCGGCTGGCATTGTTGTCCCGAATTGCGGACATGTTTGGCAGCGTGGCGGATTTTTCAAAATTGTCGTGAAAATAGAAAAACAGAAGTCAGAAGACAGAATTCAGAAGTCAGAACAAAAAGGAGAAGAACATGGCATTTGATCCGGGAAAAGATAAAGTCCTGAAGGCCTGGAAGTGTGAGTCGACCGGCCTGATTGTTTCCATCAACCAGTATGACAAGGCCGAACCCAAGCTTCAGATCGGTCCGCGCATCCTTCACAAAAAGGAAGGGGGTCAGCGGACCCCGGTCAAGGCCGGACGACTGACCATAGAAGATGTTGACTGGCTGTACGAGGTCATCGACGAGATCAAGGACGAGCTGGCCACACATGCCAAACCCGAATGACCGGACTGTGGTTCCCGGCATTGTCCAACCGGTCATCACCCGGAATACGCCCAAACTGGGACCTCTGGCGCTTATGGTGGCAACCCGGATCGATCTGGATGACATCATCCATCTCATGGGACCGGATCAGGTCACCCCGATGCGGCTGTATATGAGCCAACTGGTGGTGGCCGGAGACCATGTGGCCATTGCCGGTCCCATGATGGGAGCACCCTATGCCACCATGATTCTGGAAACACTGATTGCATGGGGGGCCAGGGAAATCCTGTTTCTGGGCTGGTGCGGCGCCATATCTTCGGACATCGGAATCGGGGACATCCTGATCCCGTCGGGTGCATGGATCGATGAAGGCACATCGGCCCATTACCGGCTGCAGGAAGCCCCTTCGGACAATCAATGGCCCCATCATCCGGACTACATGCCGGTTCAACCCACGACACTGACACAGGGAATGAAACAGATTCTGGAGACTGCCGCCATCCCGTTTCATGAGGGCAGCATCTGGACCACGGATGCCATTTACCGGGAAACGCCGGAAAAAATCGCCTGTTTTCAGAAAAAAAATGCCATCGGCGTGGAAATGGAACTCTCGGCGCTTCTGAGTGTCTCCCGGTTCCACAACGTCAATCTTGCCGCCATGCTGGTCGTGTCGGATTCGGTTTCCGGATCTACCTGGAAACCCGGATTCCGGGATCAACGGTTTCAATCCAGCCGCAGGCTGGCCACCAACATCATGGGTCAAATATGTCAGAATCCCCAAATGCACATATCCGTCAGCGGATTGACGGGTTAACCCGGACCCTTCACCGCCACAATTATCTGTACCATGCCCTGGATCAGCCCGAAATATCGGATGCCGAATATGACCGACTGATGCAGGAACTGATCACACTGGAAACAGACTATCCGGACCTGGCATCCCCGGACTCGCCCACCTCCCGGATCGGGTCCGCTCCGTTGACGGGTTTTGAAACCGTCCGGCATTCCCTTCCCATGCAAAGCCTGGACAATGCCTTTTCCGAAGGGGACATGGTCGCGTTTGACCGGCGAATTCAAAAACTTCTTGATATCCGGTCCATCATGTATATCGCAGAGCCCAAGCTGGATGGCATTGCCGTCGAACTGGTCTATGAATCCGGAAAATTGACACTGGCCGCCACCCGCGGCGATGGCACAACCGGTGAGGTGATCACGGCAAATGTCAAAACCATCCGCTCGGTTCCGCTGGTTCTGGGGGTCGGCAGGGATCAGGTCATCCCGTCATTTCTGGAAGTTCGGGGCGAAGTGTACATGACACGGGACGGATTTGAACGCTTGAATGAAAACCGCCTGAAAGAAAACCTGCCCCTGTTTGCCAATCCACGGAATGCGGCAGCCGGGTCCCTGCGACAGCTTGATTCCGCCATAACGGCCCAGAGGCCCCTGAGCCTGTTTGTATATGGCGTGGGAAACAATCCGGAAATAACGGCCCAATCCCATTACGACCTGCTTCAGGCATTGAAAACCCTTGGATTTCCGGTCAATCCCCTGATACGGACCGGCCTGAATCTGAATCAGGTTCTGGAATACCACCGCGAACTGGAATCCATGCGGGCATCCCTGTCCTACGAGATGGATGGCATGGTGGTCAAGGTGGACAGCCGAAGTGCTCAGGAAACCCTTGGCCTGAAAACCAGAAGCCCCAGATGGGCCATTGCCTGGAAATTCAGGGCATCCCGGGAAACCACCCGGATCACGGGTATTGATGTTCAGGTGGGGCGAACCGGCGCCCTGACCCCGGTCGCCATTCTGGAGCCGGTAAACATTGGCGGGGTGATGGTCACCCGGGCCACCCTTCACAATGCCGATGAAATTGAACGGCTCGATATCAAAATCGGCGATATGGTGTTTGTCGAGCGGGCCGGGGATGTGATCCCCAAAGTGTCCCATGTGGCAAAGGAATTCCGGACCGGGGAAGAAACGCCCTTTGTCATGCCCGACACCTGCCCGTCATGTGGTTCCGCTGTCACCCGGACCGTATCGGAAACAGACCGGGAAGAGGCCGTACTCCGGTGCATCAATACCCAGTGTCCGGCCCAACTGAAGGAGCACGTCCGGCATTTTGCCTCAAAGGGCGCTTTGGATATCGAAGGACTGGGTGAAAAGTTGGCCGATCAACTGGTGGATCAGGGCCTTGTCCGATCGGTTGCGGATTTGTTTGATCTGACACAGGAGAATTTGGAAAACCTGGATCGCATGGGCCCGAAATCGGCAGAAAATCTGGTCCGGGCCATTGAATCCCGGAAACAGATCAGCCTGAAACGGTTTCTTTACGGCCTGGGCATCCGCCATGTGGGGGAAACCATGGCCGGGTTGCTGGCCGAACGGTTTCCGGATCTGAGTGATCTCATGTCCCGGTCAACCGACACCCTGTTGCAGACCGGCGGGATCGGGGATGTCATTGCCGAAAGCATTACCCGGTTTTTTTCCAAGCCGGAAAATCGGGAAACCATTGACCGCCTGCTGGCATCCGGCATACAACTTCAGTCCGAAGCATCAAAAAATTCACGGCATCTGGAAGGGAAAACATTTGTTCTGACCGGAACGCTCAAAAACCTGACCCGAAGCCAGGCCAAGGCCATGATCGAATCCGCCGGCGGAAAGGTGGCGGGTTCGGTCAGCCGGAACACCGGGTATGTGGTGGCGGGTGATGAGCCCGGTTCCAAACGCGATCAGGCCAGAAAACTCGGGGTTCCAATCATTGACGAGGCTGAACTGATGCAGATGATATCCCTTGCCAGATAAACCTGAAACCAGACCAGAAAAACAATCAGGACCGAACACCATGAACAAGGCAGACCAGGATCGACTATTGGCCGAAGCCAGACAGAATCGGGAGCTGCGGGAAAAAACCTATCGGGAAAAAGCGCTGAAACTGTTTCCCTGGATATGCGCCCGATGCGGACGCGAGTTTACGGGAAAACGGCTTCGCGAACTCACGGTCCATCACAAGGACCACAATCACGACAACAACCCGCCCGATGGCAGCAACTGGGAACTGTTATGCCTGTACTGCCACGATAACGAACATTCCCGGTATGAAGTGGCGGAGTGGTATGACAAGGAAACACCGGGCCGTGCGCAGAAGACATCTTCGGACCACCGGCCATTTGCCGATCTGGAAGCGTTGTTGAAACGCAAACAGACTGAAGGCTGAAGGTGCGGCATCCGGCATTCAGGCGATCGATCGCGATACACATGATTTATATCTCAACACCAAGTGTATTTTCACAGTAAACCCTCATGAATCATTCGGGA
>DFZE01000289.1:6966-10130 GCA_002382065.1 Desulfobacteraceae bacterium UBA4064
TTTAACTGCATTTTCACGGTAAAAAATGACTGCATCAACAACAGGACAATTTATGAAAACAGCATTAATCACCGGCATCACCGGCCAGGATGGCGCCTATCTGGCGTCATTTTTACTGGAAAAAGGCTATCACGTTCACGGCATCAAACGCCGATCCTCCTCATTCAATACCCGGCGGGTCGATCACCTGTATCGGGACCCGCATGAAACCGATGTGCGCTTTTTCATGCATTACGGGGATCTGACGGATTCCACCAATCTGATTCGCATCATTCAGGAAGTCCAGCCGGATGAAATTTACAATCTTGCGGCCCAGAGTCATGTTCAGGTATCCTTTGAAACGCCTGAATACACGGCCAATTCCGATGCACTGGGAACCCTGCGCATCCTGGAGGCCATTCGCATCCTGGGGCTGGAAAAAAAAACCCGGTTTTATCAGGCATCCACCAGTGAAATGTTCGGCAAGGTCCAGGAAATTCCCCAGAAGGAAACCACCCCGTTTTATCCCAGAAGCCCCTATGGCGCAGCCAAGGTCTATGCGTACTGGATCACGGTCAATTACCGGGAAGCCTACGACATGTTTGCCTGCAACGGCATCCTGTTCAATCATGAATCTCCGGTTCGCGGGGAAACCTTTGTCACCCGCAAAATCACCCGGGCCGTCGCCCGGATCATGCTGGGTCTTCAGGACCGGCTCTATCTGGGAAATCTGAACTCGCAGCGGGACTGGGGCTATGCCGGAGATTATGTTCAGGCCATGTGGATGATGCTTCAGCAGGAAACCCCACAGGATTTTGTCATCGCAACCGGGGAGGCACATTCGGTTCGGGAGTTTATTGAAAAAGCCTTTCAGCAGGTTGGGGTAAAAATTGGCTGGCAGGGGGATGGCTTGGATGAAGTGGGGGTAATCGAAGATATTCAGGACGCCGGAATTGAGCGTTGTGTCAAATCAATTCCATCCCCGAAACTGCCGGTCAAGGGGCAGACGGTTGTCTGCATCGATCCCCGGTATTTTCGGCCCACCGAGGTGGAATTTCTTCTGGGAGATCCGTCCAGGGCCAAATCCGTTCTGGGCTGGACACCCCGCGTGACGTTTGACGAGCTGGTCCGGATCATGGTTCGTGAGGATTTGAAAGAGGCGGAACGGGATTATGTCATTTGCCGGGAAGGTTTTACCATCTACAATTATTTTGAATAGCCATCGGACAGGCCATGAACCAGAATAACGTGTTGCCCAAACCCCAAAATCCAATCATGCCGCATCCCCAATCCCGCATCTTTGTTGCCGGGCACCGGGGAATGGTCGGATCGTCAATTGTCCGCCGACTGGAAGCGGACGGCTTCACCAATATCGTGGTTCGAACCCGCAATGAACTGGATCTGCTGGATCAGCACGCGGTACGATCCTTTTTTCAGCAGGAAGCCATCGATCAGGTGGTTCTGGCCGCAGCCAAAGTGGGTGGTATCCATGCCAACAATACCTATCCGGCGGACTTTATCTACCAGAATCTCATGATCGAGGCCAATGTCATTCATGAGGCATATCGGGCCGGTATCCGCCGCCTGCTGTTTTTGGGCAGCTCCTGCATTTATCCCCGGATGGCTCCCCAGCCGATGCGGGAAGAGGACCTTCTGTCGGGGTTTCTGGAGCCCACCAACCAGCCCTATGCCATTGCCAAAATCGCCGGAATTGAAATGTGCCATTCCTATAACCGTCAATATGGCACCCATTTTCGTTCGGTCATGCCCACCAATCTGTATGGCCCGAACGACAATTACAACCTGGAAAATTCCCATGTGCTGCCGGCAATGATCCGCAAATTTCATCTGGCCAAACTGGCCCTGGCGGGTGATGCGGATGGCATTGCCCGGGATGTGGTCGTATATGGTCCCATTCCGGGAGATATCCAAAAAAGCCTGGGAATGCCGGTCGATCATCGATCAAAACCGGTTCCGGAAGTCATATTATGGGGTACCGGAGCTTCCCGGCGGGAATTTCTTCATGTGGATGACCTGGCAAATGCCTGCGTGTTTGTCATGGGTCTGGATGATGCGGCATACGATCAGGTCACCGGGAGCGGCGAAATCGCCCACATCAACGTTGGCTCAGGTCAGGATGTCACCATTCGTGAATTATCTGGAATCGTTCAGAAAACAGTGGGATTTACCGGCCAGGTGTCATGGGATACGGCCAAACCCGATGGCACACCCCAAAAACTGCTTGATGTCAGCCGGTTGAATGCGATGGGATGGGAGGCAACCATTTCTCTGGAAGATGGTATCCGCCAGACCTATGCATCCTATCTGAAAAAAATGATTCCTTGATCGGACCTGCACCATTTGTCTTTCCGGGCCTGACCCGGGCACGAAGTGAAGGGTTATCAAATGAAATTCCCTTATGGTATCTGTGATTTTAAAAAAATTGTCACTCAGGGCTTTTTTTACTGTGACCGGACCGGCTGTATCCCGTTGCTGGAAAAGGGGGAATATCTACTGTTCATCCGGCCCAGGCGCTTTGGCAAAAGCCTGCTGCTGTCCACCCTGTTCAACTATTATGATTTGGCCAGCATCGGCCACTTTGACCAAATGTTCAGAAATCTCGATATCGGCAAAAACCCCACCCCGCTGCACAACCGGTATTTTATCCTCCAGTGGGATTTTTCCTGCGTGGAACCCTTTGGGGATATGGCAGACATCAGGCGGTCCCTGCATAATCATATCAATAGCAGCATTGAAGATTTTATAAAATATTACCGGAATCACAATATTCCGGATATCCGGATTGATCCGGATGATGCCATTGTTTCCATTCAATCCCTGATATCCTCCGTGCGCATGACAGATCATCCTGTATACCTGCTGATCGATGAATATGACAACTTTGCCAATCAGGTCATGATGGACGTTCAGCAGGACAAACAAAAGCGGTATGAAGCCCTGGTTTTTGAAGAAGGTCCGCTTCGGACATTGTTCAAGGTGATCAAGTCTTCTACCCGACATTCGCTGTTTGACAGAATGTTCATTACCGGTGTATCGCCAATCGTGATGAGTGACATTACCAGCGGATACAACATTGCCGAAAATATTTATCCGGACCCGTTTCTGAATGATGTTTGCGGATTTACCCATGCCGAAATGGAGCTGGCCATAAGGGATGTGGTCAA
>DFZE01000233.1 GCA_002382065.1 Desulfobacteraceae bacterium UBA4064
GAACCAACGACCCCTACCGTGTCAGAGTGAAACAGGCATTTTAAGGTTATTTTACATTGCTTTAAATTGCTTTATAATTCTTTTGATTACAGTGGTTTACAACCTGTTTCATTTCATGTTGTTTTACACTGTTTTTGCCTTGTTTTTTTAATTATAGGCACAAAATGGGCACAAAAAATCATAATCCAAAGATCATATTTTCAAGACCTTGCGCGGATTCCGAATCTGATTTATCGAAAAGATGTGAATAAATATTAAGGGTAATGGTCGGCTTGCTATGTCCCATCTGTTGTTGAATGTAAATCAATTTAGCGCCCTGGTGGATCTTCAGGCTTGCAAACGTATGCCGTAAATCGTGAAACCGGATATCAGGGCATTCAGCCGCTTCCAATGCTGGTTTAAAATGCCTGTTCACCATGTTCTTATGCTCCATTGGTTTTCCTGCTTTGTTTGGAAACACAAGATCCAGATTGTTGTGAGGGCATGCCAGCTTCCACTTTTTCAATTCAAACATCATATCAGATCCAAGATCAATTTTTCTTCGACTGGTTTTTGTTTTCGGATCATAAAAAGCCTGATTGTTATACGTTCGATTTATGGCAATCTGGTTTTTCTCCCATAAAATATCGGACCATTTCAGCCCCAATAATTCGCCCTGCCTGGCTCCTGAGAAGATAGCCAACATGAAAAGCGTTCGGTATTTCTGATTTTTCACAGCAGCAAGAAGCGCCTTGATCTGATCCGGATTAAGGATCTGCATATCATCTTCTGTATCGGGATCACCTGTTTCACTCGCGCCTGTTGTGATTCTTTCCAGTGCCAACATGGGATTGACAGCGATATAGCTTTGCCTCACAGCATATCTGAACACCTGGCCCAGATTGACCTTGACCTTACGCAGTGTGTCAATGTGTATGACCGCCCGTTTATCTGCAATCCACTTCTCAATCATTGCAGTGGATATTGTATGAATCTTTATCCCGTAAAAATCTGACAGATGGTTTCGAATATGTCCATCCATCACAGACCATGTTGACGCCCGGACAAATGGCTTTTTATAATTCAACCAATCATCAGCCACTTTTTCAAAAACCGGTTTTTCATCTTCTGGACTGTAAACCCGTTTCCCTACCTGGTCCTCGTATTGCTTCAGCTTTTCTTTCGCCGCCTGTTTCGATGTACCTTCAGGTAATGTTTCACGTCTCCTGATCCCATTCTGGTCGTAAAAATCAACCACATATCGGAAGTTGCCATCTGCATATTGACGTTTTCGAATTGCCATATCATCACCCCCAGGCTGATAAATATCATTCCCAGGATAACCGGTCAAGGGATCTGAATCAGTCCCATGCACCAAAACAACCTTTGCCGCCGCAACCGACCGAGTGGATACATCAAACATTTTTCCGGCTTTTGCTACTGCCTTGTTTTCGTTTTGTTTTGGTGGTTCGGATTGTGACAGTTGTTGCAAACTTGCACTAAGTGTCTATGCCCTCGCGCACGCATAGAGAATGTGATGGCGGCGAAGCTGGTAAACTTACCAGCTCCTATACCATCGCGCGCGCGTGATAGTGGTCATATGGAAGATAGTGCAAATTTGCAACAAGTCCCAACCTATACCCTCGCGCACGCGTGATAGTAGCAGTTAATTATTACATCCGGGATGCAAAAATTTACCGGGTTTGAATTAATGTATGGACGTTTGATCAACCTGGTCGATGTTCCGGAGTTCGTTTTAGATGCTGCGGCTTTGGCTTTGCGCTCTTTTGGTTCATGAGATGGTAGTTGTACAGAGTGTTCAACTACCATCTTTTCGCCGGCATAAGGCTTGCTCACCTCATGCTGTTCCCTTGCCGCCTCTGCCCGCTTCCTATTCGCCTCCGCCTGGATGCGCTGCTTTTCGGCCTGAAAAGCCTCGCTCTGTTCATGGCATAGCTTCCGGCTCCTGAAACAACCCGAGGTACTTGTCAGACATGCGCTTGACTCGTTTCCCGACAAGGTTTCTATTCTTCCCGAACATCTCTGCAATTTCATTCTGTGTGAAGCCGAAAACCGCATGAAGCATGAACCACTTTTCATCTTCTTTGAATTTATCGGGTGCCATTGCTTTGATTCCGGCTTTCCTGGCATCCAGCCTTTCAATGATCTGCTCCAATTGCTTAACCGCCATGGCATACATACGGACAATGGTATTCTCTTTCACGTCAAATCGCTCTGCAATATCTTTGCAAGGCGTCTTATTGAAAAATCGCTCCACGAACACCTCAGTTTGTCTCAAGCGGTAATTGCCTGATGCCCACTGGACAACATCGTCATTTGAAAACGCATCAATCTGTTGTTCTGTGATCTCTGAAAAATGGACTTCTTCATTCTTTGGAAAGCATATGGAAAAGCCATTGTATTGTTTTTCCATCACCCGGTTGTTTTCCCACAAAATTTTATTGACGTCATCACAAGGCTTTTGACAGGTTTCACGCTTCTTGCATTCATCACATGTCATTGTTTCACCTTTTACAAAAAGTTTCCAAGAGAAAGAATTGATATAATTCACGTTTAGCGAAAAGACGTTAAAACACGATCATGATAAACGGATCGGTTTTCAGATGTAGATACAGAATTCATGTTTTCAAGCTGGCGGACTTCATCCACTGTCAAGAACCCGGCATCAATGGCAACCTTGTATGATTCAAATCTCGTTTTGGTATCAGCCCGGAGAAAATCTTGCGTCAAATGCTCGATGAAATACTTTTCTTTTTCGGTTTCTGTGAGTACGGATTTCATAAGCGATTGCTCGATGCGGGTCAACCACGGCTGAAGGCAGTGAACAAGAAAAGATCTGTTTTGCTCAATAACATTGCTGTAGGTGCTTCGTTCATGATCTTGTATCAGATTCAAAGGCACTCGAAAGCACCTGGCAATCTCCACCACGCTGAATTTCTGGCTTTCGATCAATTGGCTGTCTTGCGGACTCACGCCGATTGACTCCCATTTCATACCTGAGTCCATTATTGCAACCCGGTGATGTTTGCCTTTTCCGGAATGGCCAGCCGCCCATGATTCCCGGAGCTTGCTCATTGAAATGTCGTTTAAGGTGCTTGGAATTGACAGTATCCCCCCAGGTGAAGCGTCATTCTTGAAATAGCTGGATGAATATTCCTGCACGGCCTTTGAATATCCGAAGGTATCACGCAGCAGTGACAACGGGGAATAACCGATGATTCCATCGGATGACATACCTCTGATATGCGAGATATCAGTCATCGGGTAAACTCGTTCGGTTCCATCATTCTGATGCTTGTAAACCAGTTCACGCCCCACAACTTCAACCGTCACCTTATCCGGGTGCAATGGCCATAACGCTACCACCTCGCCCTCTTGCCGTTCAATGAAGCAATAGGCATTTCCCCTTAAACACAAATGGCCCACAAGAAGCTCTCGAAGCTCAAAGGAAGTCATCAGGGGATTGGGTTCATCATGCAATATGCGATACAGCGAAAAGTCTTTTGCTCGTTCCCTGTCGCCATTAGAAAAGCGCTCATATGTGATCAAGGGCAAACTGGCAATGGCTTCCGAAAGCACCCGAACACATGCAAAGACAGCCGGAATTCCCAGCGCCACGGATTCATTGATGTGGATACCTGCGGATGTTTCCCGGCCCTCGAATGCGTCCAGGTTCGCCCACGATCTTTTTTTCCTGAAAAATGAAAACATGATTCAATTCCTTTTTTTAAGGTGGGATCTGATTAGCGCCCGTGAAAGGTAGCCACGAGCGCTTAGGTGTTATCTGGCTTCCAGTCCCACGGCCCAGCTCAAGGGGTCGCCATGTTCCGGCTGAATTGGCCCGGTCCATGTGTCTTGACCATCGAAGCGGAGCAATGCCCGGTAGCTCATCAGGTCGTTTGTCCATCCAGGGATATTCGATTTCTCAAGACGGATATCGCGCCGCATGCCGACAACATACTGGGACAAATCGCAAAACATGATATCATCGGCAGAACCCACGGCCGGCATGTGGGATGTGAAAATAACCGGCCGGCCCAGGATATTGAAAACGCCGTTTGATTCGGTCATCACAGGAACATGACTTCCCCCGGTGCCGATTGCGATACTGAGCGTTAAAAGCTGAACGATTGCCGTATTGTTTGCAAGCCACACGGCCCGCTGTTGGCCTGCCGGGTACATTGCGGCGAACATTTTACACAAATTCTCATAAACGATGGTACTAGCCGCCTGGCCGGATTCCTTTGCGACCGTGATTCGGGAATTACAGTTCCGGATTCCCAGCGGTTCCCCAGCGCCGGAACCATTGATGAAAAACCTGTCCAAACCATAACCAATGCTTGTTCTCATGGCCCGGTCAAGTTGGGCATCCATACCTAAACCATCTTCAAGCAGTTCGTTTGACATATCCACGAAGATTCCGGCCTTGATCGCCTGAAGCAGAACAGAACGAAGTTTTCCCGTTTGTTTGGTTCCCGGTCCTTCTTCCGGAATTACTTCCATTTTGAATCCGCCGAACAGAACACCCCCAGCCCGTGATGCTGAATCCCAGCCCGGCACCTTACGGGTAGCTGACTCCATCGGCCATACGGTAGCACGCGGCCGGATGATTTCAGACGGCAAAGAGTCATCCAACCATTTCGCTGCCATCGGTTCCGGTACGGCAAAGCCCCCGCTTGCAGGAACACCAGACACCATCGAAGCCCGGAAAGCCCGGATTTCTTCTTCATTGATTTCCAGTTCCCGACCCTGGTTGAACATCCTGGCATAGGTCGGATTAATAACCGGACCACCGGAGAATTCAATAATGCTTCGGTTTTTCACATCGGGGATGAAAGCGGTTTTCGCCGGTTTATTTTTCTCCACCAGTTCGAGTGCTTCCAGACGGCTGTCCAGGCTGCGGATCTCTGTTTGCACCTCAATCATGCGCTCGTTGTTTTCGCCACTTTTGGCCAGCTCTGCCAACTCTTCGATTGCCGTTTTTTTGTTTTTCAGTAAATCGTTTTTGTCCATAATTTTTGAATCCTTTTTTTGAAAACTTCGGTTAATGCCGACGGTATTGTCAGCCGGTGCCGCCACTAAACTACATTCATAAGGAAACCACCGCGTAGCAATGATTCCGGTTCTGGTTTTCACTTTCTCCACTATATTATATCCGATACTCAGATTTCGGATAATGCCATCCTTAATATCGTTCCAAATGTCGTCATGATTCGCTGACAGCCTGATAACGCCACGCAGTTTCCCGCCAGTGACTTCGAGTGCTTCCACGACTCCCACGGGTAACTCGCTGTTGTTGTGCGCTCGCAGTAGTGGCAATGGCGACCGTGATAAGTCAACCGCGCCGGGTGCATGACTGAGAATCTCATCACCTTCAAACCGCTTGACGGGAAATTCAGATGAAAGACTTGCCGATACTGTTCGGGACTCTGCCCGTACTTCACCAATGTCAATTTCAAAGTTTCGTTTCATATTTTATCCTTATTTTTTAGATCCAAGTGATAGTCGGTTCGATACTTTTTTTCTGGTTTCGTATCGTCCCATCGAGTGCCATAATCGTTGAAACACACAAATCAATCTTTTCCTTGCTTCTCTTTTTAGACGGTTTCACATTGCCCGCCGCGTCTGTCTCTGCCACGACATTACTGAAACACCACGACAAAACCGGGTTATCCGGAAACACTATTTTTTGACTCAAAATGAGTTTTTCGAGTTCCTTTGAAGGTGGTGACATACTTGCGAAACCCTGGCCAAACTCAAAGACATCATGACCGGCATCAGTAAGACTCTTGACAATTCTTGCCGCGCCCCATCTGTCAAATAAGATCGCTTTCAACTTATATTTTTTTGCTATCTGTTCCACTCTTTTCAGCACAAAGTCATAGTCGATAACGCTGCCGGGTGTAGCTTCGATGTAGCACTGTTTCGCCCATAAGTCGTATGGAACACGGTCTCTTTTTGAGCGTGTCTTTATCGCGTCTTTCGGACACCACGAATAATGAAGTGTATAGTATGGTTCACCATCGAATGTTGGTACAAAACACAGTGACAATGCACTCAGATCTTGAGTCGAGGATAAGTCAAGTCCCGCATAGCATTCCCGACCGCTCAGATCCGGCATGTTGTCACAAGTGCATTCCCGAAACATTTCTGAACTTATCCACCTTGCCGCCGCGTCAACACGTTGATTCAAATAAAGTGCCCGGAAAGTGCTTTCTTTTGCCGGTATTTTCTTTGCTTGTTCTGCAAAGTTTCTCATTTCATCCAGTGACCGGAAATCGCCTAACGCAGGATTGCAAGCATGCCAAACTTTTTCATCCCAGATATCGGCATCGTCATCAGCCTTGTACACACAGCCAAAAAACGTCTTATCCGGTGGTAGGGTGCCATCCGTAATTTTTTCCGAATAGTCAACCAGCTCACTCATGACGTGCATGCTTTCCGGCGATTGCGTACTGATAACAATCATCAACGGTTCTTTTCGTGCGCCGGTGCCTGTTGTCAGATTGTCATAAAGCTCCCTGTCCTTCGCTTGTGCCAGTTCGTCAAAAATCATGAAGGATGGACTCAAACCATGTGCTTTCCGGCCGTCTGCTGTCAGTGCGGTATAGATGGAGCCGGTCACGTTGTCGGATATCGTTTTCCTGAAACTTTGGATACTGCATCTTTCGGAAAATTCAGGAACACTCAAAATGAAAGCTTCCAATTCCTTGAAAATGATACTGGCCTGCTCCCTATCAGCCGCCGCGCTATAGACCTGTCCCCTCCGTTCAGCTTCCGGACCAACGAGGTGACACAATGCCAGTGCCGAGGCCATCAACGATTTTCCCTGTTTTCGCGGTGTGGTTATCAATGCGGTACGGACCAGACGGGTGCCGGATTCATCGGTGCCATAAATGCCCCGGACGATATCCTTCTGCCAGTCACGCAGCTTGAGCATTTGCCCTGCATGGATTCCCGAGGTGATGGGAAGCGATTCACAAAAGGCAATAACTTTTTCAGCTCTGGAAAGTCCCTTTTTCTCCCAGGGTGCTTTTCCCTTCCGATTGGGTATCTGGATTGCAGATTTAACCGCCGATGATTTAACGCCTCTTTTTCCCATATAATTTTACCCAAATATATTGATTATCTGTATTGACAAAAAATCAAAAATTAACTCTGTGTTTGGCTACCTCCCCGGTTAACTACCCAGGATAACTGATGATATTTGCTTGTGTCTCTTTTGCTTTTCATCAGCCGTCTTTCGCTGGTGACACAACCTGCACAGACTTTGTGCATTGCCCTCATCCGTTAATGCACCGCCGTCTTTTATCTCAACCACATGATCAACCATGACAGCCGGTTCAAGCCGTCCATCAGCCTGGCACATTTCACACAGTGGGTGTCTGGACAGGTACCACGACCGAAACCGCCGCCAACGTGTTGAGAGATAAAAAGCATCAGCTTCCTTCTTCGCTCGCGGTTTCTGGTGCTCATCACAATACGCTGTCCCGGGTATCGCTGTTTTATTACAGGGATATTGTGAGCAGTATTTCACATACCGTTTCATCTTTTTCCCCGCCACATTTCAGGAGCCACCATCACCACGTTCCCAAAATCGTTACGAGACTTCCCTATATGGCGCAGGACAGCATCGAGCACATCCTGCCACTCCTGACATGGGTTATACCTGATATTGAGCGTGTTGAGGCCGTGAGGCATTTCCAGGATTCGATGTTCAGGTATTTGCATAATCACCTCACATATTTCGGATCTGTTCCATAGCGTTACAAATGTTACAAATGTTACAAATGTTACAAATGTTACGATGGGGTAAGCGTTACAAATGTTACAATGGTATATATACCAGTAACGATTGTAACGCCCTGGCCGTGACATTCGTAACATCAGCAAAACGCCTTGAGATAAACAAAACCGTTATGGATGAAAAATGCCTTCTTATTGTCGTGAATGTTTTTTCTTGTGCAACCAGACTTCCGGCATTCATCAACCCATTCCATCTCTGGGATACAACCTTCCGGATTTACCCCGACATCATCCGGATTATCCTTTCAAAACTGAACCATTTCATCATCCGGAACCAGTTCACCATAATGCTGATCATAGACAGCTTTTAAATCCGGTGGCCATGTGGCATCATAAATCGCGTCCAGTTGTTCAGCCGATGTACATTCCATGATCTGCAAGGTGAATTTCTTTCGGTCCTTTGCCTCGCGTACAGTTTCACAAGGCACCCAAACCTCACAGTTTTCGGTCCATAGCGCCCTGAGTTGCTCAACCGTTTTAATGGAATCGATCTGTCTAATTGCTTCACCTGCCCATTCAGGCGCCGGATAGGATAGCTTCATCTCCCTGGATTTTGCTCGTAGAATGTCAATGGTATCGATTTCCGGATGAATCAGTTCAAGGTCTTCAAGTTCTGCAAGATTTTTGCAATTGGCGATTTCAGCCCATAACCGGTCGGTGTTTATTTTTGGCTGTTTGGGTGTCCCGCCGAATTCTGAATAGTCAATGACTGGTTTCGTTTTCGAATGGCCATTACCCATCTGTGAACGAATGGTGGCATAATGCTTCACAAAATTATCGATACCTTTTGCCCGGGTGGACCAGAATTCATGTGACAGTGTCCAGGTCATCGCGGATTCAATTTCATCCGGACTTTTACCCAGGGTTTCCAGCTTTGCCGCCCAATCATTCAAATCAGGTTCTTTGTATTTCTGATCTGTCTGTCTGATAAGCTCCAACATTTTCACAGCGGTGTTTTTAAAAAGAGAAAAAGAAAGCTCACACTCTCTTTCTTTGTGAGTGTTTTTTGTTAAAGTTTTCTTCTTTCTTTTGTTGTTGTCAGAATTGACCACATGTTTGTAGTCATTTTTGACTACACCCAGTGTCATTTCTGACAACATGTTTGTAG
>DFZE01000243.1 GCA_002382065.1 Desulfobacteraceae bacterium UBA4064
CTTCTGCCGCCTGATGGAAAATTACTGATATATCGCTTTCAAGATAATGATTTTGGGTGCGTTATCGGTCGGGGACGGCCGAGGGGTTTTTCAAGGCGCCAGCCGCTAAAGGCCTGTCCCCTCCCTGCTGCCTTCCCAAAATCATTATCTGAAAAGCTATAGAACAGCACGTGTTTTCCGGTTGAATTTGGATTTGCCAACTCAGAAAGCTATTGGACCCCTTATCTTGAAAGATACCGGCCACGGGATGAACTGGACCATCGACCATATTCTGGATGCCACCGAAGGCGGGCTTCTTTCGCCCCTTTCGAATATCTCTTTTTCCGGTATTTCCATTGATTCCAGAACCGTACAGCCCACTGACGTGTTTGTGGCCATCACCGGGGCCTGTCACGATGGCCACCGGTTCATTGACCGGGTCATCGCGGCCGGTGTCAAAGGCGTTGTTCTGGAACATCGAAAAATACCGGAAATTCCGGTTGAACAGTGGATCGCACAGGGCATCGTCTGCATTGCCGTCACGGATTCGATTGGCGCATTGGGCAGGCTGGCGGCGTTTCACCGAAAACGGATGCCGGCATCCATCATTGCCATTACCGGATCCAATGGAAAGACATCCACGCGAAAGCTGACCCATGACGTGATGCGCCAACAGTTCCGACTACTGGCCACAAGCGGCAATTTCAACAACCATATCGGTCTTCCCCTGACCCTTTTCAGGCTGACCCCGGATCATGAATGGGCTGTGCTGGAAATGGGCATGAATCACGCGGGTGAAATCGACTGGTTGGCCCGGGTCTGTCAGCCTCAAATCGGGATCATTACCAACATCGCCCCAGCGCATATAGAAGGCCTTCATTCACTGGATGGCATTATGGCAGCCAAAGGCGAGCTGTTGAAGCACCTGCCGGCCGATGGCGTTGCGGTCATGAACCTGGATGATCCCCGGGTGTCCCGACTGGCCAGGGAGGCACCCTGTCCGGTTGTCGGTTTCGGGTTTGATTCCGGTGCCCAAATTCGTGCGGCGGATGCCGTTCTCCAGAATTCCGGGACCCGGTTTCAACTCCATTTTCCCGACGGCCGGGTTGCGGTACACCTCCATATCCCGGGACGCTTCATGATTCAGAATGCGCTGGCCGCGGCCGCAGCCGGTTATGCCGCCGGCATTTCCCCCCATCTGATTCAGAAAGGGCTGGAAGGGGCCCGGGCGGTTTCCGGAAGGATGAACCTGGTTCAAACCCGACACGGCGTAACCCTCATCGATGATACCTACAATGCCAATCCGGGCTCGACCGAGGCGGCGATACGGACCCTGAATGCCATCGGGGCCGGTCATCGCCGCTTCCTGGTTTTGGGGGATATGCTGGAACTGGGTGATCAGGCGGCGTTTTACCATCGACAGATCGGCCGGCTTGCCGGGGAATCCGGTCTTTGCCGGTTGTATGTTACCGGTGATTTTGCGGATATTGTGGCCGGCGCCGCCAGTGAGGCGGGCATGGCCTGTGCAGACATCATGATTGGCAGCAAATCCGAAATCGTCCTGGATATCCAAGGGGTTTTGGCGTCGGAGGACCATGTTCTGATCAAGGGCTCCCGGGGGATGGCCATGGAAACCGTGGTCAAATCCCTGACCGGGGAACCGGAATCGGAAAACGGGAACCCGCATCACCCCAACCCTTTATCCTGAAACCCGGAACCCATATATGCTCTATCTGTTACTGTATCCGCTACATACCTCGTTTTCGATATTGAATGTATTCCGATACATTACGTTTCGAACGATATATGCCAGTCTGACCGCATTCCTGATCTGTTTCATTCTGGGGCCATGGGTGATCAAACAGCTTTCGGCCCTGCAGGTTCGGCAATTTATCCGGGATGAAGGCCCCAAATCCCACCAGGCAAAGGCCGGCACACCCACCATGGGGGGGGTGCTGATTTTGGTGTCCCTGGTCATTTCCACCCTCCTGTGGGGCAACATCACCAACTTTTATGTCTGGACCGTTCTTCTGGTCACGGTCGGATTCGGACTGATCGGATTTGTGGATGATTATCTGATGTTGAGCCGAAAAAAAAACATGGGGTTGACCGCCAGACGGAAATTCCTGTTGCAGACGCTCCTGGCACTGGCCGTCGGATATTTGTTATACCTGCATCCGGATTTTTCCACCCGGGTGACGGTTCCATTTTTCAAGAATTTGTCTCCGGACCTTGGCATCGGATATATTTTTTTTGCGACATTTGTCATTGTGGGGACCTCCAACGCGGTCAATTTGACCGATGGACTTGACGGGCTGGCCATTGGCCCCATGATTATCGCATCCGTGACCTATATGGTGTTTGCCTATGTGGCCGGTCATGTCAAAATCGCCGACTACCTGCAACTCCATTATGTCGCCGGAAGCGGTGAACTGACCGTATTCTGTGGCGCGCTGGTCGGGGCCGGGCTGGGATTTTTGTGGTTTAACGCCTATCCGGCCCAGGTGTTCATGGGAGATGTGGGATCACTGTCCCTAGGCGGTGCACTGGGTTCGGTTGCGGTCATCACCAAACAGGAAGTGCTTCTGGCCCTGGTGGGCGGATTGTTTGTCATTGAAGCCCTGTCGGTTATTTTTCAGGTCAGTTATTATAAAATGACCCATGGCCGCCGGATATTCCGCATGGCGCCGCTTCACCACCATTTTGAGCTGAAAGGATGGCCGGAACCCAAGGTGATTGTCCGTTTCTGGATCATTGCCGTGGCCCTGGCCCTGGTTGCCATCAGCACACTGAAACTGAGATGACGGATTGAACAGAACAGGTGGAATGAATTTTTCTCACAAAAAAATCCTGGTTGTCGGACTGGGCATGACCGGTGTGGCACTGACCCGGTTTTTGTGCCATCAGGGGGCCCGCGTCACGGCCACGGATATGGCGTTGGCGCCGGCCAAAGCGGATGTGATCCGCGAATTGCAGGCATCCGACGTGGTGCTGGAACTGGGGGGACACCGCACAGACAGCTTTATCGGCGCGGACATGATCGTCATCAGCCCCGGGGTCCCGCACACCCTGCCCGAACTGGAAGCCGCCAGGGCCAGGGCCATCCCGGTCATGGGTGAAATCGAGCTGGCATTCCGGTTTGTCAATGCGCCCATCATTGCCGTGACCGGAACCAATGGCAAAACCACCGCCACAACCCTTCTGGGGAACATGCTGTCCGAATCCGGGTTTCGTGTGTTTGTGGGGGGAAACATCGGCAGCCCCCTCATCGGGTATGTGGACCGCAATGAAACAGCGGACCGGATTGTTCTCGAGATCAGCAGTTTTCAACTGGATACGATCGATACGTTTCGACCCCATGTGGCGGTGCTGCTGAATACCACCGAAGATCATCTGGACCGGTATCCGGACATGGCGGCCTATGCCGCATCCAAATGTCGCATATTTTTAAATCAGAAGAAAACCGATATCGCCATCACCAATGCCGATGACTCATGGGCCGAACCCCGGATGAACCGGGTCGTGTCCCAAAGATTCCGGTTTAATTCCGGTGGCCCGGGAAATGCGCAAATTCATGACGACCATATTCTCTGGCGGATCGATGATTGTCATCGGGCTTTGTTTCTTCCCGATCCTGATGGCACGCGCGCCCTGGAAAACGAATTCCGGCTCGATCTGTCCCGCACACCGATTCGTGGCCGGCACAATATGGAAAATGTCTGCGCCGCGATGATGTCGGCCCTGGCGGCCGGCGGCCGACTGTCCCGAATTCAGGCGGCGGTCAACCGGTTTGCGGGCCTGCCCCACCGCATGACCCTTATCCGGACGGTCAACGGGGCCAGCTATATCAATGATTCCAAAGCGACCAATGTGGACGCCGTCATCCGCGCACTGGAATGCTTTGACCATCCCGTCATTCTCATCATGGGGGGCCGGGACAAGGACAGTCCATTCCCATCTCTCCGGATCCCGGTCAGCCAACATGCCCGCCACGTCATTTTGCTGGGTGAAGCCCGGCATGCCATTCAAAAGGCCCTGAAGCCGGACATGCCCGTAACACTTGTCGATTCCATGGCGGATGCCGTACAGGCGGCCAGCCGTCTGGCCCTTCCCGGAGATGTGGTGTTGCTGTCTCCGGCCTGCGCCAGCTTTGACATGTTCACGTCCTATGGCCATCGCGGAAATGTATTCCGCGAGGCAGTCGAGGCGCTTTGACATGAAACAGACACCCGGGGCCCGTTGGCGGTCTTATCAGAATGTCAGCTATGATTTCAGGCTGATTCTGCCGATGCTGATTCTGATTGGATTGGGACTGATGATGATATACAGCGCCACATCCACGATTGCGTTGAAACGGTATGACAACGAGGCCTATTTTCTGATCAAACAGTCCATGTGGGCCGGTATCGGCCTGGTATGCATGATGATTATCAGAAAAATACCCTACGATCTCAACCGGTTCTGGGTGTATTCACTGATTCTGGGTACCATTCTGCTGCTGGTTGCCGTCAAATTTACACCATTTGGCGCCAGTGCGGGCGGGGCCACCCGGTGGATCAAACTGGGATGGCTCAAATTTCAGCCCTCTGAGCTGGCGCGTTTTGTCATGGTGATTTTTCTGGCCTCTTCGCTCAGTCGAAAAGCCGATCAGGCGCATACATTCTGGATCGGGTTTATGCCGCATGTCATCATGCTGGGAATTTTTGCCGGTCTCATTCTGCTGCAACCCGACTTTGGTTCCGCCGCCATCCTGTGCATGCTGACCTGGACCATCATGTTTTTGGGCGGGGTTCGCCTGTCTCACCTGCTTTTGCCGCTGATTGTCCTGGTTCCAGGCGCCATCCGGTACATGGTATCGGCATCCTATCGAATGGATCGCATCAAGGCATTTCTGGATCCATGGGCATATGCCTCCAGTTATGGATATCAACCCACCCATTCCCAGATGGCCTTTGGAACCGGGGGGCTGGCCGGAACCGGCATTGGCAACAGCTTTCAGAAACTGTATTACCTTCCGGAGCCCCATACGGATTTTATTTTGTCGGTTGCCGGGGAAGAACTGGGTCTGATCGGGGTTCTGTTCATCCTGGCCCTGTATGCCATCATTGTCTGGAATGGCATTTCCATCGCCCTGAATGCACCGGACAGGCGGGGCGCGTTGTTGGCAGGCGGACTGATCGCGGCCATCGGCATCCAGGTTTTTATCAACATGGGGGTGGCCCTGTGCCTTTTTCCCACAAAAGGGCTGCCGCTGCCGTTCATGAGCTACGGGGGAACATCCCTGTTGTTCAGCATGGCGGCCATCGGGATGTTGATCAATATTGCAACCACCCGGCGCTGAATCATGAACCCCGAACAGCGGAAGACAACAGGACCCGGAGGACTTCGGATTGTCATTGCCGGAGGCGGAACCGGGGGCCATCTGTTTCCGGGTATCGCCATTGCCGATGCCTTCCGGGACCGGGATTTTCGAAATGACATCCGGTTTGTGAGTGTGGGAAAACCCTTTGAAGTGGATGCGCTTTGCCGGGCCGGTTACCCCCTTGACATTGTCCCGTCCCGGGGGTTGAAAGGATACAGCCTGATGAAAAAACTGGCCGGACTGTTCCGGCTTCCTGGCTGTATCCGGGTTGCGATGACACAGTTGAAACGCTTCAAACCGGATCTGGTGGTCGGTGTCGGCGGGTATGCATCGGGTCCGGTATGTCTTTCGGCGTGGATGATGGGCATTCCGCTGGTGCTGCATGAACAGAATCAGAAAATGGGCATCTCAAACCGGATGCTGACGCCGTTGGCCAGACGGTGTTATCTGTCCTTTGAACCGGATCAGGCGATGCGTGACGCCGGTCGGTTCCTGCATACCGGCAATCCCATTCGAAAGGCATTTTATCAGAAAGATGGTGACATCCCCGGTGACCGGATGAATCCGGATGCGCCCTTTACCATTCTGGTATGCGGCGGCAGTCAGGGGGCTACGGCCATTAACCGGGCCGTGATGGAATCACTGGTTCATTTGCCCAAAGAACTGGCACTGCTCTTCATTCATCAGACCGGCGCTGCGGATGAAAAGCCGGTCAGACATGCGTACCATGCCCGGGGGATTGAGGCCGAAGTCCGGGCTTTTTTTTATGATATGCCCCGTCAGTATCGGCGTGCCCATGTCATGATCTGCCGCGCCGGGGCCACCACCATCGCCGAAATTACCGCCATCGGGAAATCGGCCATTTTTATCCCGTTTCCGTATGCTGCGGATAACCACCAGTTTTTCAATGCCATGACCCTGGTGGAGAAAGGCGCTGCGGAAATGATACCGGAATCGGAACTGGACGGCAAACGGCTGGCAGACAAAATTGTATTTCTGGCCGGACATCCGGATATTATCCGGAAAATGGCCGGTCAAGCGAAAAAACTGGGCAAACCCGATGCCGCCAATGCCATCGTCAATGACTGTTACCGGCTGCTGGGAAGCGGATGAAACACAAAATGGAATCGGATTTCAATACAGGCCATCGGGGTCCACTTTGTCCATGACGTCCAGGAAGTCCATAAAGTCCATTTTGGCATCCGGGTTCAGGCAAAAACAGTGTACATTTTTACCACCAAATAAATTAACGGAAAGACAAATCCGTGTATCAAAAAAAATACCATATCCATTTTGTAGGCATTGGCGGTATCGGCATGAGCGGCATTGCCGAACTGCTGTTGAATCTGGGATACCGGGTTTCGGGATCGGATGCCGCATCTTCCGATATTACGGAAAACCTGAAACGCCTGGGCGGCGTCATTTACCAGGGGCATGACGCCCACCAGATACAGGATGCCGATGTGGTGGTCGCCTCATCGGCCATTGCCGCTGACAATCCGGAACTGGCCGCGGCCCGTCAGGAATCCATTCCGGTCATCATGCGTGCCGAAATGCTGGCGGAACTCATGCGCCTGAAATACAGTGTGGCCGTTGCCGGCGCACATGGCAAGACCTCCACCACATCCATCATTTCGGCGGTTCTGGCCCAGGGCGGATTTGACCCGACGGTTGTCATCGGGGGCCGGCTGAAAAGTGTGGGAAAAAATGCGGTCCTGGGCAAGGGTGATTTCATTGTTGCGGAAGCGGATGAAAGCGATGGATCGTTTCTGAAATATTCTCCCACCATTGCGGTGGTCACCAATATCGACCGGGAGCATCTGGACTATTATCGGGACATGGATCACATCAAGGAAAGTTTTCTGAATTTTATCGATCGCATTCCCTTTTATGGCCTGGCGGTCCTGTGTCTGGACAATGAGCCCATTCAGGACATTCTGCCCGGCATCAAAAAACGGTTTACCACATATGGCATGAGCGCCCAGGCCGATTATGTCGCCCGCCGCGTGGCATTTCACGGCATGAAAACCCGGTTTCAGGTGGATTACCGGGGAGAGACCCTGGGTGACATCCTGCTGAATCTGCCGGGCATTCACAATGTGTACAATGCCACGGCAAGCATTGCCGTCGGGCGCGAACTGGGCATTCCGTTTTCAGACATCCGGCAGGCTCTGGAAACGGTCCAGGGCGTTCAGCGCCGGCTGGAAATCAAGGGGGAAACCGGTCAAATCCTGGTGATGGATGATTATGGCCACCATCCGACCGAGATTCGCAGCACCCTGGATGCACTCAAGGCGTGTCTGCCCGATGCCCGGAAAGTGGTGGTGTTTCAACCGCACCGCTTCACCCGTACCCGGGCCCTGTTTGACGAGTTTACCCGGGCGTTTTATCAGTCCGATGTTTTGATGGTTCTGCCCATTTACGCCGCGGGAGAGGCTGCCATTGAAGGCGTGGATGCGCGGCAATTGAGCGACAGCATCCGGATGCATGGGCACAAGGATGTCATATATCTCGAAAATATGGATGCTGCGGTATCCCGTCTGGCCGCGATTGCCAGAAAGGGCGATGTGGTATTGACCCTTGGCGCCGGAGATGTGTGGAAAACCGGTGAATCACTCCTGAAACGACTGGAAGAGATCCCGTGTTAACACCCCGAACACCATGCCGATAACCCGGGAAACAGCAAACTGGCTGAGGCGGATTGGCCATTGCCGGGTGACATTCAACGCGCCCATGTCGCGTCACACCACCTATCGGGTGGGGGGCATGGCTGCGGTGTTGCTGGAACCGGAAACGCCACAGGCCCTTACCGGCCTGATAAACGGGTTTTACAACCGGAATATCCCGTTTCACATCCTGGGCGGTGGCAGCAATGTGCTGGTTCCGGATGAAGGCCTTTCCTATCCGGTGATCCGGTTGACCCGGTGTCTGAAGCAAATTGCGGTTCTGGCAAAAACGCCGGAATCCATAACAATCGCGGCCGGGGCCGGCGCCATGCTGCATGCGCTGTGCCGCTTCTGCATTCAAAACGGATACGACGGATTCAACTTTGCCGTGGGCATTCCGGGTACGGTTGGGGGGGCGATTCGCGGAAATGCCGGCACCGCGTCCGGCTGGATTTCCAATGTACTGGATGCGGTTGTCCTGATGACCCGATCCGGAAAAACGGTTTCCATAAAAAAGGGGCAATGGCAGGCATCCTATCGCCGGATCAGTTTTGATTTGAACGGTCTTGCCGAAAACGGATATCCGGTCATTTTATCCGGGATTTTCAGCCTGAAGCCCGGAAAGCATGGTATATTGGCTGAAGAATCCGACCGGTTGAAACAGGTGCGCAGAAGCAGCCAGCCGGTGTGTTTTCCCAATGCCGGATGCGTCTTCAGAAATCCGGACCCGAAACACCCGGCGGGCATGCTGATCGATCAGGCCGGATTGAAAGGGCTGACCATCGGGGGCGCGAAAATTTCTGAAAAACATGCCAATTTCATCATCAATACCGGAAACGCAACGGCAACGGACATTTTATCCCTGATCGACCGGATTCGGCATCAGGTCCAAAACTGTTTTGGAATCACCCTGGAGACTGAATTGATTGTGTTGGATGAGCAGCGGATGCCATGAGTGTATTGATCAATCGATACCGGCGATACCGGCGCGATTCAAAAATCAAGAAACTCCGGCATGAACGCCTCCGATTCGGGATTCGCAAGATGCTGGCAGGGATCCTGGGATCCTTTGTCCTGAGTTTTTTTCTTGTTTTTTGTCATGACATGATTGTGCAGTGGGATTATTTCCAGGCGACCCATGTGGACATCCGGGGAAATTCAAAACTGTCCGACGCGGATGTCCTTGAAATTTCACAGATCGGCAAAACCCCCAATATTTTGGCGGTTAACCGGCTGATTGCCCAAAAAAAACTGTGCGACGAGCCCTGGATCGTCACGGCGGAGGTTATCCGGGAGCTGCCCAATCGCCTGTCCATTCATATCCAGGAACATCAACCGGTGGCGGTTCTTGAAATCGGAACACGCTATCTGATGGATGGAAACGGCCAGATTTTCAAGGAGGCGGATGAATCGGAATGCCATGGGCTGCCCCTGGTGACCGGGCTGGATCTGACGGATCTGAAGCGGATGGATACATCTGAAACAACCGGATTTTCCGCTGTGTTGACCGTTCTGAAAATGGGAAAGGCGGATGGCGCCCTCATTCCGAACCGGAACATTCATCACATTCATGTGGATCGGGACGTCGGTCTGACGCTGGTTGTGCGGGAGGGGGTCCGATCCATGAAAATAGACCGTATCAGCCTGGGCTTGACCGATTTTGATCAAAAATACAAATCCCTTGACTTGATGATCGGATATTTGAAAAAGACCCATATGACAGATGCCGTGGGGCATATCGATCTGACAGATTCCCGGCGAATCGTTGTCCGTCCGGCCGGTCCCGAGGCTGTTTTGGCTGACAATCACAAGGAGGACGTTTAGAATGCCCAAAAAGGACAATATCATTGTCGGGCTGGATATTGGTACAACCAAAATTTCCGCGGTTGTCGGCGAGGTGACAGGTGGTGACATCCATGTGGTCGGCTTTGGAACAAGTCCCTCTGTGGGTTTGCGCAAGGGCGTTGTGGTGAATATCGAATCCACGGTGGAATCCATCAAAAAGGCCGTTGAAGAGGCCGAAATGATGGCCGGATGTGAAATATCCGCGGTGTATGCCGGTATTGCCGGCAGCCATATCATGGGGTTGAACAGCCGGGGAATCGTCGCCATAAAAGGCCGGGAGGTCAACCCCAGTGATGTGGAACGGGTGAAGGAGGCGGCCCGCGCCGTTGCCATTCCACTGGACCGGGAGGTCATTCATGTCCTGCCCCAGGAATATCTGGTCGATGATCAGAGCGGCATTACCAATCCGGTGGGAATGTCCGGTGTCCGGCTGGAGGCCAAGATTCATATCGTCACCGGTGCTGTGTCTTCGGTTCACAACATCATCAAATGCGCCAACCGGTCAGGCCTGGATGTATTCGATATTGTTCTGGAGTCCATGGCATCCGGAGAAGCGGTCCTGAGCGAGGCGGAAAAGGATCAGGGGGTGGTCCTGATCGATATCGGCGGCGGAACATCGGATATGGCCATATTTTCCGGAAAAAACATCCGGCATACCTATGTGCTGCCTTTGGGTGGAAACAATCTGACCAATGATATCGCCATTGGCATCCGGGCGCCTCTGGCGGAAGCGGAAATGATCAAAAAAACATATGGAACCTGTATTTCCGAAGGCATCACGCCGGAAGAGATGATCACGATTCAGGGGTCCAGTGGTCGAAAACCCAGAACACTTCCTCGCCAGATTCTGGCGGAAATTCTGGAAATGCGGATGGCCGAGATTTTTCGACTCCTCCGAAAAGAGATATTGCGGGCCGGAATGGATGATGTGGTATCTGCCGGGTCCGGCATTGTCATCACGGGTGGATCGGCCATGCTTGACGGAGCGGTTGAAGCCGCCGAATCCGTTTTCAGTCTGCCGGTTCGGGTGGGGCATCCCCAAGGCATCAGCGGACTGGTTGATGTCGTGAACAACCCCATGCATGCCACGGGTGTCGGACTGGTGTTGTATGGGGCACGGCACCAGCACAACCGGAAGTTTCATGTAAAGGACAAGAACATCTTTTCCCGGATTTTTCGCAGAATGGAAAAATGGTTCCGGGATGCGGTTTGAGATAGGCGGAAGACTGAAGGGTGAAGGATGAAGGATGAAAGGCGGGTCCTATATGTCTTTTATGTCCGTTGAGTCCTTTTTCAACAAAATCAAAGAACGAAATAGCGACAGATAACGCAGGTTGGCGGGATACCGGTTTTATGCAGGCAAACAGGGGGGGATTATGGCGATTACCTATATGGAAAATGAAAAAAATGCAGTGATTAAAGTGATCGGTGTTGGCGGTGCGGGTGGCAATGCCATCAACAACATGATCGAGGCCAATCTTCAGGGCGTGACATTCATCGCTGCCAATACAGACCGGCAGGCCCTGGGAATTTCCAATGCGATGGTCAAACTGCAACTGGGTGAACAGCTTCTGAACGGGCTGGGCGCGGGAGCGGATGCACAACGGGGAAAAGAAGCGGCTCTGGAAAGCGAGGACGCCATTCGCAGCATGCTGGAAGGCAGCAACATGGTGTTCATTGCCGCGGGCTTTGGCGGTGGAACCGGCACCGGCGCCGCACCGGTCATTGCGCAGATCTGCAAGGATCAGAATATCCTGACGGTCGCCGTTGTTTCCAAGCCCTTTTCATTTGAAGGCAAGCCCAGGCTGAAAATTGCGGAAGAGGGGATCGAGGCCCTGCGGGAGGTTGCGGATACCGTGATTGTCATTCCCAATGACCGGCTGAGGGGGCTGGCTTCCAAAAACACCAAAATGATTGACATGTATAAAAAAGCAGATGAAATTCTGCTGAATTCTGTCAAGGGGATCACGGACCTCATCTATGTGCCGGGATATGTCAATCTGGATTTTCAGGATATCCGGAAAATCATGTCCAAATCCGGAATGGCCCTCATGGGCATCGGTGTTGCCAAAGGGGAAAATCGGGCAATCGAGGCTGCGGAAAAAGCCATATCCCACCCCCTTCTGGAAGATATGTCCATTTCAGGGGCCAGTGGGGTCCTGATGAATATCACCAGTTCCATGGATATTACCATGGAAGAAATGACAGAAGCATCCGAGCGGATTTATCGGGAAATCGGCAACAACCCCACAACCGAAATCATATGGGGACAGATTTTTGACAATGATCTCGGGGACGAGATGCGGGTGACGGTCATTGCCACCGGTATTGGCCAGGCAATCACAAAACCCCAGTTGGTCAAACCATCCCGATTCGGGGAATATCGACCGATCGGCAAGGTCCGGGATCTGAAGCCCGAGGAATTTTCAGAGTTCAACAACCTGGATGAACCGACATTTATCCGCAAGGTGAAAAATGCACCGGAAACGTCACAGGATAGCATTCCAATCATTCAACCCGGCACATATGATGATAACGATCTCGAAATGCCCACATTTTTAAGAAGACGGGCGGATTAGGGCGGGTGTCCGGAAATCGTTCCGTATCCAACGGTCTTTATCGGAGCCATGAAATTGGCCGGATTCAAAAATCCTGGAGAGGTCAGTTTGCGGTTGCCCTGATCTATCCCAATACCTATTCAATTGGCATATCCAATCTGGGCTTTCAAACCGTATATCGCCTGTTGAATGAAATGGATGACGTCATCTGTGAACGGTTTTTTCTTCCGGAAGGCGATGATCCGGTGCGGTCTCTGGAATCCGGCAGGCCGCTCAGGGATTTTGATATTCTGGCGTTTTCCATTTCGTTTGAAGGGGATTTCATTCATGTTCTGAGCATTTTCAGGGCGGCCGGAATTCCGTTTTATTCCATACAGAGAAACCCGCCCCATCCCCTGATCATTGCCGGCGGCGTGGCCTGTTTTCTGAATCCGGAACCGATTGCCCCCCTGATTGATCTGTTTCTTCTGGGGGAAGCCGAAGAACTTCTGCCCGAATTTGTCGCCATCGCAAGGGACCATGCCCTGTCCAGGCAGGATACGCTGCTTCGTCTGGCCCATGAGGTGGATGGGGCATATGTTCCGCGCTATTATCATTTGAGCTATGGAAAAAATGGCACGATTCAGTCAATGGAGGCCCGGTTTGGTATTCCGGGCCAGGTCCGGCGACGATATGTGTCCCATGTGGATGACTTTCCGACCGAAAGTCAGATTCTGACCCCGGATACAACGTTTGCAGACAGATATCTGATTGAGACTGGACGGGGCTGTGTTCACGGATGCCGGTTCTGTACTGCCGGGTATATCTATCGGCCTCCCCGGTTTCGCAGCATTGAAGTTCTGGAAAACGGCCTGAGGCAAGCATCAAAACTGACGGACCGGGTTGGACTGGTGGGAGCGGCCATTTCCGACCTGCCGGATCTGGGCCGGTTGTGTCAGACCGCCTATGAAATAGGAATCGATCTGTCATTCAGTTCCCTGCGGGCGGACTGTATCACGACCGAACTGATTCAGTTCATGGTCAAAAGCGGGGTCAAGACCGCCACCCTGGCGCCAGACGCCGGATCGGAACGGATGCGAAAGGTCATCAACAAGGGAATTACCGAATACCATGTCCTTCAGGCAACCGAGTCTCTTGTGTATAACGGCATTCCCAATCTCAAGCTGTATTTCATGATCGGCCTGCCGACAGAAACCCCGGACGATGTGGATGCGATTATCGATATGGTTTTGAAAACCAAGGCAGTGTTCCTGAAGGCCAGCCGGATCAGACGAAAAATTGGCGAGATATCCATCAGTATCAACCCGTTTATTCCAAAAGCCTTTACCCCGTTTCAGTGGGTCGGCATGCAGGATGTCCAGACGCTGAAAGAGAAAGCCGGACGGATTGTGAAGGGCCTCAAATCCATATCCAATGTTCGGGTGACCGTCGCGAACATCCGGGATGCAGTGGTTCAGGCCATGATTGCCAGAGGCGACAGGCGGGTTTCCGATATCCTGGTACTGGCGGAAAAACATCGGTGGAACTGGGCCAGAACCTTCAAGGAAGCCGAGATTTCCCACAAATTTTTTGCATTCCGCCAGCGGAAGCTGACCGAGACGCTGCCCTGGGACTTCATTTGTCACGGCGTCAGCAGTGCATTCCTGAAACAGGAATATCAGAAGGCTCTGAAGGCCAGACAGAGTCTGCCCTGCCCCATTGTTGACTGCGTGCGATGCGGGGTCTGTAGCCTGTAAATCATGTCAATCCTGTCCAAAAACAACCTCAGTTTCATACGATGATTTTTAGGGGGAACCCATCATGCAGGAGCATACCCGAGTCCTTTTGGATGAATCCGATATCGATCGAATCCTGACCCGGATGACCCATGAAATTCTGGAAATCCACAAAGGCTCCGACAAATTGGCACTGGTCGGCATTCATACCCGTGGGGTTTTTATGGCCAAACGGATTCAGCAGAGAATCATGGCGGTTGAGCGTGCGGATATTCCCGTTGGTGTGCTGGACATCACCCTGTATCGGGATGACTGGACCCGGATCGGAAGTCATCCGGTTCTTCAGGCTACGGACATTGGCTTTTCCATTGATGGCAGACAGGTGATTCTGGTGGATGATGTGCTGTTTACCGGACGCACCATCCGGGCTGCCATGGATGCCCTGATCGATTTTGGCCGGCCCGACCGGATTGAACTGGCGGTCATGGTTGACAGGGGACATCGCGAACTGCCCATTCAGGCTAATTATATCGGAAAAATTGTGGCAACCCGCCGGTCCGAAACCGTGAATGTCATGTTTCGGGAAAAAGACAACATCGATCAGGTGACACTGCAGTCGGAGGAATAAATGGGGCTGAAAGAACACCGGGCGGATGCGCCCAAAACACTGAACGCTGCGGTAATCTCGGTTTCCAGCACACGCACCCTTTCCGAAGATAAAAGCGGTATATGGATCAGCAGGCAGTTGGCCAGGGAAGGGCACAAGGTGGTGTCACATGAGGTGGTTCCGGATGACATCGTGGCCATTGCTGACCAACTGAACCGGGTCATCGGTGCGCTGGGGGTCGATGCCGTTCTGATAACCGGCGGTACCGGTATCAGCCATCAGGATGTCACCATTGAGGCGGTCCGGCCCCTGTTTTCCAAAGAACTGACCGCGTTTGGCGTTCTGTTTGCGATGCTCAGTCATGAAGAAATCGATTCCGCCGCAATTCTGTCGCGGGCAACGGCCGGCATTATCGGCAACACCGTTGTTTTTTGTATGCCGGGAAGCATGGCCGCCTGCAAACTGGCGTGCAATCAGTTGATACTGCCTGAAATAACCCACATATTACGGCACATTATAAAAAATTAGAAATTTTGGGATTGATAAAAAATGCGGTTTGTCCCGTATCTGTCCCGCATTTATTTTTCATGGGGTTCCTGGTATCGACTGACACCTGCATAACATTTCCAGAACAATCAAGAATCCATCGGTCATAACCATGCCCCGACCGCCAACCGTGCCTTTCCTGATAACGATTACATCAAGCTGTCTTGATCTGTTTGTTTGTAGGACACCGGCATGGGGTCATGATTCATCTGAAAACGGTTAATGTGTCATCCGTTCCTGGTGGATCTGAAAAACAAGGCACTCAAATTGAGTGCCTTAACCGGCCAGGGGTTCCCGGTTCAGTCGTACAATTTGTACGGCTCAACTTTCGGATTTCAAATCCAGATGTTTGGACGGATATCCGGCATACAGCATTTCATATTTTTTAGCAGGACAAGTTGTCCCCCTACTGTTCCGGTTTTCAGGGTCTCAAGTTGTCACCCTCAGACAGGAAAGGGTCTCAATCCGATTGATACCCTTGCCATTTGCCATACACGGCCATTTAAAGCCCGGCCCCTTGTCACCATATGGGGATTGAATTTGCCAGGCTTTCAGGACAATGGGAAAACAGACCCGTTTGAATAAATGGGGATACAGATGAACGTCTGGATTATTTGGGGATACAGATAATCAAGACAGGGAATATTGTTTGTCTTGCCTGGGTGCTGTTCGTCCTGCCATGGGTTCATGATATGAAAAAAATCACATCATTCACGGCCTATCTCTTAAATAGCCCGCCATCTGCCCGGGAAGGCCTTCTCATGACCCCGGCCATCATCCGGACAAGAAGGAACAATCCCATCGCGATTGATTGTTGCAGATGATACTCTGTGCCTTAGCGCTAAAGAAACATGACCCGTTTATGCTAATAATAACTGACCCGGCAATTGCGCATGAATAGCGATTTGTTGCGGGGCACAGCCAAGCCTGACCCCGCCGGACAATTGACAAAAA
>DFZE01000049.1 GCA_002382065.1 Desulfobacteraceae bacterium UBA4064
TTTGATGCAACTTGAAGTATATCAGGCACTGCAGGACAGCGCCTACCCGACAGACTCTGCCCCCTTCATCGAATTCATGCTCAGAATGATTCTGGATGCCGTGACAATCTCCACCCCCCAAGTTGCCCTCCAAGTCAGTCGGTTGCTGCTTCATATCCGTGGCGAAATGAGCAGTGAAGCCCTGCAAAACGCTCTCGGACTACAGGACCGAAAATCATTTCGCGCCCGGTATCTCAAACCGGCGATGAAAGATGGATGGATTGAAATGACCATCCCTGACAAGCCCAACAGCCGTTTGCAGAAATATCGCTTGACAAACAAAGGCCGTCAGAGAAGATCATTGCAATAAAGGGTTTTTCTCTGTCTGAATCGTCACCCCCATTACGACAAGGAAATGGCGTTGGAAAATTTGCACAACAGGCTTTAAAAAGAAATCCATCACCCCCCTGTAAATCCGGTTCTATACGACTTATATTCTGAGTTCAAATTTCGCATTTTGAATAAAAAACAGGGGCGTTCAATGACCGTCAAGAAAAAATTATCACCCATCCAGTTTGAAAGACGGCTGTTCAAGGCCAAATCATTCAAGGAAATCAATACGATCATCGTCAAGGGCGCCAGGGAACACAATCTGAAGAATGTGGATGTGGAGCTGCCCAAGAAAAAGTTTATCGTTTTCACCGGCGTATCGGGTTCCGGGAAATCCAGCCTGGCATTTGACACCATTTTTGCCGAGGGCCAGCGCCGGTATGTGGAATCGCTTTCCGCCTATGCCCGGCAATTCATCGGCCAGATGGAAAAACCCAAATACGACACCATCCGCGGGCTGTCCCCCACCATTTCCATCGAACAGAAATCCGCCAGCAAAAACCCGCGTTCCACAGTCGGCACCATCACCGAGATTTATGATTATCTGCGGGTGCTCTTTGCCCGAATCGGTGAGCAATACTGTTGCAAATGCGGCCAGAAGGTCGGTGAGGGAAATGCCCAGACCATGGTTCAGCAGATCATGGAAATTCCCCCATCATCAAAAATACTGATTCTGGCGCCGATTGTGGAAAACCGGAAAGGTGAACATCGCAAGCTGCTGGATGATCTGAGAGCCGAGGGGTTTTCCCGGGTCCGCATCAATGGTGTGGTTCAAAATATGGAGGATGTTCAGGGGCTGGCCAGACACAAGAAACATAACATCGAGGTGGTGGTGGATCGCCTGAGCATCCGGGATGATGACGATTTCAGGCTTCGTCTGACTGACTCGGTGGAAACCGCCCTGCGGCTGGGAAACGGTCAGCTTGTTGTGCATGTTCTGGGCCGGGAGGATCTGAAAATGAGCGAAGCCCGGTCCTGCTGCGGCATTGCCTATCCGGAACTGGAACCGCCGCTGTTTTCCTTCAACTCGCCCCTTGGCATGTGTCCGGACTGCAATGGCATCGGCAGCCAACTGTATATGGATGCGGATAAAATTGTGCCGGACCCGGAACTGACCATCCGGGAAGGTGCTGTCGCACCCTGGCGGGGCTATTTTTCCAAAAAAAACGGGGACAGCGGTTCCTGGGGCATTCAGCAGTTGAATGCCATGTCGGAACAATGGGGCATCGATTTTGACATACCCTGGAAAAATCTGCCCGAGGAACAGAAAAATATCATCTTGAACGGTTCCAATGGCCGGGAGCTGATGGTCCGGTGGGATTCGGAAAAGATTCACGGCGACTTTCAGACTTCATGGGAAGGTCTGGTCAACATGATGATGCGCCGATACATCCAGACCCAGTCCGAAAGCCAGAAACGGTATTACAATTCCTTCATGTCCGACCGGCACTGCCATACCTGCGGCGGCAAACGCCTCAAACCCGAGGTGCTGAATGTCCGGGTGTCCGGCCATTCCATTATAGACATCACACAGATGACCATTGCCGAAGCCTACCGGTTTTTAAGTGACATGACGCTGGCCGGAAACCGGCGGCTCATCGCCTCCGAACTGCTGAAGGAAATCAACAGCCGCCTGGGATTTCTGCTGAATGTCGGTCTGGACTACCTGTCCCTGGACCGGAAGGGCCCATCCCTGTCCGGGGGAGAATCCCAGCGAATCCGTCTGGCCTCTCAGGTCGGTTCCGAGCTGACCGGGGTTCTGTACATTCTGGATGAACCATCGATTGGCCTGCATCAGCGGGACAACATCAAGCTTCTGGAAACCCTGTGTCATCTGCGGGATATCGGCAACACGCTCATTGTCATCGAACATGACCAGGAGACCATGGAAGCCGCAGACTGGATTGTGGATATCGGCCCGGGCGCCGGTCTTCTGGGGGGGCAGATCGTGGCCCAGGGAACCCCGGAGGAGATCCGGAACAATCCGGTTTCCATCACCGGCAGATTTCTGAGCGGTCAGGACCGGATTGAAGTGCCAAAGATTCGACGGCCGGCCGGAAAGGACTGGGTCACCATTCAAAACGCCCGGGAAAACAATCTGGACAATATCACGGTCAAAATTCCCCTGGGTCTGCTGGTGGCGGTGACCGGTGTTTCCGGAGCCGGCAAATCCACCCTGATCAACCAGATTCTGTATCCGGCCCTGGCCAGACGGCTGCACAATGCCACACTGGAAGTGGGCCGGTGCGAGGGCATCGCGGGCCTGTCCCATTTGGACAAGGTGATCAATATCGATCAGAAAGCCATTGGCAGAACACCCCGAAGCAATCCGGCAACCTATACCAAGGTATTTGACCCCATTCGGGATCTTTTTGCCATGTTGCCCGAATCCCGGGCCAGGGGATATCAGAAAGGGCGGTTTTCTTTCAATGTCAAGGGCGGGCGGTGCGAGTCCTGTCAGGGCGATGGGTATATCAAGGTGGAAATGCACTTTCTGGCAGACGTGTATGTGCCCTGTGAGACATGCCGGGGCAGGCGTTTCAACAACGCCACCCTGCAGATCAAATACCGGGGACATTCCATTGCCGATGTGCTGGACCTGTCGGTGCGGCAGGCCCTGGAGCTGTTTGGAACCTACCCGGCAATCAGATCCATTCTGAACACCCTGATGGATGTGGGTCTGGGTTATATCAAGCTGGGGCAGGCGGCCACAACGCTTTCGGGCGGTGAAGCCCAGCGGATCAAACTGGCGCGGGAACTGGCCAAACGGCAGACCGGATCCACGCTGTACATCCTGGATGAACCGACCACCGGCCTTCATTTTCAGGACATCCGCATGCTCCTTTCGGTTTTGCAGCGGCTGGTGGATGCCGGAAATACAGTCGTGGTTATCGAACACAACCTGGATGTGATCAAATCCGCGGACTGGATCATCGACCTGGGCCCGGAGGGTGGCAATGCCGGCGGGCGGGTTGTGGCAGAAGGGCCGCCTGAACGTTTGGCCAAATCGAAAACCAGTTATACGGGCTATTTTTTAAAGGAAATGCTGTAACTCTATCCGCGCAGCCCGTTAACCCCTTCTTTCCAGATTGCCATCATTTGCCCCCCAATATCCCGGAATTGGGGGTGGTTACCGCAGTATTCCGGGATCATTTTCCGAACTTCCATTACCGCATCGGCAACCCGCTCGACAACATGACGTATTGTACTGGCAGACAGAAACAGATGCGCCATTGCAAAGCGATCCAGAATCCTGCGTGGCCACCACTTTCTGGCGCCTGCCAGGGAAAGGGCAGGCACATCATGCTTCAAATAAACCGTTGTGGCAATTACATCATACACCGGCGCCAGGATAACACCGGTTAGCGGATTGCCGTACAGCACACCAAAATTTTTCAGATGGGAATCGCCGTTTCGAACCATGACAGACAGAATCAGCATGGCAAAAAACTGCTCCCGGGCCGCCATGACATGTTCACATGATACAAAATCTTTGATGCTTTTCGATACCCGTTCACAGGTACTGTCATATTTTTGTCTGGTTCCCATTGCCTGCAGGCTGCACATATCTTCAAACCCCAGATATGTACCGTTGGGCGCAACATCGAACCGGCGCATTACAAACAGTCCGCCGTTTTCTGCCAGATAAAATTCAGGAACCGGCAATCCGGCACGTTTTGCCGCCATCATGCAAAAATATTCATTGGCCGCCAGTTGTGGATAATCCGATCCACTGCTCTTGACGATATAGCCGCTTGACACAAGTGTCCCCCGCTGTATCGCCTCCAGCAAAACTTTGGGTTGAACACCCGAAACACCGGATCTCAGCGCATAACGTTTGATCAGTTCATTAAACAGCTCGGTCGTATCCGGAAATGTCAGCAGTTCTTCAAGGGACTCCGTTGTATCTTTGAATCCGGGATAATCACTTCCCGGAAGCGAAAAACGATTTCGGCCCACCTGATTTCCTCCGGTTACCCGAAGAATGGAGAGATCATCTTCTCCGATTATCTTTGCGATGGCCCTGCGTATGGTTTCAAGAAGGGCCCCTTCCGGAAGATTCATCTGAAAAACAGGGTGCAGTTCACGGCTCACCCAGCTTTCCAGGCGCACAGGCATGGTCAGAGATACGGCAGATCTGTCAGAAACAGCAGGAGAATATGCAAACACATATTTTTGACGCGTTTCACGCGCCAGAATTCCTGACTCCTGTTCATTTACCCAAACCGATAACCGAGAGACATCTGCCATCACCGATCCTCAATTCGCAACTCGTCCAATGTCGGCGGCTTTCCCGCAGGGCGCACCCGAAGCTCCAGGTTAAAAAACTCCAGAAGACGAATCAGCTTTCGAACCCCGATCTCCTGTATGGTTCCGTTTTCGATCTGCCCGATGGTCGTGCGGCTCATCCCCAGTGCTTGCGCCACTTCCGCCTGGGAAATTTGACGGATTTTTCGCGCTTCCCGTATTTGATTACCAATTTCGAATAGCATATATGCATTATATGTGAATCATATATGGATATCAAGGCAAATTTGATTTGTATTCAATGCATTTGCAGGCAATCGCCAATGATCTCATCACCAAGCCGGAAATTTATGAGCGTTGTCTCCCCGTAACGACTCAGGTATTCAAGCGTCAGAAGTCAGAATAGCCCCCATCTATAGACTTTCAGAAAATTAATTTCGCAAGCAGGGAGGGGATAGGCCTTTTCTCGGCCATCCCCGACCGATAACGCAGCGAAATTATTTTTCTGAAAGTTTATATGAAAATCAGGCCTGTTCGTAGTGACGCCGTAAGGCGTTTTTTTAATGCCCTTACGGGCACACTACGAACAGAGGGAAGCATTTCGCCGAATGCTATTTTCACGGTAAATATCATTTTCCCACCCATCGTAAAAACGATTGACCCCGTCGTCCGCTTATCCTGGAAAAATCAAAATTGTTTTGATATATCTGTATTCATGCAACCTTCAGAAAAAAAATAAGGGAAAAGCCCAAATCTTGAAAGACAGCGAAACGGATCGATGCATGGAAAAATCAGTATTCCGGAAAATACGTGAGTTCTATTGGCGGCTGATCGATTGCTTCCATACCGGAACCTGTTTCCAGAACCGGGAAGATCAATCCCCCCTCCTGGCCCGGTTTGACAAACCGTTCCGGGTGCTGTTGCGGGCTGCCCGGGGATTCAAGGACGACAACTGCGCGCTTCATGCATCCGCCCTGACATTTTATTCACTTCTTTCCATTGTGCCGCTTCTGTCCATGGCCTTTGGCATTGCCAAGGGATTCGGATTTGAAAAACTGCTGGAAAAACGCCTGATGGAAGAGTTTCAGGGACAGCAGGAAGTGCTGACTTGGCTGATCACCTTTGCCAATGCCATGCTGGAAAATACACAGGCGGGACTTGTGGCCGGCATCGGGGTGATCGTCCTTTTCTGGTCGGTCATCAAGGTGCTCGGCCATATCGAGTACTCCTTCAACACGATATGGCATATCCGGGAAACACGGGGTTACTGGCGAAAATTCAGCGACTATCTGGCCTTCATGTTGGTTTCCCCGATTCTGGTCATCCTGTCCGGAAGTGTTACCGTATTTATCAAAACCCGGGTGACCGAGATCACGGAACAGATTGCCCTGGTGGGATATTTCAGCCCGGCAATTTTTTTTGGCCTCAACCTGTTGCCATTTTGTCTGATCTGGATGCTGTTTACATTTTTGTACATTCTGATGCCCAATACCCGTATAAAATTTTCTGCCGGGATTGTAGCCGGAATGATTGCCGGCACGCTGTATCAACTCGCCCAGTGGAGTTATATCGGATTTCAGGTGGGGATGGCCCAAAACAATGTGATTTATGGAAGCTTTGCGGCGTTGCCGTTGTTTCTGGCATGGCTTCAAATCAGTTGGCTGATCGTGCTGGGCGGTGCAGAAATTGCGTTTGCCCAGCAGAATCTGGCGGATTATGAACTGGCTCGGGAATACAGCCGCATCAGTCCATGCCTGCATCGCCTGTTGACGCTTCAGGCGGCCCGGGTGATGGTAAAAAATTTTGCATTGGGCGCAAGCCCCCTTACCCGAATCGACATTGCCCGCCGATTGAGTCTGCCAATTGGTCTGGTTAACCGTCTTGTAACGGATCTTCTGGATAGCGGCGCGTTTACCGAAATCATCGTCCCCAAAAACCGGGAGCCGGCGTTTCAGCCGGCCCGGGACATCCAGCTTTATACCCTTTCATACATGATCGAGGCGCTTGAAAAACGCGGGAGCCATGGCCCTGACTGTGCATCAGTTGCCGGAAAGGAGGACAAAATTTATCAATCCCTTGCCGCATTCAGGGAGGTTATTGAATCCAGCCCGGCCAATATTCTTCTGAAGGACATTTAGCCGGCCATGATGGCGACAAATCCATGACCCACGTGGAAACCATTCCGCCTTCCCCATTCATCTTTCATCGTGCTGTTTTTCAAATATCAGTGACATATTTTTCTCCGTTAACTTTTTAAAGACTGAAGGTACGGCGCTGAGCCCTCAGGCAGAGCAGCCGTTGGGCGGTCAGGCGGCCTGGCTGTCTCTCAATCCGGGTGTCGGTCCGGGACCGGGGCCATGCCTGCAACAATCCGTATGCCCAGCTCAGAAAAGCCGTCACCATTGCGGAGGTTCTGGCCTCTCCCATGCTGGCCGATCCCATTCATCTTCTGGATGTCTGCCCCAGAACCGACGGGGCCTGCGCCGTGATCATGGCGGCCGAAGGCGTTGCGGAAAAAATCGCCCAAAGACCGGCCAGGTTCCGGATGTGAACCTTGCCATCAGCACCGGATTCGGGGGGTGCATGTGGACCGACAGGCTGCTGCATGGGCGGAAGAAACCGGATTTTTAGAATTTAGGCTGAAGGCTGAAGACTGAAGGTGCCGCAACCAGCGTTTCGGCTGATCGGCCGTGGGACGGTCAGTTGGCCTGGCGGCTTCTCACCACTCACTACTGTCGAAAAACAGGAAAAAAATATGGAAAACATAGAACCGATTGTCATCGCCTCAGGTGATGTCCGTCAGCCGTTTCGATATGCCGTGGGCCTGCATGGCAGCAAATTTCTTCAGGAATTGCGGGATAACCGCCGGTTTATGGGCATCAAATGTCCGGAATACGGTATGGTTTACGTTCCCCCGCGCCGGGTCTGCGGGGAATGCTTTAAAGAGATGACGGAATTCGTGCCGGTCGGGCCGGAAGGGTCGATTGGAACCTTCACCATTTTGCGCTACGCATTTATCGATCCGGAAACCGGAGAGCAGAAACCGGCGCCCTATGGATACGGGTTTATCCGGCTGTACGGGGCTGACACCCTGTTTCAGCATTACATCGATATCCAGGATGAAACCCGGATCAAAATCGGGGCCCGGGTGACACCGGACATTCCCCTGTCTCATTTTTCCACTTCCCTCCCAACTCCAACAGATAACCCCGCAAATCCCCTTTACCTTCCTGTATCTCAAAATCTACCACCCTACCACTGCTATCGCAGGTAACCATGTTCAGACATCCCGGTAAATCGAGCATGATGCTGCCTGAGCCCGTGCTTCGGGACAAGGGCCGGCTGGCCGCTGAAAAAGTGTATCAGGACGGGGAGATCGAACCACTTTGCCGCTTTGTGCAGGAACATCTTTTTGCCGTTTTCAAAAATCGGGACTATGCCCAAGCCAATGAGCTGACCGTCAAGACCGCGTTTCTGGCCCTGCTGTATAACGATATCCTGTACATCATGGATTCGGAGCCCGAACTGGAGAGGCGGTATGCGGATTTGACCATGATCATCCGGCCGGACATGCGTCATGGCAAGATATTTGATGTGCTGATCGAGTTCAAATTCCTGAGTTTGAAGGCCCTGAATCTCAGCGGGGAAGCCCTGCGGTCTCTCTCTCCCAAGGAATTGGAGACCCTGCCCCTGGTGCAGCATGCCTTGGCCGAAGGCCGGACCCAGTCACTGGATTATGGCCAGGGTTTGGCAACCAGATACCGTAACCTGCGGCTCAAGAAGTTTGTGGTGGTGGCCCTCGGGTTTGAGCGCATCTGCTTTCTGAATGCCATTTGATGCGGCGTCACGGTACATATGGTTACCCGGACAGCTTTATTGAAAAATCGGGTTTCTGGTTTTTCAGTATTCAAGCATAGCGTTTTTGTGTAATAAAGTTCATGGCCGCCCTTTCTTCGCGGCAGTCATATCTGCCTGAAAGTCTCTTTTGCAATGCATCATATAATTCACATCCAGATTTCTGCCCAATCTGTAGCGCCGGGTAAAGGGATTGTAATGCAGGCCGGTCTGATCGACCGTTGTCAGACCGGCCTGTGCGGCGAGGCTTTTCAATTCTTCCGGCCGGATCAATCGGCTGTAGGTATGGCTGCCCACCGGAAGTAGCCGCAGGATCATTTCGGCGCCGATGATGGCAAACAGAAAGGACTTGGGGTTCCGGTTGATGGTTGAAAAGAAAACGTCACTGCCCGGTCTTGCCAGAGACTGGCAGGCATTGACAACCGATCCGGGATCGGGAACATGTTCCAGCAATTCCATGCAGATGACGATGTCATAGGCGCCGGGCCTCTTGGCCGCGAGGTCTTCGGGTGTTGTTTGCAGATAGGTGATGGACAGACCGGACGATGCCGCATGGGCCCTGGCAGCGGCGATGGGTCCTTCACCCATATCGATGCCGGTGACGGTTGCCCCCAGTCCGGCCAGGGCTTCGGAGAGAATGCCGCCGCCGCATCCCACATCCAGCACCATTTTGTCAATCAGGCAGGTTCTTTCACGAATGTAATGGATGCGCAGGGGATTGATGTCATGCAATGCCTTGCAGTCCCCGTTTCGATCCCACCACTGGTCAGCCTGGGTGTTGAAGCGGTCGATTTCGGACGCATCAATGTTGGGGGGTGAGTTTTTCACATGGCCGCTCATGATCCGGAGCGGGGCAATGCCGCAACGGCCCCGACGATTGCCGCACCAATTCCTGATCCGTCCTTGACCAATTCCAGGTGTATCCGCTCTGACCGATCCGGAAACAGATCCCGAAAAAGCCCGGTCATGCAATCCGCATATCCGGGATATTTTTCAAACAGGGCACCGTCCATGGCCACGGTGTGATGGGAATCCAGATGGGCGTCCATCCAGGTAAGGACCGCAGCAATGGCGGCTGCGGCGATTTTTGCCGAACGGCTGACAACCATATGGCAAATGCGTTCAAGGATTTTTATATCCGGTTCAGACGCATCCGGAAAGAGATCTCCGGTGAGTGATTTGGACTTCCCGGCAATTTTCGAAAGATGTTCTGAAGTCAGGGTATGTTCTGTATGAAACACCGGGGGGAGTGTTTCGGTAAAAAGAAGCGTTTTCGCCACCATGTCGACCACGATCCGTCTGACGATTTCTCCCAGATACATTCCTGAAACCATCTTTTCCAGACGCTGTCTGCCGGGATTGAGGGAGGCCATGTCGAGCTGGTGGTCATACAAATTGGTTTGAAGCCGATCAAATCCGCCCCATTCCATGTTGATGATCATTTCTTCCCATGTGTCATACCCCGGGCAGGTTTTGATATTGCCGATTTTTTCCGGATAACAGGCATTGGTCCCCGTACCCAGGATAACACCCATATGGCAGGATGGATCGGAATAGGCCCCGGCGACAAGGGTTCCCACGGTGTCGTTGAGCAGGGCTGACACACGGATATGATCCATGTGCCTGTGATCCATCGCTTCTGACAAAAGGGCCACCACGTCGTTGTCCACCACACCGGTGGCATGAAATCCTTTTGTCCATTCAATAAGCTTTCCGGAAGCAACAGCGGTCTGCTCGACAGGGAAAGAGAATGTAAATGCAAGATCATAGGTTTCCCGGGCGCTGATCTGATGATTCTGAAAAAATGACTGGATGCAACCGGCGATAAAATCAAAAAGCTCGAGACCGGAGCCCTGCATCCGGTCAGCGGGAATGACAAATTTGCTGACAGAATCGATTTTGGCGTTCCGGTTGCCGTCAAGCCCCACCATCAGAACACGCATATGGGTTCCGCCCAGATCGAGGGCCAGGAATTTGCCTTTTTCCGTACCCTTCGGGCGGGTGGCAAAGGACGGAATCATCCGGAGAGAACTGCTTTTTCCCGAAAGACCATTCCCCATTTCCTGATGAAACCCGTCCATGATGGTTCGCGCATCCTGCGGGGTAAGTGCAAAGCTTTCCTGCAGACGGACAAGAAAACGATCCTGTTCATGACTGTCGATAGTTGCCATCAACTCATTTTCTGGCGCGCGTTGTTTTGATTGAAAGCGCGTCACCCATCAGGGTATTTTGATGAAATGCCTCGGTCAGGGATTCATCGGCCACCGCCTCATATCCCTTCAGTTCCGCAACCACGGTGTTTTTATCATCCAGAAATGTAAAATCGCCGGTCATTTTATGCGTTCCGGAATGACGGATTTCCAGCACCGCGGTGATCCCTTCGGACGGGAACTGGCGACAATACTGCCGATAGGACTGGCTGAAACTTGGCAGCGACACCATTCCCAATTTTTCATGACACCAGATCGTGGCCATTTGAAAAGCGGAATCCAGAACCAGCGGATCGCTGATCCACCGGCTTCGGGTGGGCTCGACAATCCATTCGTGGGGTAACGGGGCCGAGGCCAGTTCCGCAATCATCAACTGGTCCGACAATCCGATGATGCGTTGAATGCCCTGAAGATCACAGCCATGAAACAGCAGCTTTTCATAGACATCCGCCGGTTTTCTGGGGTATGCCGGAACACCGGACAGCCGCGATGCCAGATCAAACGCCGGTGGCCCGGCCAGAACACTGGTCAGCACGGCCTTGCCACGGGTATGAATGATATCCCGGCCATTTTTGACACCATCCCGGATTTCCACATCGATCTCATAAAATCCGTTGTTTTTGCGGGTTTTGCCGGTCATCAGACGGATCATTTTTTTGCCGTCTTCCAGCCGGATGCCTTTGAAGAGCCGGATGTTCTCGATGGCCTGAAGATACAGCCCGGGATTGTCATGAAGCGCACCATGCCCCAGCCATTCGGTGATCAGGGCAAACGGCACCACCGGTACCCCGCCCAGAACATGGGATTTGAGGATTGGATACCGGTTGATGTCAATTTCCCGTTTGAAACAGAGCTTGTCCATTTCCAGAATTTCAGGCGGATTGGAATCCCGGGTTTCCATGGTGTCAGGCGCCCGCAGATGATCCCCGATGACAACCTCCACGGGCGCCACTGTATGGCTCCGGTGCATTTCCTGAATCATGGCGGCAGCTCCTGCAACGGGTTCAATAAGGGAAACGCCGTTTCTTTCAAATTCCTTTTTCAGGCCGGATTGCACCATGCCGCCATTCCAGGGTCCCCAGTTGATGGAGACAACCCGGCAGGAGGGCCGTCGATGGGCCTCGATCCGGGCGATTTTGTTCATGACCTCGTTGGCCATGGCATAATCGGCCTGACCCTTGTTTCCGGTTCGGGCCGTGACAGAGGAAAACAGCACGATAGCGGCCAGTTCCGTGTCATCAACCGCATTCAACAGGGACCGGAGTCCATTGACCTTGGTTTGAATGACCCGCTCGACCTGATCCCGGGTCTTGTCAATGATCAGACGGTCTTCGATCACCCCGGCGCCATGAACAATGGCGCGGATCGGGCCCTGGTTCTGGCGGACAGTGTTCAGGATTTTCCGGACCGCCCCGGCATCCTGGATATCCACCGGAATATACTGAACGGATGACCCGGTCTGTTTGATGGCATTCAGGGTGGTTTGAATTTCCCGATTGGCCATGTATTTGCGGAATCGCAGCTCGATCTGTCGGGGTGTCAGTTTCTGTCCGTTGGATTCGTAGGACAAAATGGCCTGTTTGATTTCCGGATCACCGGTCAGATCCGTCAGCCAGCCAGGCTCGGCAAAGGGATTCGGGGACCGGCCCAGCAAAACCAGGCGGGCCTGAACCCGGTTTGCCAGGGCAATGGATGCAAAGGCGGTCACACCTCTGGCGCCGCCACTGATGACAACCACATCATTGTCCTGAAGCGGGAACTCTCCCTGGGGATAGGGAGAATCCATCAAAACCGGAACAAAAATGGTGTTGTCGGAAAGATACGCATCCAGTCCGATTTCAACCGGATTGCCATCCACTTTGTTGAACAGCGCATGTTTCAGGGAGCGGGTCAGCCGGGTTGGATCAGACCACTCCGGCGATATATCCACGGCCCGGCAGGTAACGCCAGGCCATTCCAGGGACGCGGTTTTGACCAGCCCGGCCAGTCCGCCCGAAACGGGTGAGGCAACTCCCCGGCCCTTGAATCCAAAGGCGCCATCCATGAACGTGACAGACGCAAAGAGAGCGCCGCCGGTTTTGGCGCTTTCCATCAGGCCCGGACCAAAATGATGGGCCAGATCAAAGGCAGTCAACAGCGAATTCAAACCGGTTTCTGCCGACTGGTCAGCGGATTCATTCGGGTCTGTGACCAGAATCAGTCCGGCCGGGGAACGGGTAATGGACACATCGGAATTGGCGTTCAAGTCGATTTTGACCGCATCGATGCCATCCGCTTTCAACTCCGCCATCAGGGCGTGAATCAGATCGGAATTGTTTCCGGCAATCAAAACAGGTCTTCCCGGTGACAGGCCAATGGATTCCGTGCCTATCGACCGTGTGTTCAATGCAACCACCTGCCGACGGGGAAGATTGGCCCCGGCCTGGCAGGAAAGGGATTGTCCCGGATTGACTTCAACCGATTCAGAAACATCAGGCTCCGAAACGGTCTGACAGGCGCCACCGGACTGTGGCGGTGCGGATGACAGACGGTTTTGATGCAGCACAGAGACGATATGCCGAAGGGTTTTGAGCCCGGCCATTTCATCCGGGGGGATGCTGGGGAGTTCGGGCATGGCCTCTTCCATGGCGGCCAGAATTTCCACCCGTTTGATGGAATCGATGCCGAGATCCGCCTCGATATCCATATCCAGGCCCAGCCTGTCAACCGGGTAGCCGGTCAACCGGGACACCACGTTCAGGAGTTCATTCTGAATGGCTTCAGGAATCACTGCATCAGGCGGCAGGGAACAGATATCCGGATTCGGGTTGCGGACGCCTGCCCCCTGCCCCCTGTCCCCTGTCCCCTGTTTTCCCCCGGCAAGTTGTTTTGCGACCTGTCCAAGAGTTTTGAGCCCGGCCATGACATCGGTCGGCACCGATGGCAGGCCCGGCATGGCCTCTTCCATGGCGGCCAGAATTTCCACCCGTTTGATGGAATCGATGCCGAGATCCGCCTCAATATCCATATCCAGACCCAGCGTGTCAACCGGATAGCCGGTCAGGTTGCTGACCACATTCAGGAGGACGGTTTCGATTTGAAGCGGGGCATGGGCCGTCGGCGATGCGTGCGGCATTTGGATCGGCAGTCGGGTTTCAGTGACCAATCCGGGTTTTTCCAGGCGCACTCCGGTTTCAACCCGGTTTTGCGGCTCCGGTAATGGAGATGAAAAAACCGGCGCATCGGTCAGGGGCAATGGATTTTGGGGATGAACCGCGTATTCGCCACTGTTGGTGTTGTCACGGACCGGTTCCATGACAGCAGGCGATCCTGAAAAAAAACGGGTCTGATCCAGAATTTTTTGAAGGGCCCGGCCGGTTTCGGCCTGAGACTGTAAAAAGAGTTTATGGGCCTCTGCAGTATGAAGCTGGAGTGTCTGAAGCGACCGGAGTCCTTCCTGTACCACCTGAAGCGCCTGATCTATTGGAAACGGCCCTGGTGGAAACGGCCCGGTTGGAAACGAACCAGTTGAAAACGGGCCTGGCGCCCGGTTTTGTCCGGAAAGTGAATCGTTTTGCATAACGGTCTCGATTTGGGGTTGACGCACGGAATCTGCGACAGTTGAGGCGTCTGGGACAACAGCCTGTCTATCAACGACAGCCGGATTGCTGCCGGTTGTGGATTTCTGCCCGGGCCTGAATTGGGAGGCTGATTTGGGCGGTCTGTAATTTGCGCCGGACAAGGGAATATTCATGGCCTTTTTGCGGGTTGAGACGGCCGAATTGCCGGGCTGCCAGAGATCCAGACGAACCGGATGCCCCAGGACTGCCAGTGGGGCCAGGGTCCGGGCAAGGTCCAGCATACCGAAGTGTTTTCCGGATGACGCATCCATGGACAGGGCCTGAATGTCCTGATTCGGGAGTGTGGTGCGCACCAGTCCGGTCAATACCGCTTTGGGACCGACTTCCAGAAAGGTCCGGATACCCCTGTCGTGCAACGTCAGAATATTCTGAACAAAGTTGACCGGTGAAATCAGTTGTTGGCTCAGAATCTGTCTGACCGATTCCGGACTGTCCGGAAAGGACTCTCCGGTCATGTTGGACAGAACCGGAATATCGGATGGTGAAATGGACGCAGATGACAGGGATGTCAGAAACGGGGTCACGGCATCTGCCATCAGGGGGCTGTGAAACGCGGTGGAAACCGGAAGCCGAACCACCCGGAACCCCTTTTGTCTGAAAATATTCCCGGCATGATCCACATCGGTCCCGGCCCCGGACACCACACCCTGGGATGGGCTGTTCCGGTTGGCCAGAACCACGTTCAGCGATCCGGACCGAATGATGGTGTCTATGGCGCCGATATCCCCCTGAACCGCCAGCATGGCGCCATCTGACCGGGCCGATGCCATGGCCCGCCCTCTGGCAACGGACAGGTCAAACAGCGTGCGTTGATCCATCCGACCTGCGGCAAACAGGGCCGGGAGTTCTCCAAAGCTGTGACCGCAGACTGCATCGGGTGTCACGCCAAAACCGGACAGGATAGCCAGCATCGACAGGCTGACAGCGGCAATGGCCGGCTGGGCCGTTTGTGTCTGCCGAAGGACTGTCTCTGCAGACGGATCACGGGGATCAACCGGATAGATACACCCGGAAAGTCTGACAGGGCCATCAAAAATGGCATCCGCCGTTTTAAGAATTTCCTGGGCAGCCGGAAACAGGCACATCAGATCCCGTCCCATGCCCACATACTGACTGCCCTGTCCGGGAAACAGAAATGCCAGTTTGCCGGCGGGTGTTGATCCGCTGAAAAACAGGGATGATGTCAGAACCGGACCCACGGTTGCATCGGTCACCCGGTCCAGGGCGTCATCCAGCAATTGGATCAGACCACCCGGGCCGGAATCATTTGCCAAATCCGGAACCACGATCAATCGAAACCGGTCTGTTGATTTGAATGTTTTGCGGCTGGCTCCGGCAAGGGTTTTCAGGGTGTCAATACCATGCGTTCCGGACACCGCTTCTTTCCATGCAATGACCTGCTGTCTGATTTCAGACAGATTTGATCCGGAAGCGGCCAGCATCTCGATTGTGCCATCCCAGGCAATCTCCGGTGAAACCGGCTGGGCTTCTTCGAGCACCAGATGAAAATTGCTTCCCCCGAAACCGAATGCGCTGACGCCCGCCCTTCTGGGCGTGTCTGATGACGGCAGCCAAGGTCTTGAGCGGCCATTGAGATAAAAGGGAGACCGGTCAATTTCAAGACCGGGGTCCGGATTTTCTGCCTTCAGGGTCGGCGGCAGCACCTTGTGATAGAGAGACAGGGCGGTCTTGATCAGTCCGGCGGCTCCGGCAGCCGCCTTGGCATGGCCGATCATGGATTTGACCGATCCCAGCGCACATTGCTTCTGACAGGCCCGGTTTTTTGGCATGCATTCCTGAAATACCTGATTCAGCGCCCGGAACTCGACCTGATCCCCCACACGGGTTCCGGTGCCATGGGCCTCGATCAGTCCGACCGATGCCGGATCAATCCCGGAAGACTGGTAGGCCGCGCGCAGGGCCTGTTCCTGGCCTTCTTTGCGGGGGGCATAGATGCTCTGGGATTTGCCGTCACTGGCGGTTCCGATGCCGCGAATCACCGCATAGATGCGGTCCTGATCCCGGATTGCATCATCCATGCGTTTTAAAACCAGCATGCCGATTCCCTCACCCAGTACCGTGCCATCCGCATCCCGGGAAAACGGGCGGATATCCCCGGACGCGGATAAAATATGGGATTGGGCAAAACACATGTGCATGAAAATGTCATTGAGGGTATCCACACCGCCGGTGATGACCATGTCACAATGATGGGCGCCAAGCTCCATCATGGCCAGGTGAACCGCACCAAACGAGCTGGCGCAGGCGGCATCCACAACACAGTTGGTGCCGCGCAGATCCAGCCGGTTGCAGATTCGTCCGGCAACCACATTGCCCAGCAATCCGGGAAACGAGTTTTCCTGCCAGGATACATATGAATCCGCAATGTCCTTGACAATCTGTTGACGCTGGCCGGATTCGATACCGTGTTCCTTTAACACCGCATCCCATTTGGGATATCCCAGTCTGGATGCCAGTGGAATCACCAATTCCTGGGTTCCGGTAACGCCCAGTATGACGCTGGTGCGGTTCCGGTCAAATATCCGGGTTTCATAGCCCGCATCCTGAAGGGCCATTTTGGCAGCGGCAAGCCCCAGAAGTTGGGAGGTATCCGTGGCTTCAAGGCTTGCCGGCGGAATGCCGAACTCGGCCGGATCAAATGAAAACGGGGAAATGAATCCGCCCCGGGTGCAATACACATGATCCGCACGTTTGGGATCGGCATCGAAATATTCTGTTCTGGACCAGTGGGATGACGGTACATCGGTGATGCAGTCCTGACCCGTAACAATGTTTTTCCAGAATTGACGGGTATCCCTGGCACCGGGAAAAATGCATCCGATACCAATGATGGCGATGGGCGCAGCATGATGATTGGAACCGGACCTGTCGGAAGGAATGCTCATGTTCTGGATTTCCTGACCAGCCTGGAAATGGCTTCACGGGAAAGGGGGGTGAATTGATCACGCCAGGCCGGAATTGGAATACCCTGGCATCGGATCCAGTTCAGGCGGGTCAGCACACTGGCGCCCACAAGCAGATTGAGGGCCACGGTAACCACATCCCGATTTTCCGGCTTTTCCAGAAACGTACCGGCAGTCCAGGCGTTGAATGCACCCATGCCTGGCCCACACCATATCTGGTAATCCATTTTTCGGGACTCCTCGCCCTGTTGGGCCCAAAGGGAAGACCGGCCCAGATATGACCGGAAAATCAGCGCCATTTTATGTTTGGGTGAGGCATTGGCCTTTTCAATCTGATCCGGACTCCGGTTCATGAAAAAGTGGGTCGTGTTGGCCCATTCCTGTTCCAGGCTGCATCGGAAATAATCCCGTTCCAGTTGAACCCGGATGGCACGGGGAATGTCTTCGATGCGGTCATGGGCCGTATAGATGTCATAGAGTCTGGCGGCGCGTTGGGCAAACATGGTCCCGCGTTTTAACACCTGGACCCTTACACCCATTTCAAACATGTCGGCAGAGGGCGCCATGGCCACATCGGCCTGTCGGGTTTCTGCCAGAAGGCGCTTGACCGGTTCTGAAACACCGGCCTCCACACAGGCCTGGTTGATGGAACCGGTCAGAACATAAGCGGCCCCCATGGCAAAGGCCGCAGCAGTGGCATGCGGGGTACAGATGCCGCCACCCAGCCCGACCGGAATGGACCCGGGATAGTGGTGCGCATGAACCATTTCGTCCCGCAGCGCCAGAATGGTGGGAAACAGGGTCAGGGCCGGCCGGTTATCGGTATGACCACCGGAATCGGCTTCTGCGGTCAGGGCGTCACACATGGGGACATGGCGGGCCAGCCCGGCTTCCGTTCGGGAAATTTGGCCGGTGTCAACCATGTGATTGAGGAGTTTTTCCGGTGGTGGAGAAAAAAATTTTCGGGCAACCTCTTCCCGGGATATTTTGGCCACAATCTGATTGGGACACACAATATCGCCCTGTTGATTCTGGTGAATACCGGACACCCGATACCGGACCAGCGCCGGTGTCAGATTTAAAAATGCCGAGGCGCAAACCCGGCGGATGCCCTGCTTCAGATACAGCGCCACAATCCGGGATTCCAGATCGGGATCATAGGGGCTGTGAATCAGGTTGAAGCCAAATGGAAGATCGCCAATGCTGGTCCTGATCTGGTGAATGGCGGTCTCAACCGCATCCGGCGCCAGGCCCGCAGCCCCGAAAACCCCCATCATACCGGCCCTGGCAGCCGCACAGACCATTTCCACAGAGGTAATGCCATGGGCCATGGCCCCCATGACATAGGGATACTTCAGATTCATGGCGTTTTTAAACCCGGAGTCCCCCAGGTTTTCCAGCGGCAGGGCAGGGGCGATGGCGGCAATTGGACAGCCGTCTGATGTTTGGGGCTTGCCGTCACGAATTTCAAGGGTTCCGCCCTGAGCCAGCGCCAGTTTTCCAGATGTATCCAGAAGAATGACCGGCCGATGGATATCCTGAAAGGCAGACCAAATTGTCTGTTCATCCGATACAGGCGGTGTGTCACCCGGTGACCAGGTTCCGGTGATAAGGGGTGCAGGTGTCAAGTTATCCAGTCGAAATTATGAATATAGCTTTCAAGATCATTATCTGAAAAGCTATAGAATTATATATTTTTAATTATATCAATATGATAAAAAGAGGACCCAATTTTTGATCAGCTCTATTTTTTAAACAAATTGCGTTGGTGTGTCAAGACCGTTACAAACAAATTACATATTCATGAGAAAATATATCGTATTTCACATCTCCAATTCGATATTTCGTATCTATTTGGTTTTTTGAAAATTTGGCATTGATCGTCATTTATCTGATGAATGAATCCAGTATCATTTCGGCCCGATTCATATCAGCCGGGGATGGAAAGTATGAGCCCAGTTCCTGAAAGATTTCCGCCCATCGGGAGGCCTTTGGTCCATGACAGGAAATCTCCGGTCTTGAATAAAGCCCGTCATTAAAGAAATAATGAATCCGGGCCAAATTCTGTTCCGCTCGAAAGGGCCAGTCAATTTTCATGCCCATGAGCTTTTGAAAGCGTTCCGTTTCCGGGTTTGTGGCACTGGAAAGAGAATCGGAAGGCCTGTTTTGAATCATCTGTTGCCAGAAGGAATTCAGGAGACGATGTTCGGTAATGAGCAGGCCATACGCATACCAGTCCATTGCCGATTCCTTGATCCGTTGTTTCAACGGGTTGGAAAGCATCTCATGAGATGGACAAAAATACATGCGACAGGCCATACCCCCATAATGGCTCAGCCCGCGAAAATCCTGTCCCTGGTTTTTGTCGGCCAGGGGGTGCAGCAGACATCCCACCCGGGATCGGTCTTTTCCGATCAGGCCGATAAATGGACAATGATGAAAGTCCGGCAATGGATGACAACCATCCTCATGCGCGGCCACCCATCGGGAAAAAGCATCGATTCCGTCAATGGTTCGGGGCAGCCGGCCAAGCCGGTCGGTTCGGGCTGCCAGTATGGCATGAAGCGATTTTCGGGAATTGTCCGAGACATTATAAAGCCCGCAGCATGCGCCGCAGGACACGGAGTCGCTGACCTGACACAGGTAAACGCCACCGGGTATGTGTGTTTCCATAATCGTTGTTCCTGTGGATACATTTTTTATGGTTGATAGGCTGAAGACTGAAGGCTGAAGGTGCCGCAAACAGACTTCCGGCTTAGCCGCAATACCCGTGAATGAATTTCATTCATCCTGTTTCGGTTGATATTATAGTTCACGACATTTTGATTTCTTTTTACCGCGAAAATGCAGTTAAACATAACCCATCAAGCTCCGTAGGAGCGACCTGTTTGTAGAATGAGGCATAAAAATTTCCATCAAGCCCCGTAGGGGNNTGGAGCTTGATGGGAATAACAGCATCAATTTCTACAAACAGGTCGCCCCTACGGGGCTTTTTTCGGAAAGTATCATTTTCATTCCTGGGGGTGAGCAAGCCCTTGATCATGGGCGTTTTCTGTGGAAATTCATCTTGATCGTGAATGAATTTCGTTTGTTAGATCAATCGGATATACCTTTCCCGGTAAAAAGGCAGTTATTAAGTCGCGCTTAATCACTGACGCCTCACCGGGTTCATTGAGGATGGATGATTCGCGGTTGACCGCCAGGGTCGCCCGCTGCTGGGCGCTGAGGATGCGGGCTTTCAGTTCCGCCAACCAGTCTGCATATCCCTCGGGTGGCGTGGTCAGGGAGACGGGGTTTTCGATCATAGTTTTCCTGTTCAGTGCGCGTTCTCGCTGGTAATGGGAACATCCTCTCCTGTAATGACAGGCTTGCCGTCTTTCCAGATCACGGCGTACTGGCCCAGACGCCGTTTCTTCTCCAGTGTTTTGCCTACAGCCTGCCGGAGTGTTTCCAACTGCCGTTGTCCTTCCGGGGAAGGGGTGCTTTTTCGCTTGGTGTTCATCGTTTGGCCTCCTCAAGCAGAAGCTGATAGTAGTCGTCATGCACAATCTCACGGTCGCTACCGCGCTGTTCGAAAACCAGCACCGGGCTTGCCCCGTCGTTCATGAAACAGGTGCAGCCTGCCACCTGGGGCAGGTACTCCAGTGCAAAGGTGGTTTTGCCCGCGCCGTTGGGGCCGGCGATGATGAATAACTTTTTCTCGCTGCCGTCGCTCATGCCCGCACTGCCTCTTCGATGAGTTGTTCAACGCGGGATTTGGCCTGGGCGAGGCGTTTTGCGGATTCACGCTGCTTTGCCAGGCTTCCCCGAACCAGAATGCCGATATTTTCTTGCTTCTCTGGAGAAAGGAGAGGAACCCAGAAATTGTCGATGTCCGCCGCATTGGCGCCGACCTCGGTGCCGAACTGCACACTGGCCTCAATGTCTTTGGTATTCATGGGTGATTCTCTGATGTCGATTGACCCTTGTCGGTCTCATGTGCTTTCATCCACCGATCAATCTCCTCTCGATCGAATCGCCACTGGCCCCCGATCTTCGAGGCGGGTATTTCGCAGCGCTGGGCCATGCCGTAAAGCTTGGTCCGACTCATCTTTATGTAATTCGCCAGATCATCTATGGTTAGCCATTTATCATATATATCCATGCTCTCACCGTCTGGAAGATAATTTTAGACAAAATTTGATAAAAATGGATAGCCCCTCACAGAAAGAAAGACAAGAGAAAAATGTAACTACTCAGGTATTCAGGAGCCAGTATTCAGAATTGTCCGTATGCAAGCTTTCAGTAGGTTTGGCTTTTTCCTCCCACGACATTCAGGGTGCAGGAGCTTCATGGCTGTTGAATGTCGTGATGCTTGATATTGGCAATAAACACTCATGACATGATCCGAAATTACTCTGTCAAAACGATTCAATAGCCGGTAGGTCAGGTTGGCCGGTTGTTTGGCCTACCTGACTGCGCCATTAGCCGTCATCATGCTCTCAGGAAGCCGCAAAAGCCGCACCACCCACCTACCCGCTGCTTTGCCTGAATGCAGCACCTTCAGCCTTCAGTCTTCAGCCTATTCTCCCTCCCCATCCCAAATATCTGTTGAAAAACGATTCTCAGTGTGCCATAGGCTTTGGCACCTGATTTTCAACAACCCGGCTCATTACCGTATCTTCTGCGTATTTCAGAAATCGGACAACCCTATGGAACAGGCAAAATGACCATGTCGAATATGCTGATATCATGCAGGCCATAAAAACCGTCAGGCTCACCTCCACAGCCAAATCCCGATTCATTCTCTTCTCCGACGCCCACCGCGGCGATGGAACCGGCGCAGACGATTTTGCCGCCAATTCCCTGATCTTCAATTGCGCCCTGGACTATTACCATGCCAAAGGCTTCACCCTGATCGAACTGGGAGAAGCCGAAGATCTGAGGGAAAACAAGCGCTCTCCCCAGATTTACATCACCCATACCTCGGTGTATGACCGCCTGGCCAAGTTTCATGACAGTGACCCGGAAAAAACTCGCTACATCAAAATCTGGGGCAATCATGACGATTGCTGGAAAAAGCGTGTCAGATCCCTTCAGGGAATTTTCCCCGGCATTCAAACCTATGAAGCCGTGGTTCTGGATGACCATATCCTGATGTGGCATGGTCACCAGGCAAATTCCCAGTGTCACGGTATGTGGGATCAGTACCGGAATTATCCGATTCAGCCTTCACTTTCTGGTTGATGCCGCTTTCTGTGGCCAGATTCCAGAGCGTATTCATGAGTCCTTTCCCTTTTTCACTCTACCCGTTGGTAGACGCAATTCATTTTTTGGTTTGAATATGCATTGAATCAGTAATATGAAAAACAGACCCGAAAATCACATCAAAAAGTTTACACGGTTATTAAAAATCATTCAGGAAATTAAAACCATACCCTATCAGACAGTTGATCGCTTGCTGATCAAACTGGGAGTTTGTCGGGCTCAATTCTATAAAGATAAAAACGAACTCTCCAGTCTCGGTTTTGAATTTTCCTATGATCGGACTCAAAAGCGGTTTGTCATCCAGCAGGATGCCTATATGCCAGTTGAAGCTCTCAGTCTCAGTGAACGGTTATTGCTGATGATGGCTGTCAGACAGCTTTCGGCTTCCGGTGACTATCTTCTTACTTATGAAGGACTGAAGGCTGCCAGAAAACTGGCTGTGGATTTGCCACAACCTGTAAGAGATCAGGCACTGACCCTTTTTGATGACATGGTTTTAAAAGAGGGATTTGGATGTTCGCGGGAAATTATGGAACAAATTCAGAAGGCTGTTACTGAAAGAAGGCAGTTGATCATCCACTACCAGGCACCGGGGAGCGACGGGCCACAATCCTTTGAGCTGGAACCTTACCATATTTTTTTCAGGCGCCGCGCGTTGTATGTCGAAGGCTTCTCATGGAAAGACCGGGCTATCCGAATGTTTCGTTTAAACCGCATCCTGTCCGTGCATGGTACTGCCATGAGATTCACAGTCAACAGCCATTACCGATTTTCTGCAAGGCATAAAAATGCGTTTTCCGTATTTCCGGGTGAACAAACAACCCATGTTATGGTCCGTTTCCGGGAAAAAGCCAAACCTTACATCATGGAAAGTCTGTGGCATCACAGCCAGAAAATAACGGAATGTTCCGAAAACGCCATAATTTTCGAAGTGGATGTCGCCGAGCCCCGTGAAGTCCTGTGGTGGGCGCTTGGCTGGGGAGCGGATGCGGAAATTATGGAACCGGACTGGCTTCGGAAAGAGGCGATTCTGACGGTCCGAAACATGATTGCCCGATATGAAATGGAGGGATAAATGAGACGCGACGTTATGCCAGACGATTATGCACTGCTCACCGAGATCGAAATGAATGAACTGGTGTCGGCTGCTAACCGGGACCAGTTTTGTGGTCTTCGAATATATTTATATGCCGCACACAACTATAAGGGATTGAGACGTCTGGCATTCTGTCCTGACAGCCATCATTGGACACCTCCCGAATTCCGAATGGCCGGGGACAATAGCATTATCGACTGCAAAAATGCCATTCGTGGGTACCGCTATGCCTTTCCGGTTCCGGCGCGTCCTGGTGAACCCCAGATGGGCATTTGCCATGACTGGTTGTGGAGTGAATTCACTTCTTTTTTAATTCATCAGAACCGATGGGCAGTCAAAACCGATACCGAATTGATTTTAATTACAAAAGAGGAACTGAATATAGATGAGCTGTGGCAAATGTTCTGGAACAAAATCACTTCCAATCCCAATCTGGAACAGGCCCTCGATATTTATCTGGATAACAAAACGTTGTTCAAAAAACAGGCCAAACCCTGGGGACCGGATGACATCCCGATCTTATCAGAAGAGATGGCTGATTACATGATACGGTATTATCAATTTGGGAAAAACCGGAAAAAACACTTCAAGCAGGGTAGCGTTAATCAATCGACGCTGTCATTAAATGAGGTCATTGAAAATGACCGGTATGACTCTTTTCCAATAAGAGGTGGTGATTCAAGGAATTATCTGAAAGGTGGAGATCTATTTCAGGACAAGACGATCATTCGATGTGCAGGCTGTGGCGAAATTCTATCCAAGAAAATGGCTCTCGAACGAAAAGCCCTGTTTATCAAAGATGCGGATGAACGCGCTCAATCCGCGAAGAATAAAGATGAGCTGAACCATTATTGCAAACGTTGTGTCGCCACAGTTTTTCTTTGTCCGGTCAAGCTGGCGCCTGAAACCCTGACGGTCAGATTTTTTCCAATAGTCAAATCGGATCATCTTTTGTCCGAACGGCTTGTTGGAGATGCACTGAAAAAATTTGTTGCACAAAGTCTCCATGTTCATGCCGGAAACTATATCAGTTTGCATATTTCCGAATTCGTTGAAAAGAAACCATTATGTCAGACATGGGGGGCTGCCCCTTATTCTTTGTGGAAAATGGCTGTTACCTTTCCACCCGAACTGTTCGCCCAGGGATTTGCCGTGGAAGTCTATCCGGGTGAAGAGAAATTCAATCTTCCACGATGGGCCCTATGGTTTGTCAGTTCTCTTGCCCACCTGGATACGGTTTTCACATACAAATGCTATGCAGAGAAAAATCTCAGACCCCATTTTTCCCAATTTTTGCGACTGGTTTTCCGAAAAAAAATCTTTCAGGCATTTTACACCCTGATTTCCGGTGACAATCCGGTATTGAACCGAAATTATATCCATTCCTGGAAAGCCGACCAGCTTCAAAAAATCTGGAGCGAATTTGAAACCCTTTTACTGATGGAGGACCTCATGCCCTTACCCGATTACCCCAAGATCGCCGGATTTGTCGGTTTGTTATTGCCACTGGCAAAACGCGTTCAAAGCAGCAAGAATAACGAAGATGAGCGGAAAAGAGCCGTTGGAAAACTGCTGGAGGAAGTGGATAGGCCCATTCAGTATGCATATACCGCAGCAAGGGAAAGCAGCTCATCCGATTTTATTTTTTCCAAACGGGCCGACAATCGATATTTTTTTGAAAAAGCCGTCGAATTGCTGGATTGGGCCGGTGAGGATGTTGAAAGACTGAAGAAAGCTGGTGAATCAAAGGCAAAGGATCTGATTGAAAAAAGACCGGAATTTGCCTGGTTAAAAGACGCCGAAGAAACCATCTTTCTTTCCCCGGATCAAATTGCCCGGGTGACCAGTGCCCTGGTCAGTGAAAATGAAAAGCCCTATCAAAACGAGGCGGACTGGCGGGCTTTTGCTTATCAGGTAAAACTGGCACTGTGGAGCATGTTCCCCCAGTATCTGGGTTCAAAAGAATAATCCGAACTTAACTGAAGAAGGAGAAATATCATGTCCGACAAAGTCAGCAGCGGTCTTCCCGAAACCAGTGAACCCCGAAAACACTATGATATTTATGCCATTCTGGAAGCGCCCCAGGAACTGTATTTTGGCGATGAAAAAGAAGTGAACGTGAATGTAATCGAAAAAGTTCGGGTGTATACATCGGAGGGCATACAAGAAAAATGCTACATCAGCCCGACCAAACGACGCGGCGTCGAGCGAAGATGCCTCTTGTGGAGTGATGCCGGTGGGAAATTGTTGATGGATAAACTGGAATGTGGAATTCCAATGACGTGTTGTCAGGATACCTGCCCGGTGTGTTCTGTTTTTGGAGGGCTTGAAGCCGGAAAGAAAACATTTATTGGCAGACTGACCCATTCCGGTGGCGTTGCCGTGACACCACAGATTGCTCTTGAAAAACAGCGGGCTATGCATCCGGCTTTGATTTATAAGGAAAAAAACGATACACCCATGCCGTTTCGCAAGGAATATGCTCAGCCGGGTCTGCTGTATCCGGTTTCCAACCATTGCCTGTCCATAACCGAAAACGAGTTTTCAACGGTTGCCTATGCATTTCTCATGAGCCTGAACCGTCTTGGAGCCGGTAATCCCAAGGGCGTTTCATTGGCAAGAGCCCTGTGGAACGATATCAATGCACCGCTTTTGGTTGTGGATGAATACCGTGTTCCCATGGCCGAACGGCCGATCATCAGCCCATCCATAACCGACAATGCAGTTGCCGTGGAAATGTTTATCAAACTGGCCAGTGACAATCCATCAAACACAACAGTGCCTTTTTTCAGAAGTACCGGCAAGGCAGCATTGTCCCGACTACAGCAGGCCGCTGCAATTTTTGAATCATCACATTTGAGATGAACAAAACCGGTTACAATATGAGGTACCGCATGACATCCATCTGGGTTACAGAAATCGGTTTTAAGCCTGCCGGTGCCATGACTTTTCGGAAAATGCCATCCGGAATTCTGCATATCATGAGCTATCCATTCATGCCGCCGACAACCATGAGTGGATTTTTGAGCCGGATTATGACCATTGCCAGTGGCGGTGAATGGCCTGGATATGGGAATGACTGGTTCAAAGGTCCGCAAAGCAAGGAGTTTACCCTGGCCCTTGATGCCCGCTTCAGAGCACTGGGGGCTTTTCCCGATCATGAACAGTGGAATATCCACAAAACACGAAGACATGGCCCCAAAAATTTCAAACATGCCCAATTCTCACATCTTTTGCGTACCGATCACAAAGAAAACTTTGAACTTCATCATTGGGACTATCTGTTTTGCAGCGGGTTGACTGGCTGGGTGGCAGCCAGAGAAAAAGAACCGCTTGAAATTCTGAAAACGCTGAAAAATTATGGCGGAAAAACCGGAAAGGAAGGGTTTCTGATTGTTGACCATATCAGTGAGCCCAAGGAATTATCCCTGAATCAGGGGACTTATACGCCAATCGGACTGGTGACACCACCCGATCGTCCTTATTCCGGTGAATTTTATCAGGTATATGGACATTACTGGGATAAAAATTATGAATGGCAAAATGGAGAAAAAGGGGGTGTTGTTGGGTTTACCCAATTCGGAGCATGGTGGCATGCCGATGCCGTTACCGGAACATACTGGGAGTTGAAGCCGGGCATGGGGTTCCCGGCCCATGCAGTGAATGCCTTTTTAACCGGTGATATCGAACCCTTCTGTGATAAAGGGGGCATACCATGAACCACTGGGGAAGAATTTTTTTTGATGATCCGGCAGACCCCAAAATGGTCAAAGCTCAGCCTTTGGAAAATCACGTTGGAAATTGCTGCATCCTTCTGGAAAATTTTGATGACGCCTATTTCCATACAGAAACCAGGCCACGTCTGATGCAGGCGGTCAGGCTGCATGATGAAGGGAAAAAGCTCACCTTCAGGCTTCGATCCTCGGAAGATGACAATCAGAAATGTACAACAGGCTCCTTAAAGCAAAACAGGGAAATCCGATACAGTTTTGCCGGCCATCGCTTCAAGGTGGCCGTAAAAGATCCCTATATCGATGGGTTGATCCGATCCCATCACGAGTTTTCCGTTGATCAGATCAATCGGGAAAAGTCCCGATTGACAGAAAGGGAAAAAACAACCTTTGCTGATGATCTGTATCTGCTTTGCATGGCAGATCAAATTGAGGCAGAACTGGCGGTCAAGTCAATTGAAAACAAAACTGATTCCCCGCGCACATTCATGGAGTTTACGAGCCAACGGATCAGCACGATGCCTCTTATTTTTTCAGTCACTCCCTGGCCGTTCTCACGATCGGATCTGTCACTCGATTTTCAGTTAAAAGTGCTTTGCCTGAATGACAGGAAGCGAGCCGATTCCAAAGATATTGAAAATCTGTTGAAAAATGATCAGACTCTATTCATGGATGAAACGGTCAGTATCATCCTGAGGAGGGACTAAATGGATATGGAACAATTCTACAAGAACACGGTTGCTTTCGAACCTAATCCCCTTCAGCATGAGGTCTGGAATGCATATTACCAGTCCGAAGGCCATCCGGCCCTACTGATCAGGGCAGGGACCGGAACCGGAAAAACCGAAGCCATCCTGCTTCCGGCATTGAATGATGTGGACAACCTTGGAAAAAGACGGCGGATTATAATGGTACTGCCATCCAAATCCCTGATTGAAGACATGAGCCAACGGGTCATTGCCATTGCCAATTCCCTGTCCCTACATGGTATCACAGACCTCAATATTACAGTGGATATGGGGGGAAGTTGCAAGCGTTTTTCCTGCCGCAATGGAGAAGACATCAGAAATACCTATCATCGGCATTTGTTTGCAGACGATATCATCATCACCACATTGGATAAATTTTTGTTTCGCCTGTTTGGATACGGCGAAAAGATAAAATCCTACATTTTCCCGCACCGGATTTTTGGCTCCAGCCTTAGCAAACGGCCGTTTGTAATTTTTGATGAGGCCCATGAATACGAAGGCCTGGCGTTTTCCAATTTTATCAAGCTGCTTCAGGCACTTTTCATAAAAGGCAAAGATCTGTGTGTGATGAGTGCAACGCTTCACGCACAGTTTGTCAATTTTCTCACCCCGATTGATGCTACGTCAGGACCGTTGGCAGACCGTCAGACAGAATTTCAACGGTTATCTGCCAATGTGGTGGGATTTGACAGGAACATTCGACTCATCGACACCATACAGGGTGACAGGGAGCTGATCGAAACCATTGCCCAAGAGGTTCGAAAACGGTTTGACCCAGCCAAACGGGTAATCGCCAGAACTGAATATATCAGCGATTTGACCATATTGTATCGCCAGCTTCAGGATCTGTCTCCGCTTGTATATCATGGTAGGATGACATCCCGTCAAAGAAGCGATGTCATTCAGCAAATCATTACCGCCCAAAAAAATGACAGGGGATTTCTGGTGTTGGCCACATCCGCCATCGAAGCCGGATGCGATCTGGATGCCCATGCGATTGTAACGGAGTTGTGCAATCCGGACAGCCTGATTCAACTGGCTGGTCGGTTGAATCGAAAAGGCAGAATGAGAGACGCTGAGCTGGTTATTGTGGGCAACAGAATCAAACCGGATATTTCCACCATTCCACCAAACGCCATGCCAGAATATCTTCTGGATCTCAAAAATATGGGAAACCGGTTTGATCCGACCATTTTGTCAAAATATTTCAAACTTTCCGAAGGGGACTGGATGGGAGAAATTCTCTTCGATATGCTGTGGGAGTATGTGTATGAAGGTGATCTGACATCCAAACCGCTGTGGGACAGGGGCATACTGGTAACACGAAGTTGGGAGCCGTCAGTGACATTGTGTACCGGTTTTGGAAATGGCAACAAGCCGGTCAATCCGATACAGATCGGGGTCAGTCGGCTGGCAAAATCAATTGTCCAATCTACAGAGAGCAAAAATCGGGAAGAAAACTATATCGACTGGATCAAACAGGAAAATCTCAGTGATTGGATGGATGTCGAATCCGATGGCAAATGGCATGCCAGTCTTTTTCGAACCTATTATCACCTGATCAGAGGGGAAGAAGGCAGATGGTCTTTGTTTGAAGTAGATCGAAGAAACATCAGTTGTTATGAGACCGATCTGGTTTGTGTCATTCATCCGGACAGGGTGAATCAGTATTTTGACAGCACACTGGGATACCTTAAAATCCCGAAAATATTTCGAAAGGGGTATCATCAAGGATTTCGACAGGTTCTTGACTATCAACCCGGTGTCTCCAAGTCTGGAAAATTTTCAGTCGAAGGAAACAGCATTAAATGTCAGGGAAGCGTCTGGTACCTGGACAGATAGGAATTTATCATGCCGGTCACAGCCATTATCAATCTACGCGCATTATCCAAAGGGAAATTATCGCGATCATTCCACTGCCTGATGCATCCGGTTTTTCTGGACCGGATTTCAAAAACGGATGAAAAATTTGGAAAGACACTTCATGATGCAGGCATTATGCCGCCTTTTTCAATTTCACCTGTCATGAATATTGAAAAACAGGTTGTGATAAATGAGAGTTATTGGGTCCGCATCGGTATTTTGAATGAAGAGCTGGAAGAAATGTTTTTTTTGTCGATGGAAAAAGGGGTCTGGCGGGAACCAATACAACTCGAATCTCATTTTTTTGAGGTGGAGGAGATTGTATGGGGAAATCCGGATGGATTTGAGTGGTCCGGACGGAACAGCTATTCGGACATGATTCACAACAGTGTGACATGCCGCAAAATTTCTGTCTTTGCCCTTAGCCCCATGTCATTCAAAAAAGGGGATCTTCACTACCCGTTACCCGAACCGTCTTTGCTGTTTGGCAATTTGCTCAGACGATGGAACCAGTTTTCAAAAATTGGTTTACCGGAAGATTATGACTTTGGAGATGTCAGTTTTGCCCACTTCAATATTCAAACACAGCCCTATGCATTGCGCAAGGGTGGAACTGTCCTGGGAGCGACCGGGAAAATGACATTTATCTTTCAGAATGAAATCAGTCAACTATGCCATGCGCTGTTGCAGTTCGCATTCTTTTCAGGCATCGGTGTGAAAACAACCCAGGGGATGGGCATGTGCCGGATTGTTTCAGTCAACTGAAATGAGAGGGAGTCAATCAACTTGCTTTTTTGAGATGGTTATAAGGGTGTGCGACATGCGAAATATTTCCGGCATCAGAAGATCAATCCCAAAAATCGGTAATGTTAAAACGCCTTAAAATGGCATTAATGACAGGGATTGAAATTTCGGTGCCATCTCCATGATTTTTAAGCGGATATTGTGGTCCCTTTTGGGGATTGTCCGTGTTCGGCAACAGCAGAATGATCTCTGATCCTTTTCCTCTTTTGGAGATGACAACAACACCATATTTTGAAAGCCGGCGCAACAGTTCTTTCAGTTTCAATGGCGACTTAGACATTGTGTTCTGCTGCCGTCATCAAGCAGGTTTTTGATATGATCCAGGGCGGAACAAATTTTTCGGAATGATCATTCCGGAATCTGGATTCAACCCGAATTTTTTGTTCGGGTTGGGGCATACAATCAAAATATTCCTTCCATACCTGAGATGGTGCAGGGTGATACAGATGCTCCAGGTTGTCATTGCTGAAAGCATAATCCACCTGAGCGATAATCAGATCATTCAGTTCAGACCTGGCCAAATCCGGTGTAGCGCCGGTTGCAACGATATCCAGTTCCAGGCAATGGGCAACAAACAGTCCATCTTCGAATTTGATCAGGCAGTTAAAAATAATTGCCGATTCGTTGATTGCCATACGAATACTCCTGTTGTTTGTAGATGATAGATTATTGGTGCCACAACGCCTGATTGATGTCAAGCGGTATGGTGGCACAATCTAATGAAGATGGATTCCCTTCAAAAGCATACGTTGTGGTTTATGGGTGTAATATGAATACACTTGCCAATGATTATATTCCCGTTTCCTATCTGAATGCCTTTGTGTATTGTCCCAGACGGTTCTTTCTGGAATATGTCCGTGGGATGTTTGAAGACAACACCCATACGGTTGACGGACGCAGCAGTCATCACGTGGTTGATCTGAGGAGCAAGGAAGGCAAGCCCAGTCGAAAAGAAGATGTGATTCATCGGCGGTCTGTTTATTTCTCGTCTGAAACATTGGGTATCATCGGTAAACTGGATTTACTGGAAGAAGATGACGGTGGGAATAAATATCCCGTTGAATACAAAAAAGGTAAAAAACCAAAGGACAGAGGACCCTGGTTGAACGACCAGGTTCAGGTTTGCGCCCAGGCCCTGCTGATGCAGGAAAACGGCCTGTTGCTGCCGGATAAAGGGTTTGTATATTATATCGGATCAAAAGCCAGAGCCGAGGTTCCATTGACATCCGATCTCATTCAGGAAACGCGGCGGGTGATTGCCGAATGCAAAATGATTTCCCAAAGCGAAGAACCTCCGCCTTTGGCTGAAAATCGCAACAAATGTGTTTCATGCTCTTTGAATGCCATATGTCTGCCAGAAGAAGAGGAGGTTCTACAGGGTAAAAAAGTCAACGCCAGAACAATTCTGCCCAGTACACTCGATGGTGATATTTTGTATGTCGATACCATCGGCGCCTATCTGAACCTTTCAGACGGGAATATAAAAATTACGGCCCCGGGTGGCGAGGTAATTGGCGAAGTCCGGATTGAACAACTGAGAGAAATTGTTCTGACCGGGCCGGTCCAATCGACGACCCAGGTGACGCAAACCTGTCTGAAAAATTCAATCCCGATTCACTATCTCAGCTTTGGTGGAATGTATCTTGGCGTATCATCATCGTTTCTGCATTATCATGGATTGCTCAGAGAATCGCAATGGAAAGCCCATTTTGATACGAATGTATCATTCGAGCTATCCAAAGTGGTTGTCATTTCAAAGATGGTGAACATGAGAACCATGATGATGCGGTATTTGAGGGAAGAAAACAACAGCGATGATCAGGTGTTGTTTGACAAGATCAAAGGATTGATAAAAAAGGCCAAATCTTCGGAAAAGCTGGACAGTTTGCGTGGATTTGAAGGAATGGCAGCCAAAATATATTTCAGTGAGTTCGGACGATATGTCAAACCGGACAGGCGCTTGTTATTTCTGTTTAATGACAGAAACCGGCGGCCACCCCGTGATCCAACCAATGCGCTACTCAGCTTTGGATACAGTCTTCTGGCCAAAGACTGCACCGGGACGGCTCTTCGTGTGGGGTTTGATCCATACTGCGGGTTTTATCATACCATGAAATATGGGCGTCCTTCACTTTCCCTGGATATGATGGAATTCTTTCGTCAGCCCATCGTGGACTCCGTTGTTTTATCGTCCATCAATAATGGTGTTTTTAAGGAGAAAGATTTTCACCAGTTTCAGAACGTCTGCTACCTGAACGAAAAAGGTCGAAAAAAGTTTCTGATACAATATCAGATGCGAAAAAAAGATCTGGTGACCCATCCCATGTTTCAATACCGGTTGAGTTATGAAAGAACGATCGAGCTTCAATTCAGGCTACTTGGCAAATACCTTCTCAAGGAAACAGACAGGTACCAGGGATTTTATATCCGATGAAAAAAAACTATCTGGTCGGCTATGACATTTCGGATGAAAAAAGGCTTGTAAAAATAGCGAAAATCATGCAGGGATATGGTTCAAGAATTCAATACAGTTTTTTTCATTGCCTGCTATCCGACAGGCAAAAGACAAAAATGAAGGAAAACCTGAGCAAGATTGTTAAAGAGGCGGAAGATCAAATCATCATATTGCCAGTCACAGAGGCACAACTGAAACAGATCGAATTTATTGGCTTTAAGATCAACCTTCATGCAGAAGGCATTATTATCGTCTAAAAAGCGGGATGTGATGGGGAAACAGAAACCCGGGGACGTCCCGAAAATGCTGATCAGTTTGAATTTCAAAGTATTACATAAAAATCTAATGGATATTTTGAAAAATATTAAGATAAAATTCCCAGTTTTTGTGACCTCTCGTAAAATCAAGCACAACATACCATATATACTTAACTTTTAAAGATGGCGGCCGGAACTCCCAAATT
>DFZE01000083.1 GCA_002382065.1 Desulfobacteraceae bacterium UBA4064
CGGATTTTGGGGTCCACTATAGTCCCGCGAAGCAAAACCCCATGCCCGGCTGCCGGATTCCAGCGCATACAGAATCCTGACCTGCCTGGATTCTTCAATCATGTTCAATTGCGACTGAATGATGTCGAACATCCGTTTTTTCCCCACCTATGCCCGCCCTGGTTTTGCCATGATCAGTTCCCGGATTTCATCGATGCTGTCTGTCGAACGGATCGCGTCCTTGATCATCATCAACCAGTCCGGGTCCTGCATGTTCTGGATATGCGGCATCAATGAACCCGCTGTGTCATCGCCGAATTTCAGGCTCAGTCCCAATTCAATGGCTTGTTTAACGCCTTGAGCAACTCCCTGAGTAACTCCCTGAGCAATGCCCTCGCTCAGCCCCCGTTTATATCCAATCCGTTCAACACTGCTGATATATGACATTTTACCTTCCTCCTCAATTTTGTGTATGGTATCCCACAACCGGTCTTCCAGATGCCCGGGCAGTCTCATGACCCAGTCAATGAAATGAAACAGCAGGATGATTTTTTTCCTGTCCCATCCTCTGATATACAGGCTTTTGACAAACCGCAGTTTGCTTTCAAACCGCATATCCGGATTCTGCCGGGTCTTTTGGGTTTCCAGATGGGCCAGGGTTGCCAGAGCAAATGGATTTTCGGATGCCTCCAGCATATCCAAACGCTTCAGATAATCAAGCAGTTTGACTACCGGAAACCGGATACCGGTTTCCGAGCCCCACAAACCATAATCAAACCGGTCCGGACGCCAATCCGGACTTTCATCCGCCAGCACCGCCAGACTGACAACCGGTTTTCGGAATCGGTCATAAAACCGGTAATTGTAAACAAACATCCGCTCTGCAAATCCGATATCGGTTTGCCCCTGAATCTCCACATGCACCAGGACGTAAGCTGCCTGGCCGTTTTTCAACCAGAGTTTCACCAGTTTGTCCGCATAACGTCTTCCCAGGTCCGCATCACGCACGACCTGCTGCAATTCCTTGTCCAAAAATTCATATCCCGTATCCCAGTCGATATCCTCTGCGGCATGGGGAAAGAAAAATATCATGAATTCCTGAAACCAGGCTTCCAGAATGTCTTTCCAGGGACTGTCAAAATCATCGGAATTGTTTTGGTCATTCATTTGTCTTTTGGAAACCTCCATCCAATTTTCGAATGGCTTCGGAAATTTCAACCTTGCTCTGCCGCAGCAATTTTTTTTCGTATTCGGTCAGCATTCTCGGTTTTGAGAAGGTAGCGAGCCTCTGATTGAGTAAGGCTGTCGAAGGCGTGACCAAACCTTTCCTGCCACCAGTTTTCAAGTTCTCTTCCATGTTTATCCCTCAAATTCTGTAATGTATCGTGATTCAGTGCGATTTTGGCTGAATACTGTTTACCTGTCAAAACAGTCGCTGCGATGACTTTACCACCTTTGGACTCGATGTATCCCCGCAAATTGGCAAGTGTGCCCCCCATCCCCACAAAATCATCCACCATCAAATAATCCTGGCCGGGTATCACGTTTCCTTCAAAAACAGGTTGTCTTGCAAGCCTGCCAAAACCATCTGAACCGGTATGTCCCACCTGGTTGATCTGAATAATCCCGTTATCGACGATGAACCCAAGTTTTTGGGATAGTTTGTCTGCAAACACTTCCGGAATGGCGTTGACGCCTTCACGTTCAATAGCATGTGCGCAGAAAATAATCGGTTTCCTTCCACAAAGCAGATTCCTGATTTCATCAACTGCATCTGAATTGATGGTATCGTCTATCAGTATCGATGCGGATTCTGCATCACCTGTTTTTGCGTTGTGGTATGAAGGATGTTTTTTTACAGAGGTTTCTGATGCATGAATAATCACATCCGGGAAATCAAACAGCGGATTACGAATGGGTTTTGGAAAAATGGATGGCCAAAGTGACCTGAATATATGCTCCAGATCAGAAAGAGACTTGGCATTGGCAACCGCCTCTTTCCACCATTCGCTGTTTTCATTGTCATCCATTTTCGAAGGGTTTCCCATTTTTGGATTCAATTGAATTGCACTGTCACCATCTCATATTTCTGATTGATTCTATGCGGATGAGGGCTTTTCGGCATATCGTTTAACCGTTTTCCACAATGGCAATCTCTTCATCTGTCAGTCCATAAAGCTCATAGACCAATCGGTCAATTTCCTTGTCGGTGTGGGTGATATCACGCTTGAGTTCCTCAATTTCCTGTTTCAGCCGGGTGGATAAAAGCTGTTTGTTCAGGTCGAGCATTTTTTGAACCAGGGCAACCATGCGGGTGTGACGGACAACATCTGACGGGTCTGAGAAGTTTATGGGGCGGATGGGGAGTTTCTCGATATATTGACGATTTAAAGCAATATAACCATTTTGAAACTGTGAGCTAATTGATTTCAGGTAGGCACTCAGTAGACTCGAATTCAAAATGCCCAGAAGATAAAAATAATCAAATTCTGTCTCAGATAAGAGACTGATACCATATCCACCCCCACCGCCCCCACCGCTACCTACAAAGTAGTAATTTCCCTCAACGTCAGATGTGAAACAACTACCAGTCGCGATTGATGGTACAAGGAGTTTAGGACTATCGAATCGGGTATGATTTTTCTTGTAGACGTAACCATACCAGTTTTTGCCCATTTTGCCTTTATTTCTGGACATTAATCGTTCAGAACACTCTTCTAAATAAGTCCAGGTTAATGGGAATTTTGATTTGTATTCTTCAGCGTCGATTAAAATCGATTTACCGCTGTTAGTAAAATAAGGAAATAATAATCGCTTAGTAACGTCTGAAAAATAATATCGTCTTATGTTCAAAGAACCTTTGAGAAATGGTTTTAAATGACTGTTTTCAAACCAGTGTTCTTTGCCGGTATATTTTGACCTACACAGAACATTTTTTTCATCTATCTGCATTTCTTCCAATATATAAACGTCGTCTGCGTCAGTTTGAAGACCAACAAATAAGTGACATATATCTCCTATTTTTATAGGCATGTCTGTAAGCTTTTCGAATAGACCTACAGTTGGACCAATTGAATAATTCCATTCAGCAGAGGTAATATTCGATGCAGATAATAACCTTTCCAAGGTCTTCCCAGTGTTAGTCCATTCAGCGATATCATCAACTCTGTTATATTTGCAATACTCCATTCCAGATTTATCCAAAAACATCAGGCAGGTATAAGTAGTGGCACCATTAAATATTTGGTGATCCCCGAAGTGGATAATTTCAGAAAGATGTTTCCCGCTTGAAATCAGATCACGAAGCGGAGTGCCGTATTGCGCGTTGAAGAATTTATGGGGAAGAATAAAGCCGAGTTTTCCATTTGAGTTTAACAGGCTCAACCCTTTTTCCACTACAACAACATAAATATCATAATCCCCTTTGCTCGCTGTGCGATAACTCTTCTTATAAAATTCCACTTCTACTGGCGCCCATTCCTTCATATTCTGTATGCGCACATACGGCGGATTCCCAATCACCACATCAAACCCGCCGGCCTTGATGATGTCTGCAAATTCAGCTTCCCAATCAAAGGCATTGATCCGCAGTTTTTCATCCAAAGAAAACAGAGGCTGCTGGCCGGAATAAAAATCCCTACCAATCAATGAATTCCCACATTTAATATTGTTGCTCAGATCCGGGAGTGCCCGTTCCTTGAACAGTGAAAGTTGCCGGGTCATGCTCTGGCTGTTTTCACCCTCCAGAACCTTTAGTAATAAGGAAAGTTTTGATACCTCGACAGCCTGCGAGTCGATATCCACACCATAAATATTGTTCAACAAAATGCGTTTCCGTTCCGCAATGGTCAAATGCCAATGATCGTTTGAATCCTGATACAGAATGGGGGCTTTGCCCTTTGTATGTTTTTGGGGGTTATGATTCATATACCAGTCCAAATGCCAGTCCAGAAGGTATTGATATGCACGTATCAGAAATGATCCAGACCCGCACGCAGGGTCCAGCACACGAATGGATGAGACATTATCCGGAGTTTTTCCTTCAAGCAGCTTGCCAATCGTGTTGCGGACGATGTAATCCACAATATAGGTTGGGGTGTAATACACGCCACCCGCTTTACGGACTTCTGGTTTTTCCTCCACCACAACAGATCGATCCGCATTCACCTGGATAATTTTGCCCAGAAAACGCTCATATACCTGGCCCAATATATCTGCTGGCATAACAGAAAACGCATAGGGACCGTCCGGAAAATAGAGTCTTTGGATGATTTGTTTCAGTGGTTCATCATGGATATTCAGTTCAAGCGCCAGCGTATCCGCAGATTCACCCCGTTTGGGATCGTCCTTGAAATGAAACAGGCCGGAATTGTATTTGGTATCTGCAACCTTAAACAGACGGATCAGCTTTTGATATACAGATTCATCAGATAACAACTTTTTAAGTGTGCCATAGGGTTCGATATCCCTGTCTTCACAGATTCTCAAAAAGATGATTCTGTCAATTGTCTGCTGAACCGACGCATTCAGTTCCCGCTGAGTCAGGTTCGGGTTATTCAAAGCAATATGACATGCCAAGAGAGAACGCCATGATTCGATATCGTTTAAAAAAACCGCATCAACTTCCTGAATAGCCCGTTTGGTCTTTGCTGTGGCGGCGTGGTGTTCAAGTGAGCCATCCAGAACGGCCTGTCTGGAAAACAGTGCGTAGATTTCATCCCATTTGTCCGCATAATCTTTAAAGTTGCAGTAGAATAGCCTTCCCACATCCGGGCCGTCACTGGTTTTGGGCTCGATTCCTCTGCCATAGTAAACGGACAATTCTTCAAAATCGGTCAATGCGCCTATCGGCTGGTTGGCTGTCCAAGAATACCGTCTTAACTGAATTGCCGGGTTATAGCCCATCTCCAGATTGACAGACGGTTTTTTGGCCTCCACAAAGAAGATTTTTCCATCTCCGCCAGCGTTAAAACAATAATCAGGTCGGATTTTGGTCGAAAAATTATCCAATGAATATTCATGTGTCACTTCACGTCTGGTTTTGTTGGCCATATCCCATCCCAGGGCTTCAAAAAATGGGTTGATAAAGTCCACACGGACCTGTGTCTCACCATAGCTGGAATGTTTGTATTGATTGAATCCGGATTCAAACCCTTCGATAAGTTCTACAACCTGTTGTGGGACAGACATTTAACACATCCTTTCGTGTATGCATGGGATTGACAGAGAATGATCGTTCAGACAAATTTTATCCCATAGTTGTCTTATAAGCCCTTGGCGTTTCATCATTTTTCAGGTCTTGAATCCATCACCGCATCCCCATTGACCAGGGCATAAATCAAACCACTGAGCAATCCGGCAAGAATACCCATCTGGATGGTTTGATTGCGCCGTTTTTTGGTGCTGCCAAACAGCACTTCAACCCATGTTGCGACAAACAGCAGCCCCAAAACTGTTTTGGAAACACCGATGGGGATTGCCAGCAGGCGATAAATGCCCGGATTGTGCTTCCATGCCGTAAAAATGTTTTGTAATAATGATGCACCAATGACGATGATGCAAAATCGCTGGAACACCTCCCGGTTTTCCGGTGTCATGGCAAACCATGCCAACACCAGCGCCAGCACCCAGTACAAAAAAGACAAAAACATGTCGGTTTTGTTCCGATAGAAGACGATCCGGTTGGTTGCGCCCAGAAAAATGCAGTAAATCAGCAGACCGACACCCGCGATGCAGGCCAGTATGAGCCATTGTTCGGGCCTGATATTTTCCAGCTTCAACCCGTTCAGCATGCTTTTCAAGGTTTCGCTCATTTTTATACCATCACTTCAACCGGCATTGACCGGTAATCATGCTCGCTTTCCCAGGATGGCCCATAAATCACATCAATATCCGGTCCGGCCAGCCGTTTGATCTCCCGGGCTATTTCCCTGCCTTCCTGTTCATTCAACGGCCATTCGTTTTCATCCATGTCTTCTTTTGTCATCAGCCGGTTATAGTCTTCAACCCATGCGTCAAAGCGGAAACGCAATTCAGGCGAAACAACAAAAGGCAGCCTTTGGTCATCCAGATCGGTGCAGGCGCCTTCGATCCATAAGCCGCAGCCATAGTCACCGTAAACGTGGATTTTATTCAATGATTCGGATTGTGACATTGAATTCATCCCCAGGCTATAGTTGCATTGGCTCCCAATCGTCACCAACCTCTTCCCGGTTGAACTGATCCACGCCAAACCGCATCTTGAAATCCAGATATTCGGTCTTCAGGTCTTCATAAAAACGCTCCAGTTCCTGCCTTCTGATATCCAGATGCAGGCTGATGCCGTCTCCACAGTATTCACCACTCTTGAAAGCATACGCATCCACATAACACATCAGGGTAAACCAATCATCCGGAAAAACCCCCTTTCCCGCCTTCAATTTTTCCCGTTCCTCCCGTTTATTGCTGGATTCATCACTTTCCCACACCAAACAGCTTTTTTTAGTTCGAAATGGAAAATACATTCCCGGATAAATGGCCAGAATGACATCCGGCTCCATTGGTTCCCAGTAATCGGGCTGATTGGTCTCAAGAACATCTTTAAGTACAGGCAACAGTTCGCTTTCACGATAATCGTTGGCAAAAATTGCTCCAGGCAAATATTTTTCCCGTAATTGCTTACGACCCAAAATTGCTTCGTTCAGTATTGGCTGGTCGCGCCATAACAAATTGATTTCATAAACCCAGCCGTGTTCAAAGTCCTTGAAACAGATTTCAAGTGTCATCCCTTCACTGCTGGATAGTTTTGCCATTTATTTCCTTTCCACCACCACGGGTATTTCTGCAAAAAACCGTTCCTGTTTCCGGTATCTTTCCAGATTTTCATCGGATGCGATGTATGCCGCGGTGATGCCGCCATATCGGGACAGGCAAAGCATCGTGTCATCTGTAAATGTCTCCCGGGTCCACTTCGCCAATTCTTCAAATGAATGCCTGCTCCACAATTCATCCCGGGATTCATACATCAGAACAGGCGACGAGTCTGTTTTTGATGGATTGTCCCGGCACAAGGTGCACAAATAGCGGCCATCCGGCATCTGCGTTTCAACCAGATCAAAATCCAACACGATATCAAAAATGTCATGGCAATAATCCACCATGATCATGATGTCACCCGTTTCGGTAAAACAGCAGGAAATATGATCCGTGATTCCCCGGAACCGTAACCGGAAGAAGTGGTCCCCTTCTTCAACAAGAACGGGCTCATGACTGAAAAGATGGGGATTGTCGGCCAGCCACCGAAAAAACAGGTTTTTCTGATAAAAATCCATTACGGGCCGGGGCGCCCGTTTTTTGCCGGACAATATCCGCCCCTGTAATACCGTGATATAGCGCGGGACCTGTGCATCCGGGACAAACATCTCGCATTCATGCAAATGGTCATGGTTTTTGCCGCCTTTGCCGAACAGCACCAGGTATGTGTCATCACAGGCGTCAAGCAGGCCATTTTCACCCTTCATTTTTTTGACAAAATCCGGACATGGCGGCAATGCCTCAATCACCCCAAGCGTCAGTCTGGTTTGACCAAACTGCACAATGTCTCCCTTTTTGAACTGACAGTCCGCTTCCATGCGACCGGGAAAACAGCCGGTCTGATAATGGTCATAACCGCCGCGGATTCTGCCGGTTCGGTCAAGGATGGTTACGGGATAAGCGTATTCATATCGATGATCCGGTACCGGCACCAGGCGATAGCAGAACAGATATGGCCAGTTGCCTGTCGGGTTGGATGACAGCAGATAGGCTGCTGCGCTGGCTGCATC
>DFZE01000218.1:0-1938 GCA_002382065.1 Desulfobacteraceae bacterium UBA4064
CAAATCGCTATTCATGCGCAATTGCCGGGTCAGTTATTATTAGCATAAACGGGTCATTTTTCTTTAGCGCTAAGGCGTTGACCCATTCTCGCAAAAAGCGATGATTTCCATCCAACGATCCGACCAACAGAACTCAGCTATGGAAAAAATCCGGACAAATGATTCTCAGTTCACACGCACAGAAAGGACCGGTCACATAAAAAAAAACAGTCAGCCGCGGGTAAAAAACCTGGTGACCTGCTGTATCGGCCTGATTCTGATGGGCGCAGCCTGGCTGTTTTTTGAATACCAGAGCGACATCATCCGGGTCATCACACCCTTCCCGGAAATGGCAGCACCAGCAGATGCCACTCCGCAGAAGCTTGAAGCCCTTTTGAAGACCGACATCCACCCGGTGATTCATCAGTATCATGCCAGAAATCAGGCGGCGGCGGACCAGGCAATGGCCGACATGAACCAGTGCTTTGACAACTATGAATCCGGCATCCCGGATTTTGTAAAGGATATGACCGGGCTTGGTGCCCGTTTCAACATTCTGGGCCGTCAGATCGGGGACTGGTTTGACCGGGTCTGGAACGATACCGACTCCAGGCGGGTGTCTGACTATGTTCAGATATCCTTTGAACACCATGTGTATTCCGAATACCGGATTCGGCAGAATATCCAGTCTGTGTTGAAAGCATGCGCCTATTCCCTGGAGGCCAATCAGAATCAGATGGTATCGGATATCCGGGTTGTTGTGATGAAGGCGGATCTCCCGGTTGATGCCACCCGATTTGAAATGGCCAATTATACCAAAATCATGCAGGAAACATATGAGACCGGGTTTCAGGCAATGGGTCAACAGACCATGATCAATCTGGCGGAATCCCTGACCGGGGATTTTCTGGGGTCATGGACGATCTGTCAGGTGCTGCCCAAACGCTATTGCGTGCCGATAGGGTTGTTGTGGTCGATTCTGGTGGAGTGGTGGGCCGATGATCAACTGGAACAGAAGCTGACCCTGGCATGCCGGGATCTGGTTCAGACAACCCGAAACGGGGTCATTCACGATGTCAACACCGGATTGAAAAGCCGATTGGACACGCAGATACAGGAACTTTTGAAGGCCAACCTGGAAACATCTCAAAAACTGATCATGGGAAAATCGTAATCACCGGTTGTTTCAGAGCGGGATGATCAATTGAACACTGTCATGATAGCCGAAACGGATGTTATGGAGGTTTACATGTTTCAGAAAATTCGCCTGATTTCGGGATTGATGGTATTTCTGGTGCTGGTTCCAGCTCTTTCGGGTGCATGGGTTCCCGTGGCTGCGGTAAAGAAAGTGGTGGTTGAACTGGCAGAAATCATTACCCGCAAAGGATCGACGGCAATCCGGGAACTGTCGGAAATGGGCGGTGAAAAGGCTCTGAAAGAGATTGCCGGGGAAGTGGCGGAAACCGGTGGGGAAAAGGCCCTGATTCAACTTCAAAAACTCACTGCCGAACATGGTGTGGCCGGCATCAGGGCTCTGAAACAAAATCCGGTCCGAATGCTGAATGCACTGCATGATGTCCCCGAATCCATGATGGGCAGGGCCATTGCCGCTGTCAATCACAATCCCGCAACCCTGAACCGGCTGGTAACGGACTATGGCTCCGAAGCGCTGAAAGTGGCGGTCAAACATCCGGGAATCGGAACCGATGTGGCCGAGCGATTGGGCCGTGACGGTGTGGCGGCAGCGCTGCGTCTCAAAACCCCGCAGATGATTCAACTGCACCGGATATCCCCACTGTTGAGCCAGTTGGCGGCAGCTCAGCAAAAACCGGTCATGGATATGCTGACAAAGGCGCCGGAACGTATCCTGTCCCTGTTGGAAAGACATCCGAATGTATTGATGACCGCCGCCGGCGTGACGGTTCTGATCAATTACCGGGATGCACTCCTGGGCGGCAG
>DFZE01000218.1:1946-4076 GCA_002382065.1 Desulfobacteraceae bacterium UBA4064
GATTTTCAGTGTGTTGGGACTGATCATTTTCATGCGGGGCTTGATTTCCATGCGGGCTGCTGTTCAGCGGCAACGGATAAATCAAAGGAATTTAAACAGTTCCTCAGTTCCGCCGGATGAGAACGCCGCCAATTTCCTCTGACTCCGCCCTGAGGACGGGGTTTTTCAAGACAAAACCTTATTGAGTGATTTCTTCATCCTTGAGCCGGCCCTTATTTTTCCAGACACACAATGCAACGGCGCCCATCAGAACCGCTATATCCTAATCCTGATTCCGGAGCTGGCGCCCAGAATCGAAAAGCGGCTGAAGCATTTAAATTGCCTATTCACCGCGGACTGCATCTTTCTGGAAGGGCGGAAAGGGCCCTGCTATCTTTCCGCCGGATATCCGCCCCGAGGTATGCATAACCAGCTTTTGTGTTGAGACGCCAAACGCTTCAAGACAAATTGGGGCCGTGAAATGGCGGTTTCAGAAACTGGCCTGGTCAGCCCGATCGGCGTGAAAATGTTTTTCAGAAGGTTTGGATTCGTGACAGGAAAGGTTTCTCAGCCGTGAAATTTGAGTCAGCCACCATCCTTCTTCAGCCTTCTGCCTTCTGCTTTCCCCCTTTCTCCCATTTTCAACTCAATCTGAAAGACCGTTTCAATGCTCAGACGCATTTGCCGGATTACCTGGTCCATGGGCACATCCCGATTCAGCTCCTGTTTCATGGAGGTCATGGAGATGCCGGTCAGACCGCAGGGATTGATCCAGTCAAACGGCGCCAGGGAATTGTTGACATTCAGGGCGATACCATGAATCGAGACTGCTTTTTTGATATGAATCCCGATGCTTCCGATTTTTTTTTTGCCAACCCATACACCGTGGTTGACCGGACTGCGCTGGCCTGAAATATTCCAGATTTTCAGGGTTCGAATCATGATCTCTTCCAGCCTGTCAACCAGATCGACCACGGACAGACGGTTTCTGGTCAGGTGGATGACGGGATAAACAATCAGTTGACCCGGTCCATGAAACGTGATGTCTCCGCCCCGGTCCGTGGGAACGACCGGAATGTTTTGTGATGCCAGAAATTCCGGAGAAACCTGAAGATTGTCAAGCCCCCCCCTTTTGCCCAGGGTAAAGACAGGGGGATGCTCCAGAAACAGGACCGCTGCATATCGGTTGGAATGGCTGATCAGGCTTTCCGCCGTCTTTTTTTGAATATCGAGAGCCGTTACATAATCCACCAGACCCAGACTGAGAGCATTCCAGACGATCTGGGGGCTATCCCGATGACTGTCGTTACCGATTATAGTTTCCAATCTCAAAAATCACTTCCAATAGTTTTCAGGCAGAATAGAATTGGAAAAACCATATTCCATATACGGCTTCAAAACACCATATTGGTCAAAAAGACCCCAATGACTGCCTTGGGAACCCTCATAGACCGCCTTCCATGGTTCATCGAATGCTTCGAAATAAAATACAACCACACCCTCAGTCTTCGCCCTGGATTCGACACACCAAAAATACCAGGCCGCATTGATCGGATCGGGAACAGCCGATCCCACAGAACCTCCGGTTGTTGGCCAGCCCGTTTCACTGATCACAACGAGCTTGTCAGGGAACTGCTCCTTGAGATCCAGATAGCTGTCACGCAAATGAGAAGCAGCATCCATAATGTAAATTCCATCCCAATACGGATAAGAATTGGCCATGACCGCATCGCCGGCATGAACAACGGAAGGATTTGCAGACAGGGCACTGTGAGCATCGGCAGTCATGACGGGAAATCCCGGTACGGCACTTTTAAATCGGTTAATATAACTCGATTATCAAGTTTTTTATCCGATTAAGCTGCATTTTTATATTTTAAAGCCGGAGTTGGTTCGAGTCTGCCCAAACACCTTCCCGACATGTGTTTGGAAGAAGGTGTAGGAATTCAATTTCAATGACCTTCCATTTTCTGATTATTTTGAACCATTGATGGATTCTCACATACAATTGTCAAAAGGGTAATTGAAGGTGTTTTCAAGTGGTTTCAGCCTTTAAAAGGAATTAGTTTTTTCTGACACACGCCACCCCTAGGTTGATGGGAAAGGAGATACGGCCTGTTTCCAAATAATATGTGTTAATGAAATTATTAT
>DFZE01000221.1 GCA_002382065.1 Desulfobacteraceae bacterium UBA4064
CTCCTTAGCCATATGCCTACCTCCCCTGATATAAAAATTCTCGAATGATCGATATTATCCTGAATGCATGTCTTTTTAAAAGAAATGGAGCCCACGACCGGAATCGGACCGGTGAACCTCTTCCTTACCAAGGAAGCGCTCTACCTACTGAGCTACGTGGGCATATGCTGTTTAAGGGACAATTGACGACTATATGCATTCGGCTGCAAATCTAAAAGCTGGAGCGGGAGACGAGATTCGAACTCGCGACATCCAGCTTGGAAGGCTGGAGCTCTACCAACTGAGCTACTCCCGCTTACATTACAGGCTTTTTCAGAAAAAGCCCGGATCATCCGTTGTCCTTAAGAACCATTTAATCATTTGACAGAAGGCGCTGTAGTACCGGCAAACTCAAAGTGCATCACGTTGCACTCTGGTCTCCTACTTGCGGCTCGTTTACGGCTGGTGGTGGGGGGAGGATTTGAACCTCCGAAGGCGTCGCCGACAGATTTACAGTCTGTTCCCTTTGGCCACTCGGGAACCCCACCCAAATCGATTTTACTGACTCGCTTTGTATTCTGTTGATTTTCAGGCGTTGAAGCCAGCGAAGGGACTCGAACCCCCGACCCACTGATTACAAATCAGTAGCTCTACCAACTGAGCTACGCTGGCGCGTTCGCATCGCTCACCGGAATATCCTTACAAAATTTGTCTTTTAATCCTGTTTGCTGAAAAAATCAATTATTTTTTAATAAAAAACGATTTATTTTTATTAATTTTTCAGAAGATCTTTTGAAAGCCAGACCATTCAAATCCAATCAATCCTCAAATTCATTCTGGTCCTGAAAGTGAAATCTGTAATATTGGCTGTTCGCTGATAAAGAACTCTGCATAGACCCTTCGGTATCAGAATATTGACAATTCTGCCAGTAGTCCGCAGGTCATTTTTGAAGACAAAAAAAGCCCCTGTCGGGCTTTTATCAGTACAATAGCTAAATTATGTGCCTCATTGTCAATATGTAACACCCTCTTTGTTAAAAAATCAATTGATTTTCTCAGTTTTGTCTCGTCATACCCCTTATTGACTCCTATCTTTGATTTTAAGCTCTTGACACTCCGATTTTAAAAAGGATAAAAGATCAATTATTCTGATCCCGGGACGCTGATATCGGTTTTGTCCTTTTGCATTCAGGTTTCAGTTGTATTTGTACCCCGTTTATCCATGATATAAAATAAACTGGAGATATCACCTTGAATTTTTATAAATTCCCAATCGTCATTGTTTTTTGCCTGATACTCTTTACCGGTTGCGCCAAACAAATGCATGCCGATTCTGCTCCTTCCTTAAAATTGGATGCCCCCGCCTCTTCAGTCGCAATCGCCTCAGCCCACCAAACTGCTTCAACCGCTTCTACGCCATCTGCCTATCCTTCCCGTATCCCACGCGAAATCAGTGATTCTGATCTGGATCTGATTCCCCCGGGGGAAGATGAGGACAGCCTGGAATTTGGTATTGAAAATCAGAATATTCTGGATGAAGCACTTGATTTTTGTCAGCTTTCTCAGGATTTCTGGCAAAAAGGAGAAACCGAAAATGCCATTCAGTCGCTTGACACCGCATATTCCCTGATATTAAAAATCAATACCCATGATCGCCCCCGACTGATGCAACAAAAAGAGGACATCCGGCATCTGATTTCCAAACGCGTCATAGAAATTTATTCGTCTCAATATGTTGCCCGGAGACCCAATCACAACAGCATTCCCCTGGTTATGAATGATCATGTCAAAGCTGAAATTCATCTGCTGACACAGGGCGCTGAAAAAGAATTTTTTGCCAGTGCCTATCAGCGGTCCGGCCGCTACCGTCAGTGGATTGAGGCAGAACTGTTAAAAGAGGGACTGCCCGTTGAGCTGGCATGGCTCCCCCTGATTGAAAGCGGATACAAATCCACTGCCTATTCAACTGCCAGAGCACTGGGAATGTGGCAGTTTATTGCATCGACCGGATACCGGTTCGGATTGGCGCGGGACAATTATATTGACGAACGGATGGACCCTTATAAATCGACAAAAGGAGCCATTGCCTATCTTAAGGAACTCCACAATCTGTTTGGCGACTGGGAGACGGTTCTGGCAGCCTACAACTGTGGTGAGGGACGGGTCATGCGGACCATCAACAGTCAATCCATAAATTATCTTGACAATTTTTGGGATCTCTACGAAAAGCTGCCACGCGAGACAGCCCGCTATGTACCCCGATTTATAGCCACATTGCACATTGTTTCCAATCCCGAACAATATGGCATCCAGGATATCACACCAGAACCGCCAATTGAATTTGAAATCACGGAAATTCGGGGGAACCTTCATCTGAAAAGCATTTCAGAAGCCACCGGAATTCCGCAGCCCACTCTCAAACTGCTCAATTCTGAACTGCGATGGGAAATTACCCCTGGCGATGCCTATCCCCTTAAACTTCCCATCGGATATTCGGAAATATTGCTGTCCAAGCTGGATGAAATTCCGGAAATTTCAGAAACGCCTCAAGAGCCGTCAAAACCCAAAAATGGTTCCATAACCCATATTGTAAAAAAGGGAGAAACGCTTTCAGGCATCGCCAAAAAGCACAAAATCTCCCTTGATCTCCTGGCAAAAATGAACAACATTCGTTCCACCAGCAAAGTGAAAGCAGGACAATCCCTTGTCCTAACGAGAGCATCTGCTTCTCCGGTCAAAACACCGGTAAAGGTTGCAAAACCTGCATCCAAGGCTTCTGCTGTTCAACCCCTGACGTATGAAGTCAAAAATGGTGACAATCTTTTCAACATCGCCAAACGACACAATACCACTGCAAAAAAAATTCAGGAAATCAACCGATTGTCCTCGATCAATTTGACCGTGGGGCAAACCCTCAAGATACCCACAGGCACATCAGATACGACAAAACTGGCTGGTCTGAAACAATACAAGGTCAAAAAAGGGGATAATGCGTTTTCCATCGCTTCCCAATACAAGATGCAGATCGATCGATTTCTCAGTATCAACAATCTGACATCATCCAGCCTGCTGATGCCGGGACAAAAACTTTATGTTGAATGATTGACGCCTTTCAGGTCAATACGTTCCGCAACATCCCGCATGCCCATGATCACATCGGTTATCAGATCGGTCAGTTCCATACCCAGCATGGCACACCCCTTTTCAATTATGGATCTGTCAACGCCGGCTGCAAACCGTTTGTCTTTCCATTTTTTTTTGACCGATTTGGCATCCATATCCATTACGCTTCTGGATGGTCGAACCAGCGCCGATGTTGTCACCAGACCCGTCAATTCATCTATTGCGTACAGCACTTTTTCCATTTCCAAAACAGGCTCCTCTTCCGAGCATATCCCCCACCCGTGGCTGACAACCGCCCGAATATAATCCGCGGGCCAGTTGTGCTGACGCAATATTTCTGCTGTTTTGGTACAGTGCTGTTCGGGATATCTGTCATAGTCCAGATCATGAATCAGGCCGATAATACCCCACTTTTCTTCATCTTCCCCACGTTTTCTGGCCATATACCGCATGACACCCTCAACCGCAAGTGCGTGTTTGACGAGACTTTCGGACTGTGTGTACTGGCTGAGCAGGTTGAATGCGTCTTCACGGCTTGGAACAATTGATGCCATATTTCGTTTTCTCCTATGATGTGAACATGTATTGTAAAATTGGCGGATTCCATCAGAATGGGGATATCGAACCAGGTAATTTGATTTTTCATTTTCGGCGATGTTTCCAGATTGTCGCTTAAAATCTCATCACTGATGCGTTCTTCAGATGCACCTTCAATTCATTCTGCCATTCGGGTCCGCCAATGGCAAGGGCCTGGTCTTCACAGACATGCCGCACCGTCAGACCTCCTGTCAGCCGCCCCAGACCCTGAAGACAGGCCGGGCAGTTGGTCAGTACAATGGCGGGTTGACGTTGACCCGGCATGAGCTGATTCAGGCTTTTCTGTTTTCTCCTCAACATGGCATGTGCAATGGCCGGACTGCTGACCGCCAAGGTTCCGGCCTCGGAACAGCAGTGGGGTGAAACGTCTATCAGGTAGTCTGCCTGTTGCAGCAACTGCATGCCCTGACCTTCCAGAGAATCATGACAGGGAATGTGATACAACCGTTTTTTCCCGGCTCCGGATTTCAGGCCGCCTGCCATCAAAAACCCTGCGGCATCCACCACCGGACATCCAAAAATGTCTGCCGCATCCATATGATTCAGGCTTTCCTGGCAGGTTCCGCAGGTTACGACACAGGCATCAAATGTCATGTGACCCAACATTTCCCGAATCTGATTAAAAATAATGGTGTTGCGTAGAACAAGTCTGTCATGCTGACCGGATTCCGCATTGGCCCATGCCGGAAATCCACAGCACAGAAACCGGGGCGGCAGAACCACGCGAATCCGGTTTTTGAGCATCAAATAGATGGCGGAACTGGAAACCGTTGAATGGAGACGCTCGGAGCCGCAGCCCGGGAAGTAGAACACGGTATGGTTGGCATTTTTCTCCGGCTCCAGAACGATCAGTTCCTGAAATCCATAGGGCGGCAACAGGTCATGCAAGCTCCCATCGGGCAGAATCGGAAGGGGTGATGCAAGCTGAGCAGCCAGGGGAAATTCCAGCAGTCTGTCGGGAAACAATCCGGCGGTCAACATCCGGCTTCCGATCCGCTGAATGGAGGTGCCCCAATCCAGCCCGCCTTTTCGAAATATCCGGTTGACCATTCTGGATCGGCTTTCCAGATAATTCAGGATGATTCGGGTCAGAATCGGCGGCTTTTTGATCGAAAATGCCTGAAGCACCTCCCGTTCCATGACCGTGATTTCTCCGGTATCGATGTGAACCGGACAGGGGCTCAGGCATTTATGACAAATGGTACAATGATCCGCAATTTCTTTCAGATAATGGAGGATTCCGAAGCGGGCCGAATGGGATCGCTGGGCGTCATATAACACAGCCTCGATCAGGGAGGTAATCGCCAGATTTTTATTCCGGGGATGATAGAAGAGGTTTTGGGCCGGAGAAAAAACACAGCAGTTGGGTTTGCATTTGCCGCAGCGGACGCATCCGGATATTCCCTTTGCCAGGGTTTCAAGTGATCCATACCGCAGAATATGGGCCTCGATTCCCAGCAGATTGAAAGATGTGGCAAAGGCCCGAATCGGCACATCCGGGTTTTCCAGTTTTCCGGGATTCATCAGCCGCATTGGATCAACCCGGTCCCGATAGGCGGACAGTTCTGCCAGTTTTTCCGGAGCCAGATATTTGAATTTGGTGATACCGATGCCATGTTCGCCACTGACCACCCCACCAAGGGACACGGCCTCGGCCATGATTGCATCCGCTGTTTCAGCCGCCCGGTTCATCATGTCCCGGTCATTGGAAAAGACTGGAATATTGACATGAACATTTCCGTCTCCGGCATGCATATGGGTGGCAATGACAATCAGCCGTTTCCGGACATCCGTCTGGATTGCGGAAAGGCCCGCCACCATCCCTGGAACACCGCTGAAAAGCAGATTCAGATCATCCATCAGCCGTTTCAGGTGACTTTCTTCCTGAAGATGGATTTTCCCGGCCAGATCCAGTGCATCCTGGATCTCCCTGCATAGTTTTCGCGCCTCATCCTGTTTCTGCAACATCCAGGCATCACGGGTCAGTTCTGAATTGCCATCAATGGCTGCCGCAATCTGCCAGACAACGGTTTTCTGGTTATACCGGTCTTCCTCAATGTTATAGTTATCCACAAATGCAGAAAAGTCGGCCAGCATATCCAGAGACAGCACGATATCTTCGTTCAGTTTAAATGCATGCGTCCGTCTGGCAATGGTGCCCAGCTTTTTGCGATCCTTCCAGAACCGGACACCCTCTTCCCGAGTCTTTGCAATGGTCAAAAATGTCTGGGAATAGGGTGACAAAAGGTGTGTCAGTTTATTTTGACCAGCCGTCACCTCATCCGCTGTATGCCCGACAATATCGATCAGCAGAACGGCCTTGGGTCGCTGCCGGATCGGAGCCTTGACCGTATAGTCGATAGCCTTGACATATTCTTCATCAAAATGCTCCAGCGCCATCAGGGCTTCCTGTCCCCTGTTTTCAAAATTGCGGGATATATCCACAATCACCCGGCCGGCTTCATCCATGTCTTCACCAAAAAATTCCAGGCAGCAGGTCAGCTTGTGGGGATAGGCCGGATATAAAATGAATTCTGCGGAGGTGATCACCCCGTCACAGCCTTCTTTCTGGATGCCGGGAAGCCCGCCCAGCGCCTTGTTGGTAATATCCTTTCCAAGGCCCGGCTTGCGAATGTCTTCGGCATTCAGACCGATCCGATCAATGACGGCGCCGTCCGGACCGACGATTTCAAATTCAACCCAATCCCCTGGCTGAATTTTTCGAGCCGGGTGATTCTTCCGTCTGATTTCAACCCGACGCCCATCCGGCATAACCATGCGGTACATCAAGATGTTGTCTATTGCTGTTCCCCAGAGAACCGCGGTTTTGCCGCCGGCATTTTCTGCAATGTTTCCGCCGATTGTACATGCCCAGGCACTGGTCGGATCAGTTGCAAATACCAGTTTCCGTGATGCAGCAAACTGGATGGCATCTTCGGTGATGACACCGGATTCCAGCATGATGACCGGAATATCCTTGGCCGAACCGTCTGCCAGTTTGATTGATCGATGGGATATGCCCTGAACCCGGTTGAGTTTTTCCAGATTGATGATGACGCAACCATCTTCAGCCGGGATGCTGCCGCCGGTCAAACCCGTTCCGGCGCCCCGGGGAACAACATGAAGGCCCAGTTGCGATATGGCCTGAATCAGACCCGGAATTTCGGATTCTTTTGAAGGATATAAAATGGCTACAGGGAGGACCACTCGCCAGTCTGTGGCATCCGTGGCATGGCTGATCAGTGAAAACGGGTCAAACCGTACATTTTCGATCCCAATGACGGCGCCGATGACCTGTTGAATCTGCCTGCAGGTATCATCGGCTTTTGCCAGGCGGCTTTCGAGCTTCTGCAGCGCGTCGTGGCAGGCCTGGATAATCAGATCACCTTCCGGAACACCGACCATATGACGTCTGGCCATATCCAGATCGAATCGGGCGGATTTCAGAAAATGTTGACGGCGGGTGGAATTGTCAATCAGCTCCTGAACCACAAAGGGATTTCTGTGCAGCATGAAGAGATCCCCGATAAATCGATAAATCAGACGGAGCAGTCGGCCAGTCACCTTTCGATACTGTAGGCTCTGGATGGCATACCAGACAGATGATCCCAACAGAAGGGTAACAATCTGGACGTCATCTGCGGATGTATAGTTACATGGAATTTCCCGATTGGTTATCAACGGCATGCGGTGGTTTCCGATTCAGGTTCGATAGCGCTCAAATCCCGGAATGGTCAGGTGATTTTCCAGCATGGACAACAGCCAGGTTGCAATAGAAACCATTCCCAGGTAAATGGCACCAATAATCATGAATACCTCGATATACTTGAATGATGCGGATGCCAGAATCTTGCCTTCACCGGTCAACTCGATACAGGTAACCATATAGGCCAGGGAGGAATACTTGATCAGGTAAATGATTTCATTGCCACATCCGGGCAGTGCGCGGCGAAAGGCCTGGGGCATGATAACATATAAAACGGTCTGCAGCCGGTTCAGTCCGATGGACTGGGCCGCCAGCATCTGTCCATGACGAATGGACAGCAATGCCCCCCGGATATATTCGGAATGATAGGCCGCACTGCACAGAACAAATCCCATGACAGACGCACCGTAGGGGCTCATATAGATGCCGATACGCGGCAGACCGAAATACCAGATATAAAGCTGAATAATCAGGGGAAATCCTCGGAATATCAGGACATAGGCATTGGCCAGCCATCGAAAGCCGGCAGCGCCATAAACCCGCAGTGCGCCGACCAGAACACCGGCGGCAAATCCAAGAACCGATGATGGCAGAATCAGAATCAGACTGATCCACAATCCCCTCAAAAGGGCCGGAAGAACCTCCTCTCCGATGTAAACCAGTTCCGTCATTTCAGCGTTTCTCACCCGCGCCGCTGATCCGGGAACAGAATTCACGGGTCCGCTGGCGGGCGGCGCCGTCCAGAATGACATCCGGTGGCCCCTGTTCAACAATCCGTCCGTTTTCCATAAAGATCATTTCATGGGCCAGATGCCTGGCAAATCCGATCTGATGGGTGGCCAGCATCATGGTCATGCCCGCTTCACCCAACTTGCTGATGACCGAATGAACTTCGCCAATCAGTTCCGGATCCAGTGCTGACGTAGGCTCATCAAGGAGCATGACCTTAGGCTCCATGGCCAGTGCGCGGGCAATGGACACCCGCTGTTTCTGACCACCGGAAAGCTGGGCCGGGTAATGCGCTGTATGCTGCTTCAGCCCAACCCGCTCCAGTTCGGTCACGGCCCGGTCCCTGGCTTCATTTTTTATCATGTGTTTGACCCGGATCAGTCCGATCTCGACATTGCCCAGTGCTGTCAGGTGATCAAAGAGATTGAAATCCTGAAAAATCATACCCACCTGCTGACGATAGGCACACAGCGCTTTTTTATCATGGGGATTAATGGTCTGACCTTCGAGCGCAACCGTCCCACTGTCCGGCTGAATCAGGAAATTGATACTCTGCAGCAGGGTACTTTTACCGGCGCCTGACGGACCGATCAGCACCTTGATCTCGCCCCGGTTAATGGACAGGGATACCCCATCCAGTATCGTGCGAATACCATAGGTTTTTGTAATATTTTCAACAGCCAGAACCGGCGTTGGGGAGGGCATAAGATATCCTAACGGGTATATCCGGGTACGGTGAGCCGCTTCTGAAGCATTCCCATGAGGCGGGTTCCCGCATAGGTCAGTATCATGAACAGGATTCCCGCGGTGATATAGAGATATAAATGCTGATACGTCCGGGAAGCCACATGATTGGTTCGGGACATGAGTTCGGAAACCCCCAGCGCGTATGTCACTGCAGAATCTTTCAGCAGAATGGCATATTCATTGGACCACCCGGGAATGGATAACCGGATCGACTGGGGCAGAATGACCCGGAATATAGCCTGAAAATCACTCATCCCCAGGGCCCGTGCCGCTTTCATCTGCCCTTCCGGAATGGACAGAAGCGCACCCCTAAGGGTCTGGGACTGATACGCCGCGCTGATCAGACCCAAAACGATAACCGCAACGGTAAATGCAGACAGGTTGATATCCAGCCAGGCAACCAGACCGAAATAAAACAGGAACAGGAAAACCAGAAGCGGAATTCCTCTGAAAAACCAAACATATACCGCAAAAACCCGTCTCAGGATTTTTCCGCCATAAACCTGACCCAGGGCCAGGGGAAGCCCCAGCAAAAACCCGAAAATCAGCGCCCCCACCACCACAATCAGATTGACCCATGCGCCTTCAAGCAGATACCAGAAACCTTCCTGGATGGCTGTCATACCCTGTGACATACACATTCCTCACAAAATTGAAGGCTTCGGAAAAATATTCCGAAGCCTTCATATGATTCCGGATGAAATAAAATTATCTCAGGCCGTACTGATGTTTCAGTTCCTGCCAGTACGGGGTTGCCATCAGCTTTTTCAGTCCGTCGTTCAGCTTGTTGTATAGTTCGGTGTCTTCCTTGCGAACCGCATAAGCAGTTTCATCATCAGGCTGGCCATATTTTCCGATAATCCTGATGGCCATTCCCTTCAACATGAATTCCTCCGCAGATGTCGTGGACACAGCCGCCACATCGATGCGGCCATTCAGAATGTCTTCCATGGCCAGAGGTGCGGAATCATACTGCTGCAGCTTGAAGGCCTTTCCCTTTTTCAACAGGTTGTCCTCGATCCACTTGGCCTCCGAGGTTCCGCGTTGAACCCCCCATTTCAGGTTGCCGTTAATGGCCTGATCCACTGTCAGGGCGGAAATGTCCTTAGCCACCAGAACCATCACGGTCTGATAATAGGAAACCGTAAAATTGACCTGCTCTTTTCGCTCGGGCGTCACACTCATGCCGGATGCGATGAAATCAATTTTTTTGGCTTTCAGGCTGGGAATGATTGCGGCCCATTCGGTCGGCTGATGTTTGACCTTGAACCCCATTTCCTTTGCAATCCAGTTGACAGCCATGACATCCAGCCCATCCGGCTTGCCGGTTTTGTCAATAAAGCTGTAGGGGGGATAGTTGGCATCAATACCGTTGATCAATGTCTTTTCCGCGGCAAATGCACCACCGGATATCACCATCACTGCCATCAGAACCACAACCAGACACCGTAACCCGTTTTTCATGCTGACACCTCCAGAAAATTGTTGATAAGTAACGCTCACAAACCGGGAAATATTGACCAAAAGGGGGACATTTTGTCAACAGCAAATTAAGTTACGTTGCCTGAGCGTAAGCCACCGGATCAATCGGAGAACCCGGAGGAAATGCCCTGGCTCCCAGTTCCCGGTCCAGAAACATGATGCCGCCCTGATGGGTTCCGGCCATTTTGATCTGATCCAGTACCTTGCCTGCCGTTGCTTCCTCTTCGATTTGCTCTTTGGAAAACCAGGCCAGCATGGGTTCAGCAGCGTAATCCTTTTCTTCCCGGGCAATGCTGGTCAGATCATTGATCTTGCCGGATATGAACTGCTCGTGCGCCAGTGTGTCTTCCCAAATTTCCAGGGATGACGTCCAGTCTGTCTTTATCTGCCGCAAATCCTGAAGGATGACCTTCCCGCCCCTGTCGATGATGTGATCAAAAAATTTCATGGCATGAACCATTTCTTCATGGGCCTGGCAGCGCATCCAGTGCGCCATCCCGTCCAGGCTTCTGGAATGGAGCCATGCGGCCATTGACAAATAAATATAATAGGATTCCAGTTCGTTTCTGACCTGATCATTCATTGCGGTTTTCAGTCGTTCACCAATCATGATGCACCTCCATGTCATAGGGATATCGGTAATGATGCCCCGATCGAGGCATCGGATTTGAGACTGAAAATAACCACGACTCCCAGACAGGTCAATTTCCCTCAGTCCTTCAGCCTTCTTTCATCCCAGATAAGCCTTCTGAATCTCCGGATTGGTGGCCAGTTCACTGGCCTTTCCTTCCATCACAATCTGACCGGCCTCCATCAGATAGGCCCGATGGGCATATTTCAGGGCGATATGTGCATTCTGCTCCACCACAAAAATGGTCATACCCGCCTGATTGAGGTCCATCAGAACCTTGAACAGCTCCTGCATCAACAGGGGCGACAATCCCATGCTGGGTTCATCCAGGAGAATGAAATCCGCACCACACATAAACGCCCGCCCGGTGGCCAACATCTGCTGCTCACCCCCGCTCAGGGTATCCACCCGCTGATTTTTCCGGTCGGAAAGCCTGGGAAACAGTGAAAACACCCGCTCATAATCCCGATGAATCTGGGCAGTGTCTTTCCTGGCATAGGTGGCCAGTTTCAGGTTTTCCAGCACAGTCAGATTTCCAAAAACCCGCCTCCCCTCCGGAACCAGCCCGATTTTGTGCTGGGCGACGACCAGATGCGGTGGAACCGGAAGCAGATCGATGCCTTTGTACATTATCCGACCCTGAGTCACCCGGGGTGCTTCCGGCGGCGGCAGCCGCATGATACTCATCAGGGTGGTGGATTTTCCGGCGCCGTTGGCGCCCAGAAGTGTCACCATTTCACCGGGTTTGACATGCAGGGATATGCCATGCAGGGCTTCGATATTGCCGTATTGAACATGCAGGTTTTCAATTTCAAGCATGGGTAATCCCCTCGTCTCCCAGATACGCCTTGATCACGCGCGGGTTGTTACGAATTTCATCGGGGCGGCCTTCTGCGATGATTTCACCAAAATCCAGAACACTGATGGCTTCACAGACCGACATGACCACCTTCATCTGATGCTCGATCAGCCACAGGGTCAGTTTGAACTGATCCCTTATCCATCGAATCAGCTCGATCAGTTTGTCGATATCCGATGGATTCATACCGGCAGCCGGTTCATCCAGAAGCAGGAGTTTGGGTTTGATGGTGAGCGCCCGACCGATTTCAACCCGGCGCTGCAGGCCGTAAGGCAGATTTTTTGGATATTCATTGGCATAGTCGCGCAAATCGAGAATCTCCAGGAGTTCCATGGCTGTCTTCCGGATTCGCTTTTCGTTTTCGACAAACCGCCTGTTGGCCAGGATTGTATCCAGAAGACCGTATCCCATATCAAAATGCTGGGAAATACACAGGTTTTCCAGAACAGTCATGGAATTCCACATACGGATGTTCTGAAAGGTCCGGGCCAGTCCCCGGGCTGTAACCTGATGGGGCCGCAATCCGGCAATGGGTTTTCCCTGAAACAGAATATCCCCTTCGGTCGGTCTGTAAAAGCCGGACACCAGATTGAATATGGTTGTTTTTCCGGCCCCGTTGGGTCCAATCAGGCCCCGAAGCTCCCCTTCCTCGATATTCAGATTAAAATGCCGGACCGCCTGAAGCCCGCCAAAAAAATGGTTGATTTTCCGCATTTGCAGTACCGGCATATCACACCTCCCGCGATGGAAACAGCCGGCGCAGTTTCGGAAACATATCAGGCAATTCCCGATGCCCCATGATACCCTCTGGTCGAAACATCATCAGAATAATCAGAAGCAGCGGAATCAACACCCATTTGAAGAGCTGAAGCGGACGCAGAAATTCCATCAACACCGTAAACAGAATTGCGCTCATGACCGATCCGCTGAGTGATCCCATGCCGCCCAGATAGACCATGACCATGATTTCGGTCGATTTCATGATGGTAAACGAGCCCGGATTGATGTAGCCCAGAACATGGGCAAACAGACCACCCGCAATTCCAGCCAGTCCGCTCGACAGCATGAAGGCAATCAGCTTCATCCGCTGGGTGTTCACACTCATGATTTCCGCAGCGATTTCATCATCCCGAACCGCAACGACCCCCTTGCCGAATGTGGATGACACAAACCGGTGCAGTACCACCACAGTCAATCCGGTAAACACCAGAATCCAGATCATGAGCCAGGGAAGTGGAACCGTATCGGACATGGCATTCACCACCTTGCGCATGCCCATGAATCCTCTGGCGCCCCCAATGGTCTGAATGTTTTCAATGGCGCTTTTGATGATATAATTGACCGCCAGGGTAATGATGGCCAGATAATCACCCCGGGTCTTGAAACTGGGTATGGCTACCAAAAGTCCGATCAGGGCTGCACAAGCGCCACCGATCAGCAGGGTGACGGGAAACAGGATCACGGACAGGGACGGACTGAACAGCGCATCCCCGAACAGATTGCCTTTGGTGAAAAACCACATGTTCAGAATGGATGTCACATAGGCGCCAACCGCCATGAAACCGGCATGGCCACAGGAAAACTCACCCATGTATCCGTTAACCAGGTTCAGGGAGGAGCTCAGCATGATGTTGATGCCGATAAACATGATGACAATCTGAATATAGGCGTTGATCCATTCGGCCTTGACCAGAAATACGATCAGGCCGCATATCGCGATATAAAGCATTAAGGCCAGATGGCGCTGCATGATGGGTTCCTTGATAATAACTCAGATTTTTTGCGCCCGGGCCACGCCAAAAATGCCCGTTGGCTTGATGCTTAAAAACAGCAGCAGAATACCGAATGCAATCAGATCCCGAAACGTTGACGGAAAAACCGCTGCCACAAATATCTCGATGAATCCCAAAACGAATCCGCCGATAAACGCGCCCCGAATCTCGCCAATACCGCCGACAACCGCCGCGATAAACGCCTTCCAGCCGATCATGGCCCCCATGTACGGTTCCAGGACCGGATAGGCCGATACAAACAGCACGCCGGCCAAAGCCGCCATGCTGGATCCGAGAATAAACGTAAACACGATGACCGTATCGATGGGAATACCCATCAGCGGAACCGCAACCCGGTCATAGGATATGGCGCGCATGGCCATGCCGATTTTGGTTTTTCGCACAATGGTTTCCAGAAGAAAAAAAACGCCCAGGGCTGCCAGAATAACAATGATCTTGACATTGGTAAAGGTAACACCACCAATCGTATAAACCACTTTTTCAATCAGATCCGGGAAGGCCCGGCGGCTGGCGCCCAACAGCGCCAGGTTGCCGTTTTCCAGAATCAGGCCGGCCATCAGCGCGGTGATGACGATATACAGTCTGCCCGCGCCCCTGCGCCTGAGCGGTCGATACGCTACCCGCTCCAGGGTCACACCAACCCCTGCTGTCAGAATCATGGTGATCAACAGGGTCAGCACAAACACGACATTGGGCGACAGGATCATTGGCAGATGAAAGGCATAACTGCCCAACAAAAATGTGGCCACAAAAAAGCCGATATAGGCCCCGACCATGAAGATGTCGCCATGAGCGAAATTGATCAGCAGCAGAACGCCATAGACCAGGGTATATCCCAGGGCTATCAGTGCGTAAAAACTTCCCCACTGCATGGCATTGATCAGGTTCTGAAAAAATGATTGAATATCCACAGACGACTCCTTCAAAAAAGCGGTTGGTTATGAGCGAATAGATATTGGCTCACAGCCAACCGCCAACAGCCAATGGTCAACAGCTAAACCGCATATTACGGACAGACAGACTGATAAAATTCAAACTCACCGGCCTGGTTGATTTTGACCACCACCGCACATTTGCTGGGGTCACCTTCGGGTGTGAATGTCATTTTTCCGGTGATACCGTCAAAATCCTTGATTTTGGCCAGTTGATCCTTGACTGCGTCCCGGTCCTTGTCGATGTTTCCGGTCAGACCGCCAGTGTTCTGGATGGCCTTCAGCATCAGCCAGATGGAATCCCAGGTCAAAGCCGCGACATCATCGGGAATGTAGCCGTATTTCTTGTTGTATTTGTCAATAAATTCTTTGGTGGCGCCCTTGGCTCCGGCTGCCGCGTAATGGGTAGTGAAAAACAGTCCCTTGCAGTCGTCGCCGCACAGGTTCATCAATTCCGCAGACCCCCAACTGTCGCTTCCCATGATGGGTTTTTTCCATCCCAGCTCATGGGCCTGTTTCGCGATCAGGGGCACTTCATCATAATATTGGGGGGTAAACAGGAAATCGGCATCCGTTTTGATGATCTTGGTCAACTGGGCACTGAAATCCCGGTCCTTGGTGGTGAATGTTTCAAATGCGACAACCGAGCCCGGTCCATGCAGTTTTTCAAAAGCTTCCTTGAAAAATTCGGCCAATCCTTTGGGATAGTCGCTGGCAATGTCATACAGCACCGCGGCTTTTTTGGCCTTGAATTCTTTGGTGGCAAAATTGGCGGCAACCGGTCCCTGAAATGGATCCAGAAAACATCCGCGAAATACATAGGGGCGATCCAGCGTGGTTTGGGGATTGGTTGACCAGGGAGAAATCATGGGCGTTTTGTAAGAGTTGTTGATTTCACCGGCCGGAATAGCCTGTTTGCTGGACTGGGGGCCGATGATGCCAAGAACCATATCCTGGGTGATGAGCTTGATAGCGGTTGCGGTTGCGGATTCGGCCTTGGATTCATTGTCTTCATATAAAAATTCGACATCATACGTCTTGGCCCCGACCTTGATTCCGCCCTGAGCCTTGATCTGCTCCTTGACCATTTCCGCAGCATATTTCGAGCCTTCACCCACTTTGGGAATGTCTCCGGTCAGCGGAATGTTCAGACCAATCTTGATGGAATCGGTTTTCGCCCAGACACCCGGCGTCAGCATAAAGCTGAGTACCAGGCACAGCCCAATGATCACCATGATTTTTCTCATTTCTTTCTCCTTTTTTAACATGTTGATTTATCATCCTTTCCATTTGACTCAAACAACGTATGACAGATAACAGAGAGTGAATCAGAATTCAAGCACTATAGCTTGTCGAGTAGACCGGCTAAATTTTTGAAATAGAAGAAATACGACAGATGAACTTCACAGACGCCTTGCCGCACGCGGCTACTACGTGTTCCTGGCGCATCGCTCCTTTTTCATCATTTATCCGGCCCCTCTCAGAACCGTGCTTGCGCTATTAACGCACACGGCTCCTCATCAGTACATTTACTTTGTTGCAAACAGATTCACCGTGATTCGCGGTTTCGGCATGGGAAATCGTTTCAGAAGCTTTCTGAATTTCTCCCACGACATGCATCCCCTCTTCCCTCGGCGGTTCAGCCATTTGAAGAGCAACCGCA
>DFZE01000191.1:0-3170 GCA_002382065.1 Desulfobacteraceae bacterium UBA4064
GGCATTCCTGATGATTATCCCCTAAGACATTGTATTGAAAGCATTAAACTGACCCTTGCCCTGAACGACCCATCAGACAGACCGGCTCGGCCTGGTCGTCGTCTTCAGTGCTTCTGGGAGGGGTTGGATCATCCCGATAAAATAGTTTCTGATCTGTTAACGCACCTGAAAAACAACCAGTTAAAACAGGCGGCATTTTGTATTTCCAACCTCTCCAGGGCCATTTTCCCAAACAATCCGATTTTTGCGATTCAACAGATTCTGGAAATCCTGCTATTTTCATCTGACGAAAGCAATAAACCATATGCTTTTGAGGATTTCAAAAGGATGTGCCAATCGATTCTTCCAGAACCCAATATGTCACTTTTGATGGCAAAAGTGCATATGCACCGGTTTTATATTTCTGAAAAGTCCGTAAACAGCTATCTGTCTTTGCTGGATAAAGAAATTCAGAATCCGGATCATCGAAATATGGTTGCCGGAATGATCTTACAGACATCGGCCCGTATGATGAATGCTGAGAAATCAGAAAACCGGTTTTCAAATAATCCGTTTTCTCATTTGGATGACTGGTTTGGCAAATCCGGTTCAAAACAGGATTCAGCCCGGGATGTTTTGAAAATGGTTGTCAGAAGTATCGAACTGGATCCCCGGAATCGTGACGCTTACACGTTTTTGATTACACTGCCCCGACACTCACGGCCGGACTGGGACAGGGTGGAACAGGCCCTGCAAAAAATGTCTTCCATATTTCCGGATGATCCATTTCCCTGTCTTGAATTGGCCACACTGTATTACGAAAAAAATGCCTTTCGGAAGGCCGAACGTGTACTGGAAGAAGCCGCCATGCGCGCACCGCACGACAACCGGGTCATTGGCCAGCGTGCCCTGTCACTGGTTATCTCGGCATGCAAGAATCTTCAACGGGAAAAATATCATCTGGTCCTCCCGGATCTGGAAAAAGCCGACGCGTTAAACAGTAAAAAAGTTGCCCTGGTGATTGCCGAAAAAAAATCGCTGCTGGATCTCGTTACCCATCCGGATCAGTCTGAAAAGAATATCCTTCAGCATTTCAGCTCATTGGATGCCCTGGATCGGATCCGGGCAATGGGCCTGCTGCTTGAGGACGTGCGCAATTATGGCAAAAAATTAAAATCCAGAAGTAAACTGGTTGAAAATTGTCTGATTCAGGAATTGAGAAAGCTTTCACCGACACCAGCCGATATCACCACGCTTCTCAGTCCCTTTCCAAAGGAATTCAAGCCGGCCCTGCCGGAAAAAATGATCGCACACACCCTGCTGTCCATGCGAACCGACTTATTTGGCGTCATTCCGGATGCCGATTTAATCCCGACATTCGAGCTGATTTTTGACCAGGACATTCTGGGTTTTATGGGAAGTGAGCTCCAAAAACGCCTTCGAAAGAAACATCAGCCCAAAGCGCTGCCAATGCTTTTTTTTCTGATAACACTCAAACACATGACCGGTACGACCTTTTGTGAAGAAAAATATCAGGATGCTCTGGCAATGGCGGACGATCCCATGAAAAGTGAACTGGAGACCCTTTCCAAAAAACTTTCCAGACATGCATCCGGTTTATTGCAGGAATCACTTGAACACTTTGATTTTAAATTCCTGGAAGGGAGTGGGTCATTTTTCAATGATCTGGATTTTGATGATCCGGACTTCGATGATGATGATAATGATGATGATTTTGATGATTTCGAAGACTTTGACAAATTGGACAGCCTGATTGATATGATGAATGATATCAAGCCAGTTATTGGCAATATGAACCTGGGTATTGAAAAAGAAGACAGCCGGGAGTTTGTAAAAGACATCGAAGATATTGTGGATCAACTGGACATAAGGGGTTTGCCGGCTGAAGAAATTCGGGAGATGAGAAACCTTATCTGTTCCATGCCCCAGATGAAAAAAACAATCGATATGATTTCCAAAATAGCCATTTTTCTGGACCCCGCCAATCTTTCCAGAGAAGCAAAAATTCTTCTGTTACCAAAAAACAAAAAATACAAATGAGCTTTATTAAATCCTGAAAGAAAATAAGCCATGCTGATACATTATCTATTACTTGGGGTGACACCGGAATCGTCAGATGAAGAAATTCGGACCCGTTATCTGGATCTAGTCAAACGGTATTCGCCTGAAAAATATCCGATCCGGTTTCAGGAAATCAACGCGGCATACGAAGCGGTTAAAGACATCCGGAAAAGACTGGCAGGCCTCTATTTGCCGCCAAAAGACTATATTGACCCCTCAAAAGCGCTGGATTCGCTGGCCAACTCACTGACCCGAAAAAGAAAACGGGTCGGTCTGAAGGAATTGATTCAGAATTCCGAATTGAGGGCCTCGTCATGAATCCGGGTGAAACCATAAAAGAAATGGCAGTGTGGCTAAAACAGAAATGGTGTGCATTTGATGAAAAATGCGTTCTTCCGGTTATTGTGTGGAGCGTCAGATATTTGAGAACCAAACTGGAAAACCGGGTTCGCAAATATCACCTGGTGTACGATTGGAAGCAGAAAGCTTTCGAAGACTTTTCTGCCTGGCTTTCCGTTCTTCCTGAAAAGCCGGTTACGGACAACATGGGCACCCTTGATTCCTGCGATTTATTTACGCTGCTTTCCGAATTTACCGCACTCCGTCAGGAAATCCGAATACAGAATCGGGAGCAGGATAAAACCCTGTCAACACTCCATGGGTTTATTGAAGCCTATCAGGAAACATCCAACCTTTTCAGAGACCGGACATTGGCCCTCTCCAAGCTTGAAGAAAATATTCGAAAATCCTGTGAAAAACGAACGGTTATGCCGTTTCTGGACGTTCGGGATGCGCTCCTGCGCGGCATTGGCGCCTGTACATCCATCGCCGCATCCAAAAGTTTTTTCAGACCACCGCCCAAGGGAATCGAGGGGGTGACAGAGGGTTATCAAATGGCACTTCGGCGCATGGACAGGGCGATGACATCTGTCAATGTTATGCCCATTGAAACGTTGGGCAAGCGTTTTGATCCAAAAACCATGAAGGCTGTGGATAAACGAAGTGAATCCGGAATGGAAAAAGGGCTGGTTGTTGAAGAGCTTCTGACCGGATTTGTCAGAGGTGGAGAAGTCCTGCGAACGGCTGAAGTTGTGGTAAGTGAATGAGAT
>DFZE01000191.1:3228-72289 GCA_002382065.1 Desulfobacteraceae bacterium UBA4064
ATCAATGGAATCCATTGTCGGAATTGATCTGGGTACCACCAATTCGGAGGTAGCCTATATTTTAAACGGTCATGCAACTGTTTTGCTGGATAATGATGACGGTATTGTTCCATCTGTCGTTGGAATCAATGATGAAGGCAAAATCATTGTGGGCAGAGAAGCCCTGAATCAGGCCGTGATTGCGCCGGATCGTACGGTTCAATCCGTCAAACGCCTCATGGGCCGAGATGAAAAAATTCAAATGGGTGAAAGCACGTATCTCCCTCAGGAAATTTCCGCCTGTATTTTAAGATCGTTGAAAGAACGTGCCGAAAAACAGATTCAACAACCCATTGCAAAAGCCGTTATCACGGTTCCAGCCTATTTTACAGATGCTCAGCGCCAGGCAACCCGTGAAGCCGGAGAGATTGCCGGCCTGAATGTGGTCCGGATCATCAATGAACCGACTGCCGCATCACTGGCGTATGAAAGCCAGAATCCCCATGCTCAGACCATTCTGGTCTATGACCTTGGCGGCGGTACATTTGATGTATCCATTGTCCGAATTGAAAACGGAATCGTGGAAGTTCTTTCCAGCACCGGTGACAATCATCTGGGAGGCGATGATTTTGATCAACTGATTGTCACCCATCTGATTGAACACATTCAGAATAAACTATCACTGGATGTCACCGGAAACCCGGTTATCATGGCACGGCTGAAACGGGCGGCGGAAAAAGCCAAAATCGGATTGTCTTTTGAACCGTTTGTCAAAATCGAAGAAGATCACATCGGTAAAAAGCTGTTCAGACGTATTCACCTGTCTTACGAACTTTCCCGATCTGATTTTGTTGAGATGATTGACAATGATTTGTCCCGGACGATGGATTCTGTCACGAAAGCATTGAATGATGCCTCACTGCTGCCTTCAGCCATCGACAAGATTATTCTGGTTGGCGGGTCCACACGAATTCCCCGAATTTCCGAGATGCTCCAGGAAAAATTTGGTCAGATGCCACATGGGGAAATCGATCCGGATCTGTGTGTTGCGCTTGGCGCATCCATCCAGGCCGGACGTGAAATGGGGTTGGATTCATCCAGTGTGCTGCTGGATATTACACCCTATTCATTTGGAACATCTGCTCTGGGCGAGCTGAATGGAACGGTAACCCATCATATGTATGTGCCGCTGATCCATCGAAATACCAAACTGCCAACGAACCGTGGCGATGTATTTTATACGGCATATGACAACCAGCCAAAGGTCGAAGTGACAGTGTATCAGGGGGAAGAGCCCTATGCATTCGATAATATACTGTTAGGCAAGTTCCTGTTCGATTTGACGCCTTCTCCGCAGGGCAGTGAAATTATCATCAATTTCAACCTTGATTTAAATGGCATCCTCAAGATGGTGGCCGTTGAAAAAGCGACTGGAAACAAGATCGAGGGCGTCATCGAGAATGCGATTGGGCGGTTTAGCGACACCGAAATCACCAAATTGAGACAGCGTGTCGATGACATGTGGCACGAACCGGAAGATGTTTTTGAAGCTGATTCGGCTGACGATATTTCCAGCAAGCCGTTACCACCTGATATCGAAATGGTACTCACCAAAGCCGGTGGCAAGCTTTCGGAAGCCGCTCCGGAAGATCGTGATGAAATGGTCAACCTGATGGAAGACATTCAGGATGCGGCAAGAGAACAGCGGTGGGATGATGCCAGGGCCATGGCCAAGGAACTGGAAGACATTCTCTTTTATATTGGATAAACATTTCAAGATATTGCTTTTGGGAAGACGGCAGGGAGAGGTTATACGTTTTGCGGCTGACACTGTCAGTCACCTCCGGCAGATAACGCACCCAAAATCTTTATCTTGAAAGCTATGTAAGGCTTCAGGATAAAAGGTGAATCCGCACTTATTGCTGTAACTCTTATACCTGCGGTCTTTGACCAAAGGATATCTTATGGAACGTTGCCCGGTCTGTAACGCGCGGTATAGCGGCAAACAGAATTGCCACAGGTGCAAGGCCGATATCGGCAAACTGGCCGATATCGAAGACGCAGCAGATGTCTATCAGAAAAAAGCTCTTGAAGCCTATTATGCCGCTGACTACCCCCTGATGCTGGATCACGCCAGACGTGCGTGTTCCCTCCGCAAGACACCAGACGGGATATGGTTGATGGCCTGTGCTGCCATGTTGACCCGTCATTTTGATTTGGCCATGCGTCTTTACGATACTCTCTCAAGTGTATCCCTTAACCGCCACCCAGCCGATTCTCGATGATCATGGCCCATACATGCAGAATGAAAATATGACATTCCTGGATACGGGCAGTTCTGGGGTGCGCGACAATTACAGCACGGTCCACAAGTTTGGCCAGCAATCCGCCGTCTCTGCCCAGAAGACCGACTGTTTTCATTCCAATATGCTTGGCAGCATCAACGGCTTCCTGAATATTTCGTGAATTGCCCGACGTTGATATGCCGATCAACAAATCACCGGACCGGCCCAATCCAAGTACCTGACGGGAAAAAACCGCATCATACCCATAATCGTTTCCAATGGCTGTCAAATTGGATGTATCGGTAGCCAACGATATGCACGGCCACGGTTGTCTTTCTTTTTCAAACCGTCCCACCAGTTCTGCTGCAAAATGCTGGGCATCTGCCGCTGATCCCCCATTGCCACAAACCAGAATCTTGTTCCCTTCCTGAAGCGTTTTTATTATTAATTCAGCCGCATCAACAATTGGAATTTCCAGTATCGCCAACCGGTTCATCGCATCTGTGTGTTCATCCAATGCTTCCAGAAACATATGACCAACCTTTCGTGGAATTATAGTATTTCAGATTTCAAATTTGAAATTTCAGATATTTTCGAATACAGATTTCAGTGCCAATTCATCTGGTTATCGGATGTCTCGATTAAATATTCACGAAATACGGTTTGATACACTATTCTGCGTACGCATAAACTGCCGCAGCCAGAAGAGGGATCATAATCTCATGATGTCCGGTGATGGCATATCCGTGACCGCCTTCGAGAACCGGTCTGGTGACCACATTGACACCAGGCCGATAATGCTGGATCATGTCAATATTGGCAGTTGTGAAATTGGTAACCGAAAATCCAAGGTTTCTGGCAACGGACAGAGCCTTTAAAAACACTTCCGGCATCAGAACCGCACTGCCCAGATTCAATACCACCCCCCCGTCTCCCAGTTTGGATACCGTGGCGGCAAAAATCCGAAAATCCCTCAGTGAGGCCTCGCCAATGGCCGCACCACTCGCAGAGGGATGCTGATGGACAATATCCGTTCCAATGGCGACATGGAGCGTGTAGGGAACCCGACGGCGGTAGCACTGATAGATCAGGGCGCGATTCAGGTGTGGTGGTGATTCTTCCGCCAGCATAGCACCCACGGATTCGCCGAACCCATCCTTTGTTTCGACGGCCCGGATGGCGGCATGGTTGACCAGACCGGCTGTGTCCGAAGCCATCCCGAACGAACCGTCTGCCAATTGACTGGCGACATCCTCGGATGTATGGCCAAACCGGGCCAGCTCCGTATCATGAATGGCAGCAGAGCCGTTTGAGGCGACATGGGTAATGAATCCCTCCCGGACAAGATCGATCAACACAGTGGCACACCCGGTTTTGATCACATGTCCGCCGATCATGACAATGACCGGCTTCCGGCTTTTTTTGGCTTCTACAATGGAATGTGCAACCCGTTTCAAATCCTCGGCCTTGAGGCAGGCCGGCAGACTGTTCAAAAACGCTTTTACCGTCATTCCCGAATGGATGGGGCCTGCCTCAAAATCGGTTTTGACCTTGGAAACCCGATTGAGAGCAGAGTAAGTTTTGACTCCGGATAAATCGATTTCATCATAGGGTGGCATGATACACAATCCTTCATTTATTGTGCTGATGACTTATCTCGCAACGTGAGATACGGCGGACTCGGGACCCTTTGGTATCCTGTCCGTGCAAATTATCATATGTCCGATAAATGGCAAGAAGATTCACCCATGCCAGAAAGACGGGATGTGACTCATTCCCCTTTGTCGATAAGATAACCTGCTCAAAAATGCAAGGTTCAATCATTTTAACCACGGACATGATGACAACAGTTTTGATTTTTCCCCAATGATACCATTCAAATCATTATGTTGCCTGAATCATTCTTTATTTTCAGAAATCCTATTTCCATTTCGTTTCGCGAAATATATGGTTACCGATATGAATTTGTTTCGAATTTCGGATTTCGATATTCGAATTTTGTCTGAACAGGCGTTTTCGTTCAAACACGATTTAGCATTGAAAAACCGGTTGATGGATTACCGGAGTATCAGACCATCTATTTTGACTGGATTATCCATTGATCATTATGATATCGGTTATGACCTTCAATCCATGTTCAGAAGGAGGTCCATTTGAAAATCATTATTGTCGGCGCCGGTGAGGTCGGATTTCATACCGCCCAGAGGCTGACTATCGAAAACAAGGAGGTCGTGGTTATCGACAAGCGACCGGAAGCACTGAAACGGTTTTCCGACCTCCTGGATGTTCAGACCATTTGTGGGTCTGGCAGCAGTCCCCGCGTGTTGGAAGAAGCCGGTGTCGTCAGTGCGGAAATGCTTCTGGCTGTTACAGACAGTGACGAAACCAATCTGGTTGCCTGCTTGTTTGCTGAAGCCATCGGCCCCGGAATCATGAAGCTTGCCCGTATTCGCGATGAAGATTACTTTCATTTCAAACACGACCTGACGCCCCGAATATTGAATATTGACACGGTCATCAATCCCGAAAGTGAGCTGGTTAAAACCGTCATGCATTCACTTGCCGTTCCCGGCGCCGAACACGTCGGTGATTTCGCAAACGGCAACATCAAGCTGATCGGTTTTCGCATTGAAAAGGATAGCCCGGTAATCGGCATTCGACTGTTTGAACTCCGAAAAAAAATCGGCAACCTCCGGTTTATTGTCGCTGCCATATTTCGGGGCAACCGTCTCATCATTCCCTTTGGCAACGATACCATCAAGGCCTACGACCTGATCTATTTTGTTTGTGAAAAAACCGATCTGAAACCGGTTCTCAAGATATTTGGCAGCCGAACCGAACCGGTTCATCGTATCCTGATTGTCGGTTGTGGCAACATCGGTCTCAAAATTGCTCAGGAAATTGAAAAACGGTCCTATCATCTTCGAATCATAGAATCCAGCCTGGAGCGATGCCAATTGCTGGCTGAAAAACTTCAAAACGCCATCGTGCTTCATGGAGACGGAACAGACAAATCGCTTTTGGAGGAAGAAAACATTCGTGATATGGACATGGTGATATCTTTGACAGGAAATGAGGAGACCAATTTTCTGACATCACTTCTTGTAAAAAGCATGGGTGCAAAACGAACCATGACCCGCATCAATAAATTTGCCTATATGCCGATTATCAGCGATATCGGATTGGGAAATGTCATCAGTCCCCGGCTTTCCGCAATCAACAGCATTGTTCAGCATGTCAGGCGGGGAAAAATTCTGTCATCGGTGTCACTCAAGGGTGAGGATGCCGAAGTTCTGGAAGCGATTGCACTGGAAACATCCGGCATCGTTGGCACGCCAATAAAAAATCTTCATTTTCCAAAGGGCGCCATCGTTCTGGCTGTTACCAGCGGCGAAACCAGCTTTATACCGGACGGGAATTCGGTCATTCAGCCCAATGACCGTGTTGTGATACTGTCAACCCGACAAAATATTCCAAAAGTCGAACGGGAATTGATGGTCAAGCTGGAGTATATTTAAATGAGATGGCATTATGTGATGCGTGCGGTAGGGGCCATAGCCGTTTGTATCAGCCTGACCATGCTGTTTCCACTGGCTTTTTCCATCTATTATGACGACGGGACCGCCTGGCCCCTGATTCAATCCATGTTGATTTCCCTGGGCGCGGGATTACCCGTTTTTTTCATTTTTCGGCGTCCGAATCAACCGCATATGAGCCACAGAAATGCCATGGCCATTGTCACCATCGGATGGATTGCCGCAACCATCATCGATGCGATTCCATTTTTGCTGTCCGGAACATTTCCCACGTTCACGGATTGTNNATTGTTTCGTCTGATTCATCCCCATGCCATTACCCAGCTCAAATTTGGGAAACGCCTGGTGACCAACGACATCATCACCGGCATATGGGGATTTTTTATCATTTATCTGGGGCTTTTCATTTTGTCCTCATTTGTGCTTACCGCTCTGGGTATCGACCTGGTCACCTCTTTTTCCGCCGTTGCCGCCTGCATCGGTAATATCGGCCCCGGCCTGGGAACTGTCGGTCCGACAGACAATTTTTTTCACTTGCCCATAACGGCCAAATGGGTGCTATCTTTCTGTATGCTCCTGGGCAGACTTGAAATCTATACCGTCATTATCCTGTTTGTACCCGAATTCTGGCGCAAATAAAAATCGAGGCAAAAAGCCATGCCAACATCACGCACGTATCATCAGTCCACCAGTTATGACAGAAATAATATGGATCGGACCGTTCTGGACGGGCAGAATCAGCCGATGCCGTATAAAATCTATCCTGAAATGACACCGCTTCATTTGCCAGAAATCAAAGATTTTTATTCCGGAGCGCTCAGCCATGTTACAGGAAGTGATTATACATCTTCAGCGCAAAATTCCCTGATTATGGAAGACATCGCCAAAATTCTGTATCTCGCAAACGGGCTTACCGGAAAAAGCCGCCAGGGGGCATCGGATTTTTATTTCCGCAGTGCGCCATCGGCAGGTGCGCTTTATCCAAATGAAATTTATCTGGTCTGGTCCGGCAGCTCCGAGTTGCCTTCAGGTGTTTTTCATTGCGGTGTTTTCAACAGAAGTCTGACTCCTCTTCGGGAAGGAAATTTTGTTCCTGTGTTTCAAACCGGTCAAGATGCAATAAAATCAAATCCTGTTGCGGTATTTGTGGTCAGCGGTATATTTTTTCGCAGTGCGTGGAAATATCGACGGCGGGCATATCGCTACGTTCTCTTGGACGCCGGCCATGTTATGGAAAATCTGCGACTGGCAATCCGTGCCGCAGGAAAAACATGTCGGGTGTCGTATGCCTTTGATGATCCGGATGTCAACAATCTCCTGGGGCTTGATTCGGAAAGGGAAGTCGCTATCGGGTTTATTCAGGTATATGGCAACACTTCGGAAACCGATCGCCCGGATCACCCGCAGGAGATCCCGGTTGTTGAACCATTGCCGGAAAGTATCCGCAGATCTGGCCGGGCATCTGATACGGAAATCCGCTATCAGGAGATTCTGGATATCCATCTTGCCGGGAAACATATTGTCACACCGGACACCACCCCGGAGGATGTGCTCACCCGTCTGGGGTTATCGTATGTCCCATTCAAATCCATTGATTCCCCGGATGAAGCACTGCCGGATACTGACCCAAATTCACCCCTGCCTTATGCCAAAACCGTTTTAATCCGCCGTTCCCGAAGAAATTACATATCCCATCCCATCCGGGTGAACCAGGTTATGTTCATCCTGAACCTGATCAGCAATGTATGGCAGAATTTATCTGGTGTCGCTCATGGGGCCACGTCCTGCCTTGCAACCGGACTGCTGATTGGTGATGTGGATGGAATGGCCCCTGGATTTTATCTGCTTGATGCCGAAAAACGATTTCTTAACCGGGTATTTGAAGGAGATGTGATTCAAAAAATGGCTCATGTCTGCCTGGATCAGCTATGGTTGGCCAATGCCGGTGTTCATTTTTTGTTTCTGACAAATCTGGATATGATCGACCGGCAGTGGGGGGCGCGGGGCTACCGTTACGCCATGACCCTGGCCGGGCACATGGGACATGCGGTATATCTGGGAGCAACCGCTCTGGGGTTGGGGGCCTGCGGCATCGGCGCCCTTTATGATTCAGAAGCGCGAAATCTCCTGGGTTTGAACAACGAATCTGCGCTCGTCTATCTGGTTGCCGCCGGTCCGGTCAAACGAAATTGACCAAGAGATATCATTCAATATCGTCAATCAGATCGTTCAGGGTTTCGAGAAGCCTCAAATCATCTGTAAGGGGCAGACAGATCGCGGTGCGACAGGCCTGTGCCAGTGAGACCCCCCTGCATGTGAGTTGTGCTGCATAAATCAATAAACGGGTACTGGCGCCTTCGGTCAGGCCATGTTCCCGTATCTGTCGGATTTTTCCGGCCAATGTCACCAGTCGCAATGCGGTTTCGGTACCCACCCCGCCTTCGTGAGAAACGATTTCGGTTTCTGTCTCCAGGCTGGGATAATCAAAGGACAGGGATACGAAACGCTGACGGGTACTCTGCTTTAAATCTTTTAAAATGGACTGATAGCCCGGATTATAGGAAATGACCATGATAAAATTGGGATGGGCCTCGATGCTTTCACCAATTTTGTCGATAAACAGGGTACGCCGGGAATCTGTCAGGGGATGAATGACAACCGTTGTGTCCTTTCGGGCTTCTACAATTTCATCCAGATAACATACAGCCCCCATCCGGACAGCACGGGTCAGGGGGCCATCCACCCAGACTGTCTGATCGTTCAATAGCAGATACCGGCCCAGGAGATCAGAGGCAAACAAATCTTCATGGCAGGACACCGTAATCAACGGCAAACCCAGCCGGTGCGCCATAAATTCCACAAACCGGGTTTTGCCGCATCCAGTGGGACCTTTGAGCATGACGGGCAGCCTTGCCGCGTATGCCGCCTCAAACAAAGTGACTTCATTGCCGGAACTCTCATAATATGGCGCTTTCTGGATGTGATCGCAGATCGGTTTGTCAGACGGTGTCATTGCAAGTTTTCCTGAGGTCAGTGTAAATGCTCATTAAAAGGGCGTGTTCGCCCCTGTTCATGATAACGGATTTAATGATAAGATGAATCAATTGTTTTTTCCGGTCAGTATAATCTTCGAACATCCGTGGGTCAAGTTGGCAACATGATTCGCGCTTGCTTCAGTACCGGCTTTACAATCCGGTTGATGTTTAGTATTCTTCGCAACAGCTTTCCAGATAAAGATTTTGGGTGCGTTATCGGTCGGGGATGGCCGACAAAAAAGGCCTATCCCCTCCCTGCCGCCTTTCCAAAATCATTATCTGAAAAGCTGTATATCTAATTCCAACATGATTCAAATTAACTGTATATGGGAGGTATATGATTTCGTTTTTCTGTCGTTCACTCGGATTCATCCTGTTTCTGCTGATTCTGCCTGTCACCACAATGGCTGCGGATACCTTGAAAATGGGCGTCCTTCCGGTCGTTGATACCCTGCCGCTATGGGTAGGGCTGACCGAAAAGGATTTCGAACATGAGGGCATCAACCTGGAAATGGTACCCTTTGAAAGCGCCCTTGAACGGGATGCGTCCCTTCAGTCCGGTAATCTGGATGGCTACTTCGGAGATTTGTTAAACACGATTCTGTTGATTCGCTCCGGTCAGAAACTAAAAATGATCACCACGGCCTACCATACCCATCCGGATTTTCGCATGTTCGGGATTGCGGTATCGCCTGGATCCGACATCCAGACACTTGATAAACTCCAGGGACTGTCCATTGGCATTTCGCGTGCAACCGTGATCGAATATCTGCTGGACCGAATGCTTTTACAACAGAATCTGAAAACCGACAGCCTCAGCCGTCAGGATATCAAAAAAATGCCCATTCGACTTCAGATGCTTCTGTCCAACCAGATTCCGGCCGCCCTCTTCCCCGAACCCCTGCTGACACTGGCAGAATCAAAAGGGGCGCGCGTCATCATCGATGACAGATCACTGGATACCGCAGAGACAGTTCTGGCAATCTGCACGAAATGGGCCGACGCCGACCGGTCCCGAATTTCCCGATTTCTGACCGCCTACCAGAAAACCGTGATCCGCATCAATCAGAATCCGGATAACTATAAAGATATTCTGGTCAAACATACCCGATTCCCCTTACCGGTAAAAGATCAGTTCCGGATACCGGTATTTCCCGATATATCCCTTCCATCTGTCGCTGACGTTGCCGCGGTCCAGGATTGGCTCATTGAAACAGGGGTAACAGATTCCCGGATCGATTACAACCTGATGGTTCATCCATAAATCACATTCCTGATCCCATGATTTCTGTTCAATCCATATGCAAGACCTTTTCCGGACAGGACGGCCCGGTTTTGGAAAACATTACTTTTCAGATTGATGATGGTCAAACCCTCTCCATCATCGGACCATCCGGTTGCGGGAAAACGACGCTGCTTTACATTCTGGCCGGACTGATTCAGCCAACAAGTGGCCAGACAACCATGACCGGCCCTGTCCATGTCAATAAAATTGGTCAGTCTGCATTCGTTCTTCAGGATTTTGGGCTGTTTCCCTGGAAAACGGTTACTCAGAACATTGAACTGGGCCTGAAATTGAAGCGTGTTCCGCCTGCCATCCGGAAAGAGACCGTCAACCGCCTGTTGACGGATATGGGACTGCCGGGCATGGGCGCCCGATATCCATCCCAACTGAGCGGCGGACAGAAACAGCGGGTGGCCATTGCCCGCGCCCTGGCAACCGATCCGGACATCCTGCTGATGGATGAGCCATTTTCATCACTTGACGCCATGACCCGTGAACATTTGCAAAATCTGATGCGGGATATGTGGATTAAAAACAGGATCAGCTATTTGATTGTCACACATAGTGTGGAAGAGGCGGTATTCATGGGAAGACGCATTCTGATTCTGACCGGGCGTCCCGGACGCATCAACGCTGTCGTTGATAATCCGAATTTTGCAGCCCCTGATTTTCGTCTGCAACCCGAATTTTTTGAAAGCCAGAAGCAGGTTCGCCTGGCGCTTGAAAAATCGGTATGAATGCCGGCCTTCGATACAGCCTGTCTGTTTTCGGCCTTCTGATTCTGTGGAAACTGGCGGCCGAGCGGGCCGCTTTGGACATGCTGCCACCACCTGAAATTGCCTTTGCCGAATTTGGCCACGCCGTCAAATCGCCCCGGTTCTGGTCACACTTTCTGGCGAGCAGTTTCCGGGTCATCTGCGCCATGTCCGCCGCATGGCTGATCGGCTTTCCGGTTGGCATCCTCATCGGATATTACCGTCTGCTGGATCAATTTCTCTCCCCTGTTATTTTTTTGACCTACCCGATTCCCAAAATCGTTCTGCTTCCGGTATTTCTGGTTGTGTTTGGACTGGGTGATTTCAGCCGGATATTCATCATTGCCCTGATTATCGGATATCAGATTCTGGTGGCGACCCGGGATAGTGTATTACAGGTGAATTCCCGATATCTCGACGCCTTTCGATCCATGGGGGGCGGACCGATTGAAACCATCACCCATGTCCTGATTCCGGCTGCCCTGCCTCAGGGATTTACCGCGCTTCGAATTGGTGCGGGAACAGCGGTTGCCGTGCTCTTTTTTGTGGAATCATTTGCCACGGAAAGCGGCCTGGGTTTTTTTATCATGGATTCATGGGGTCGATTTGATGGGGGTCGGATGTTTGTGGGCATCATGGGCATGAGCCTTCTTGGCGTTCTGCTGGTCGAGGTCATCGATTATCTGGAGCGGACATTCTGCGCATGGAAATTTGTCGAGACCGGCAGGCAGAAACCGGCAGCAAAACCGGGTATCCTGTTGCAAAAAATTGGCACATACGGACACATGATCAAATTCAGTCATACCGTATTTGCCCTTCCGTTTGCGCTGGCTGCCGTCATTCTGGCAAACCGGCATTATCCCATAACCGGTTTGCAGATCGTCTGGATTCTGACCGCCATGGTAGCCGCCCGATCTGCTGCAATGGGATTCAACCGAATTGTGGATGCCAGGATTGACGCCCAGAATCCGCGCACATCTGATCGGGAAATCCCTGCAGGACGCCTCAGCCAGAAATCCGCCGCATGGTTTGTCCTGATATCCGCTGTCCTGTTCTTTTTTTCGGCAGGTATGTTGAGCCGGTTGTGTCTGATATTGTCCGTACCGGTCCTGGGGATTCTGTTTCTCTATTCCTATACCAAACGGTTTACCGCGCTGTCCCATGTTTACCTGGGCTTCAGTATTTCCATGGCCCCGCTTGGGGTGTGGGTGGCAGTCAGTGGACAGATTGACTGGCCGATCCTGCTGTTGTGTTTGGCGCTTTTGACCTATATTGCCGGATTTGATATTCTGTATGCCTGTCAGGATCTGGATTTTGACCGCTCAGAAGGGCTTTTTTCCATTCCGGCCAGACTGGGCGCCAGCGCAGCCTTTCACATGGCATCGCTGCTTCATCTGGTAACGTTTGTGTGTCTGTTTTTCATGCATCTGGTGTTTGACATGGGACCGGTGTATCTGTTTACGGTTCTGATCATCGGCGTGTTACTGATTGTTGAACACCGCATGGTTCGCCCCGATGATCTCAGCAGCATTCAGGCAGCCTTTTTCCATGTCAACAGCGCCATCAGTGTGCTTCTGTTTCTGGGTATTCTGGGGAATGAATTCATGCAACGGTGATGGGTCAGAATATTTCGCGAAATGACAATTCAAGCTCCAACCGCATCTATCCCAATAATTAACAATCCCATATCAAATTGGTATTAATCAACTTTTTGATCAATTGACATTATTATCGTCTTTTTTCGCGAAACGGTAATTCGGAAAAGGTTGACGGATCAGCCGATGGCATGCATCCCGACACGAAGATATTTGGCGGCCAGATCCACATAAAGCTGTTTGCCATAATTCCACATGGCCTGATCGTTTTCTGAAACATCACGAAGCGCCACAGCCGGATTGCCTCCAACCACCACATGATCCGGAATGACCTGTTTCAGTCTGACGATTCCGCCTTCTGCAACAATGGCCCATTCGCCGACCTCTGACCATATGCTCAGGACCGCCCCCATGCCGATGACGGCATAGTCACCAATTCGGTTGCCGTGAATAATGGCCCCATGCCCCATGGTGACGCTTTTTCCAATTTTGCAGACATGCTCGGGGGGCGCATGGACAATGACCCCTTCTTCCACAGCGGAGCCCGGACCAATCTCTATCCGGCCATAGTCTCCGCGCAAAATACATCCATGACCGATATAACAGGTATCGGCAACCACCACATCCCCGATAACGGTAGCCAGTTCACTGACATATGCGGTTGGCGCGATCTGCGGGGTTCGCCCATCAAATTCATACAGCATCAGAAGATTGTCCTTTCGTCAATTGATCCGGCATCAACAGAACCAGTACACAAACCTCACGCGGCCCGTGCGCCCCATGAACCATACAGGCTTCGATATCGGCTGTCTTGCTGGGTCCGGAAATAAAGGTCATGCACGATGTCAGTCCCTCTGCGACCTCTGCCGGGTCTGACTGCAAAATGGCGACCATTTCGCGAAAACTGTCGATCAGGTCATTTTGCGTGATGACGGCAATATGGGTGGATGGTGTCAGGGATACGCAACGGGGCTGACCCGGCCGGGTTTTCAGAACCAGGGTGCCCGATTCTGCAATGGCGTAATCGGCAGATGTCACCCCGATACAGGCATGTTGGGCCAATTGGATGAACGGGTCCCGATCCGTGTCATTCATGCCTGCGGCATGAACCGGTATATTCATAGCCGAAAGGCGTTCGGACAGATCCAGTTTGTCAATCAGCGGATGTGCCCAGGTAACGACGTGTTTGGTCCGTTCCCATTCCGGTTCTTTCTGAGACGCCAGACGCACAATGATTGATGCCGCATCATCAATGCCTTCAACACCAATCACGTTCAGGTTCAGGGGGATGGCTTCCTGGCGGAACCTGTCCAGAAGGATGTGGCGTTCTGAACGGTTTCGGTTCAGTGCCTGGTCTGCAATGGCGGCATGCAGTCCCGGCGGGTGCCGGAACAGTTCCGGAGCTTTCCGACAGATGTGTGCAGGGTGGCCCAGGGCAGCGCGCACCCTCTGGATAAATTCATTCCGGTGATTCGGATTCATCAGGCTTTCCCGGGCAGTATGTTTGAACGAATCTTTTTTTGGCCAGTGGCCGCAGGTCCCGGCTCCGGGTCCATCCAGAAAGCGGTCCGGGCAGTTTGGAAATCATCCGGTTTTCCTTTTTCGAAGACAGCCAGTGGTTCTGAGCCGATGCACTGAGCCCCAGTACCATATCATACAGTCCGGGGTGGGTCACAAGCCATGACCAGAGTACGAAAGAGGCCTTTTCGAGCCGGCTTTTCCGTTTGACGTTCCATACGGGATCGCCATCCGCCAGCTTGGAACGGAGCGCCAACAGCATTCGGGGGATATCGATATGAACCGGACAGACATTCAGGCGCCACACACACCGGATACAACACAGCATTTCGCGAAACTCCGGATCAGCCAGTATCCGGCTTCTGCCGTTATCCAGAATCACCAGATGAAACGCGTCCGGACCATCCATGTGCCCGGGTTGCCGTGGTCCGCCGATATAGCTGACATACCCGGCCATTTTTTGGGCCGCTGCCCCCCGGGACAACAACCGCAGCAGCACCTGATGCTCATCCAGTGTGGCGGCCACGCGTTCCATTCCCATAATCGCAATATGGATCCGGGGAAGCGTGGACGCCATGCGAATGTTGCCTTCGTTGGACAGGGTGGTGATGTGACCGGTTTGTGCGCAGGCCAGATTGCATCCGGATATGCCCATGTCGGCATTCAGGAATTTTTCTCTCAGGGCGTTTCTGGCAGCCCGGGTCAGTGGGGGGGGATCGGAGGTAAATGGAATACCCAGTTTTTCGGAAAACAGCCTGCCGACATCCTCACGGGTTTTATGGATTGCCGGGGCAATGATATGGGATGGGTGCCCGTTGGCCAGTTGAACAATGTATTCGCCCAGATCGGTCTCGGTTACCTCGATGCCTTCGGCTTCCAGTGCCGGATTCAGACCGATCTCTTCGGAAACCATGGATTTTCCCTTGACCACCCGCCTGACATCGTTTCGGGCGGCAACATCAATGCAGTACTGTACCGCAGCCTTTGCATCAGATGCAAAAAAGACATGGCCGCCCTGCTCCTGAATCCGGTCAGTCAGGGTCTCCAGAAATATGTCCAGATGACAGATGTTCGACATGCGCATGTCATGGGCGACATACCGCAGATCCGGCCCTTCCGGAAGACTCTGGTATGCCGCCAAGTCGCCTTTTCCCAGGCGTTCCTGAAGGCCGGCCAGGGATATTTGGAGCACCGGATTCCGGATTCCCAGAGCGGCCTCATGCACATACTGTTCGGTGCGGATGATCACGGTCGCGAGCCCTTTCCCAGGCCATTGGCCAGCAGTTCGGCAATATGCATGACGCGAATGCCGGACCCCATCCGGGACAACCGCCCCTCGATATTCATCAGACATCCCATGTCACAGCCAACCCCGGTGTCTGCGCCAGACGCAAGAATGGCATGGACCTTGTCATCGACCAGGGCGGACGATATATCCGGATATTTGATGGAAAATGCACCACCAAAACCACAACACCGGTCCGAATCGGACATTTCAACCAAAGTTGCGCCACTGACATGGCGAATCAGTTGGCGGGGTTGCTCCCGAATGCCCAGTCCTCTGGCCAGATGGCGGGAATCATGATAGGTCACCTGACCAGAATAGGCCGATCCAACATCCACAAGAAACTCGGAAAATTCGTAAATTCTTGTGCAGATTTCTCTGCTCCGGTTCAACCGGACAGGATCATTTTCGAAGAGAAGCGGATAATGATGCCGAATCATATACACACAGGAACCGGAGGGACAGACAATGACATCGGAATTTTGGAAAACATCCAAAAAATGACTGGCAGCCTTCCTGGCCTCAAGGCGATATCCGGCATTAAACGCCGGCTGACCACAACATGTCTGGTCTTTTGGTATGATTACCGGGACATCCAGATGTTTGAAAACATCCAGCATGGACTGACAGACTGCGGGATGGAATGTATCCAGCAGACATTGTATGAAAAGTGTGACGTGAGGACGCATGAATTCCGCTATTTTGCCTGTAGCAGACTCTTATCATCTGATTGGGTGTCGATACAATAATACACCCCTTTTTCATCGTTTCTGATCTTGCCGCTTTTTTTCAGCCTATAGAAAATGTTTGAAATCTTTTTCCTGTCATATCCAGTCGTTGTTTCGACTTCATTCGCATTCAACCCTTCTTCGGCCTGTCTGATAAGCCCGAGTACAACATCTGCGGCTGTCCCTTTCATTAAGATATTGGACTTCCCTGAAGATTTCTTTTTGGTTGCAGGTCTTCCGACCGCTTTTTTGGCCATGTCCTTTTTTATTTTTTGCACAGGCGGTGGAATGATTTCTTCCTGTGCAGCAGGTTCTTTCAGATCAGGTTCATCGACTTTAATTTTAGCTGCCACATCATTGATCATTCCCGCCAATGTACCAATACTGCCAGAAAACGACTTCAATCCCTCCGCAACAATTTCCAGAACATCTTTTAATTCTTTCAAGCGACACCTCCGTTAACATGTTGTAAACTCATTAAAAAGCCAAATATCGAATGACGTTGTCATGCATTTTTAACAACTTGGACACAAAGTTGCAAAGGCATACGGCATTCCAACAGAACAGGCAAACCACGAATGACTAAAACCCACAATAATCACACACAAAGTCAAATGACAAATACAACTGCGTCAATCCAATTGTCAACTCTTTTAAGGGGTTAAAACGATAAGTCGTAACTTCTCACTCAGTTGGGACGAAAAACTGTCAATATATTTTGAAGCACAGGCAATCCTGGAAACAAGACTCGCTCACGGCCGCCATCTTCTCAGCATGGCCCTGAACCATTCCTCTGCTATCGCCTGATATCCGTCGGCATTGGGGTGCAATCCATCTTCAGATACCAGATTATCCCAATTATCGACTACAGCGGCATATTGATCGGCAAGCGGGATATTCTGATCCTCTGCCAGTTGCCGGATAGCCGGGTTAATCTTTTCCGGAATTTGTTTCACATCATTCACACCATCTCTCTCATCCGGTGTCACGGTGGCAATTATCGGGCGCAATCCGTCATCCCGACATATTTCAATCATCTGGTTCAGGTTGAACACGGTGGTTTCGGGTGAAATACCTTCCCAAATATCATTGGTTCCCTCCATAATCAGGATGGAATCGGCATTGGTTGAGGTGATTACGCTCCTGATACGGTTTAAGCCGGATGTAGTGCTTTCGCTGGCAATGCCGAAATTGAGAACCATCGGCTGACCACCAAAAAGAGCGATCAAGGCTTCCAGTGACGGTTCATAGCCCCCAACCCTTCGGCCGTAACCAGGATCGGTGACATAGGGATAGCCTTGAGTGATACTGTCGCCAAAACCAATCCAAACATTGCCACACCAGCCATTGGGAACCATCAGCAGCCAGGACAGGAGAATTGACGTGCTCAATAAAGTCCACTTTGTCATTTTTTGTGCCGTATTCTGAATCGTCGACAAACACCCGGGGATATTTTCCTCTCCCGGACATCCTGCTTCTTGAAGTTTTTAAAGCTGAAAATCATTATTTTTATCTCTGTTCATTTTGAAATCTTTATGACAAATTGACGGTTAATTTGTCATTTATTTTGCAATAAATCAGCTTGTATTTCGTGAATAATTTTCGTGATCCGATAAATTGCGCGAAAAATTAATGACGAAGTGACGTCTGGATCATCCCATTTTCATAAACTGCTGTAATGTGTCATCTGTAATACGCCCACCGGTTTTGGCCAATTGCGCCGTAAACTGAATCATGGATTGATAAAACGGCAGAATTTCCGGAATGGTCTGGCCGATTTTTTCAATATGGGTTTCAACGGTCCGGAAATCACCCCGGACCACAGGACCAGTCAATGCCTGACAGATCCCGACCTTGCCGATATTGGCCAGAGTCCCGTCAATCAGGGGCCGCAGGACGGAAAATGCCGCTTCCGGAGGGATGCCGGACTTTTCGGCCAACCGGAATGCCACATCCATCAGGGTAACCAGGAAATTGGAGGCAACAACGGCTGCCGCGTGATACAGGGGTTTTCCATCGGTTTGAATTTCAAATGGCGTGGCTCCCAAATCGGTTGCAATACCGGATGCCGTCAAAACCGCCTGATAATCCCCTTCAATGGCGACCCGGATGCCATCAAATGGATTGCCCTGAATGTCAATCGATGCAAAACTCTGGAGTGGATGCATGGATCCAATGGATGAACCCGACAATCTTGCCGATTCCAGAATGGTGGAGGGGTGTGCTCCGGAACAGTGAAGCACAACCGGTTGAGACGCAAAACCACCTTCTTCTGCAATACGCCGGCATACCGGCATAATGACATCATCCGGTGTCGTGATAAAAACGACATCGGCCAGGGATGTCATTTCCCACGGCTGATCCGATACGGTTTCAATGCCGCAGAGATCGGCCACACGCCGGGCGGATGAAACATGCAGACTGGAAACACCGGCAAACGGGTATCCCAGACCAGCCAGTGTTTTTCCCAGCGCAGTCCCCATACGGCCGCAGCCGACAATGCCAATGGATGGTTTTTTGTCAGGCATCAATAACAATGTTCCTTTCCGGGAAATTGTCCGGACCGGACCTCTTCCGCATAACTTTTGACAGCGGATTTTGCCTGATCCATCAGGTGGGCATATGCTTTGACAAATTTGGGCGCATGGCGATCGGTCAACCCCAGCACATCATGTACGACCAGTATCTGACCGTCGCAATCCGGTCCGGCTCCGATACCGATGGTGGGAATTTTCAATTTTTGGGTGATAACCGCCGCAATATCGGACGGGATTCCCTCCAGAACCACCGAAAAGGCTCCGGCTGCCTCAACTTCCAGCGCATCGGCAACCAGTCGGTCTTCATCGCGCTGGACCCGGTATCCCCCCATCTGATGCACCGATTGGGGGGTCAGTCCGATATGGGCCTGCACCGATATGCCGGCATCGGTGATGGCCCGGATGATGGCGCTGACCGATACCCCGCCTTCCAGTTTGACCGCCGCAGCCCCGGCTTCCTTGATGAAACGGCCGGCATTGGCAATGGCGGTTTCAGCCCCAGTATGATAGGACATGAATGGCATATCCCCAACCACCATCGCCTGCTGCGTACTTCTGGCCACAATTTTTGTATGGTATATCATTTCATCCATGGTCACGGGCAGTGTGCTGGTATGTCCCTGAACGACCATCCCCAGTGAATCCCCCACCAGAATCATATGTACGCCGGATTCATCAACGATTCGCGCCAGTGCATAATCATAGGCGGTGAGAGCGACAATTTTTTCTGCATCGGCTTTCATTTTATACAATTTCGGGATGGTTACCGGTGTTGACATAAATGCCTCCTTTCAATAATACAGCATGAATCCTCTACGCCAGTTTCTGACTTCCGACCTCTGATCACTGTCCTTATCAAGGCCGTATCTCAATGGTAGGATAAAGTCCCATCAGATCGCCTTCCGGATAGGGCTGGATGGTATTAAAAGAGATTTTCTGATTTTTCTGGGCGTGCCCCCGGTTGCTTCTGCCATCATAAAAAGCGCCGTTGGCTTCCAGAATGTGCTGGATTCTGTTCTGGAACCCCTTGACAAATTTCTCGCCGCTGCCTTCAAACAGCATATCCCCCAGCACAATGCCCTCCCGGATTTCTGAAAACGCCTGCAGGGACATGCTTTGATGTTTCAGATCCGATGAATTGCTGATAAATCCCCATACCAGATGGCTTTCCGGAATATTGATGGGTTCCTGAAGATCGATGATGGTATGGGGCATGACAATGCAGTTTTTCGCGATGGTCAGCGGGCAATCCTCACTACCGCGCAAAAATGAGTTGAATCCCACAAAGACCTTTTCCCCCATATTGGCATGGATAATTTTGGCCCCATGCGCCGTAACATTGTATCCTTCCAGGCGGGAATTGATGATATAGCAGTTTTCCTGGGCATTGGCGCCTTTTCCCAGCCAGATATTTTCCAGGTAGGCCCGCTGAGCCACCAGAACATTTTCTTCGATATGGGTTTTTCGTTTGATCACCGCATACCGGTCCAGGGATGTGCCTTTGGGAATCGAGATGGATGGCTCGATATTGACAACATCATATATATGTTTGAAATCCGGTTTCCGTTCCTCGATAAAGTTCATGAATATGCCGGTCGGTGGACCGTCACCGGGCTGATACTGCACATACCGGTTCAGAATTTCCCGGGGATACCGATACAAAAAGTTGAAATCGGACCGGTTCTTGATCCATATGGTTCCGGGTTCGACCTCGATATGCGATATTTCGCCGACCTGCACATAGGAATATCGGCCAATGACACAATCATGGGCCGTTGTCAGATCGATGGTGGAAAAGGGCTGAAAAAAGCATCCCTCCGAAGGCGACCCATGAATATTGGTATAATGCATGGACATGGAATCATTGATAAAAAATACTTCCAGACTTTCCGGGTCATGGGAATAATTATGAACCAGGGTTTTGATCAGGAAACTGTCCTTGATTTGAATGGATTCATCCTCATGCACCGGTACCACACCGCCATCGAATTTGAACAGATCACCTTTGGATTTGAGTTCATCTCCCCGGATGTCACTTTTGTAAAGAATTGAATGATCCACACGGCTCTTTCCCAAAAAATAACTTCCGGCCAGACTGGAATGACTGAAATGAAAATTCAGGGGATGGTGGGGCGTGATTCCGTAAAACGCATAGAATTTGACCAGTTGGCTCATGGGAATGGTATTTCGGATATAAGGTTGAATATCAAAATCCAATTCCCTAAGATTAATGGAAATTCGCTGGGCGATGCGGTTGACCAGGTGTTCAATCTGCTTCATGGGTTGCCTCCCTGAATGGCTGTCTGTGTTGGGGAGTGAAACGAATTCACTCCCCACGTTTATCCGTCCGATGCAGGATAAACACAAATTCCCATGATATCAAGTTATTTGATCGTTACCGGCATCCCCATAATCGGCCAGATGACCGCCACAAAAAGAGCAATGACGGCCATCAGCATGATGCTGGCCAATACACCATATTTAAAAAACTCCCCGGAGGTGAACTGTTTGGAGTCATAGGCAATGGCATTGGGNNGCCACTTTCAGATAGGGTGCAACCACCAGTGCGACCGGAAGGGATATGGCGATGGCGGCCACATTCATGATGAAATTGGTCATGACCAGAACAAAAAAGGCGATGCTCATGATAAAAATGAACCAGTTGGCTTTTTGAAACAACAACAGCCAGTTGACAGCCATCCATTTGGCAGCGCCGGTTTCCCACAGGCAGAATCCAATGCTCATGGCGCCGGAAAACAGCAGAATGATGTTCCAGGGTACATTTTCCAGATCCTCGATTTTCATGATACCAGTAATAAAAAAAAGCAGGGTTGACACCAGAATAATGGCGGTTTTATCCAGCGCATTCAATGCCGGTACAAACGATCTCAGGGACAGGACAACAATACAGGAAAGAACAATGACAGCCGCCAGAATTTCATTCTTTGTCAGGGAACCCAGTTGGGCATTCAATTGTGTTGCCTTTTCCCGCAGCCCGGGAATGACGGCTTTTTCCGGCTTGAATAAAATCATGAAAAAGCCCCACAGCAGAAATACCATGAGCCATCCAATGGGAAACATGTAATACGAAAGCTGGAAAAAGCTGATCTCAACACCCACAATATCCTTGTAAAACCCGACAGCCACAGCCCCCCGGGCCGCTCCCAGAAGCGTAATGATACTGCCGGCGCCGGCGACATAGGCCATGCTCATGAACAGACCTTTACCAAAACGGGTCTGTTTGTCCCCTTCCCCATACAGTGAATAGATGGACAGCAGCAGTGGATAAATGGTCGCGGCAACGGCTGTATGCGCCATGATGTGGGTTAAGGCCGCGGTCACCACCATGCAGCCCAGATAGATCATGCTGGTTTTTTCTCCCACGATCATCAGCATCTTATAGGCCAGCCGCCTGGTGAGCCCGGTTTTGGTGAAAACCAGACCGATCATGACCGATGCGTAAATGAACAAAACGCTGGGGTCCATAAAATCCTTGAAGGCTGCGGAAGCTGGCCTGATCAAAAAGAGTGCCTGCAGAACGCCGATTGCGATACTGGTGACGCCGATCGGCAGAACTTCAAATACCCACCAGGTTCCGGCAAGCAAAAATACGGCAATGGCGCCTTTACCCTCATGGCTGAGAACAAATTTTTTCCCCAGCGGATCGAATACGTCCGGCCACGGCGGTGAAAAATATACCAGTGTAAACAATCCGATTCCGAGCAGAAGAAAAAGCGTATTTTTCCAATCCACACCCTGAGCTGTGACATCATTGTTGCCCATCAAACAGTCTCCTTGTGATTAAATAGAAATTTGTATTCTGATAAAAGCACATCAAATATGAACAGAAATCAAATCTGACATTGTTTCATCATATGGAAAACAGCCGCAAACACGTCGGTCAGTCGCAATACGCCCACAATCTCCTCCCCCCGGGTTACCAAAAGGGATTGATGATGTCCCAGAACCAGTTGGTGAATGGCTTCATCCAGTGTCGTATCTTCGGCAACATATTCACCTTCGGTCGGGGTGTACATGAAATCCTGAACCTTTTTCTCGCCGGCGGTTCTGCATATATCATTCAGGGGGCTTTCAAACAGACGATACTGAATCAGGAGGGATTTCATGAATTTGCGGCTGAATCCATACCGGGAAAGGCCGTCACTGCCCTGCATCTCGGCATATTTGGGTTCCAGCGCCCGCAGGATATCGAGTTGGCTGATTTTGCCAATGACTTTTTTTTCTTTGTTCAGAATCAGAATCGCACGGTGGCGATAACTGCTGTTACAATATTCAAACTGTGCTTTTTCCAACGCAATGACCGCCTCAAACAGGGTGGCATCTTCATCCACGGTAGCATATTCAGACAACGGCACCATCAAATCCTTGACCTGGTATGTCTTCATTCATTTCCTCCTGTTAATTGATTTTCATATTTTCTGTCCCATTTTCCAAGGGGAAGTAGTGTTCAATCTGTTGAACAATCGGCCGAAAGAAATTTTCCATCAAGACACTTTTTTATTAAAATTTAACCGCTTTATTTATCAGATTGTCTGAAAGTCGCACAACACTTTTTCCACGGATTCCTTTCTTTTTAATTTCATATATAAAATATTTGCGAAATGGCGTCGATTTTCATTGCAACCCGTCATTTTTAACTTGACGACTCCTCCAAAAAGTCATAAATAAGAAAACCGACTGAGTACTCAGTCTAATTTCATTATGGAGAATTCATGAAAAAAAAAGACAGCATTCTTCAGGCCGCAACTTATCTCTTTTCCCGTAAAGGGTTCAAAGATACCTCGATGGCCGAACTGTCCCGCATGACTGGCGCGGCAGAAGGCACCATTTTTTACCATTTCAAGAACAAGCAGGAAATTTTTCTGACCATACTGAAAAATCTCAAAGAGGACATTCTGCCGGAATTCGAGCGATATAAAGGTGAAAAATCCTTTAAAACCGGTCTGGACATGATGGAAGAAACGGTTTCATTTTATTTATACGTGGCTGGTCTCAAGGAGGATCTGTTTTCCATTCTTCATCAGCGGTATCCCTATGAACTGGCCGAAACAAACCCCGAATGTCGGGAAATTCTTGAGGCCATTTACAACTGTTTTGTCGATATTTTTGAAACAGCCATTCGTGCGGGCCAGGAAGATGGTTCCATTGGCGATCTGCCTGCCAGAAAATCCGCTTTGATTCTGTTTTCCATGGTGGACAGCCTGGTACGGTTTCGCATGTACAACCTGTATGATGTCGGCGCGCTGTACAATGAAATGATTGCCTCGTGCAGACGGATGCTTGGAAAGGCTAAAAGATGAAGGCTGATGATTGTTTTCCAATAACTCATAACTTTATCAGGTGACCGGAATGATCAAACGGATTTTTCCATTTTTGGACTGGTTTACAGGCTATAGTATGGCCATGCTGAGGGCGGATGGTATTTCCGGCCTGACCGTGGCTCTGGTGCTGATCCCCCAATCCATGGCCTATGCCCAACTGGCCGGCTTGCCGCCCTATTACGGGCTGTATGCCTCGTTTTTGCCTCCCATGATCGCATCCCTGTTCGGGTCCAGCCGTCAGTTGGCCACGGGACCGGTGGCCGTCGTTTCCCTGATGACATCGGCTTCCCTTGAACCATTGGCAACAGCCGGAAGCGAGGGCTATATTGCCTATGCCATTCTTCTGGCGCTGATGGTGGGCATGTTCCAGCTTTCCCTGGGCGTTCTCCGACTGGGTCTGGTCGTCAATTTTCTGTCCCATCCGGTTGTAAACGGTTTTACCAATGCAGCGGCCATCATCATCGCCACCTCCCAGCTTTCCAAGATGTTCGGGGTGGATGTGGACGGCGCCGAACACCACTATGAAACCATCATCCGGGTCGTCAAGGCTGCCATTCACTACACGCATTGGACGACATTCATTCTGGGCGCACTGGCCTTTGGCATCATGTATGGCCTGAAACGAATTGCACCCAAGATACCCAATGTTCTGGTGGCAGTTGTCATCACCACGGTCATATCCTGGTCGATCGGCTTTGAACATGATGCATCGGTCAATAGTTCAGCCATTCAGAATCCCGAAGTCAGCCAACTGATCGACAAATTCAACGCGGCTGCCAATGGCCTGAAACCCCTTGCCGAAAAACGCACCGGCGCCAGCAGGAAGCTGGAAGAAGCCAAACTTTCCAAAGATCCCATTGCCATTCTGGACGCGGAACACGCAGACCGGGTGATTCAGACACAAAGCGAAATCCTGAAACATGAGGCGCATGTTCATCGGGAGAAAATTCGGACAATGCTGTTTTCCGCTGCCACACAGCCGGACGAAACAATGCTGTTTTATCCTCAAAACCAATTACCGCCAGCTTCAAAAACCGATGATCGCATCTGGCGGATCAAAATCGGGAATAAACCCATCGATTCCGAAAAAATCCGGATGGTCGGCGGTGGCGAAGTTGTGGGTGTCGTTCCCAAGGGACTGCCGTCATTCACCGTTCCCCAAATCAATTTGAAAATCATGCTGCATCTGTTGCCCTATGCCGCCATCATTTCGCTTCTGGGGTTTATGGAAGCCATTTCCATTGCAAAGGCCATGGCCAGCAAAACCGGCCAGAGACTTGATCCCAATCAGGAACTGATTGGTCAGGGACTTGCCAATCTGCTGGGCGCCGTTGGGAAAAGCTATCCGGTATCGGGTTCATTTTCCCGTTCTGCGGTCAATCTTCAGGCAGGTGCCATGACCGGGCTATCCAGTGTATTCACCAGTATTGCCGTTGTCATCGCCCTGCTCTTTTTCACCCCCCTGCTCTATCATCTGCCCCAGTCGGTTCTGGCCGCAGTCATCATGATGGCGGTCATCGGCCTGATCAATATATCCGGTTTTGTACATGCCTGGGAGGCCCAGTGGTATGATGGTGTTATTTCCGTCATATCCTTTGTCTTTACATTGTGGTTCGCCCCGCATTTGGACAAGGGCATCATGATTGGTGTCGGTTTATGTCTGGCGGTATTTCTGTATAAAAGCATGCGTCCGACCGTTGCATCCCTGGCCAGACACGAGGACGAGGCCCTTCGATGTGCAACCACCCACGGCCTGAAAGAATGCGCCTATATTTCCGTAATCCGGTTTGATGGCCCGCTGTTTTTTGCCAACTCCAGTTATCTTGAGGATCAGATCACGGATCTGATGCGGGACAAAAAAACCCTCAAACATATTTTAATCGTCTCAAATGGCATCAATGATATTGACGCATCGGGTGAAGAAACATTATCCTTGTTAATTGATCGGGTTCGGAGCGCCGGAGTGGATATATCGTTCAGCGGCATCAATGAATCGGTCATGCGGGTGATCAAACGAACCCACCTTCTGGCCAAAATTGGTGTCGATCATGTTTTCCCAACCATGGAAAAGGCCATTTCGCAGTTCCATGAATCGGCGCATCGGGATGGTGAGGAAGAAAATTGTCCGCTTCAGACCGTTTGCCATCTTGTTTCTTGAATATTACAGGATAAAAGGGGTTACTATGTCAGTTATTTCTGTTTTCAATGGCCTTTACTGCAATGAAGAATCCGTGATTTCAGGTGTTGCTGAAAAAACCGGATTCAGACAGATTCAGGACAGGGATGTGATTGCCGCAGCAGGCAAACTTTCCGGAATTTCAAATGATCGGATATCCCGAACCTTTTCTTCCCAAACATCCATATTCAATCCATTTACCCATGAAAAAGAAAAATCCCTGGCCTATCTGAAACTGGCAATGGCCGAAATGCTGGCTCAGGAAAAGCTCCTTCTGACCGGATTTTCCAGTCACCTGATTCCAGCAGGTATTACGCATGTCCTGAGAGTGTGCCTGATTGCCGAAATGTCCTATCGACTGGCCCAGGCTGAGGCATCCCATACACCGGAAAAGGATGCACAAAAACTGATTCGTAAAAGTGATGAGGACCGGTCGGCCTGGACATCCCTGCTGCGACAGGAAAAGGACCCCTGGGAGCCCGCATTGTATGATATGGTGATTCCAATGGGCCGGATCTCCGAAAGTGGTGCCATCGATCTGATTGTTGCCAATATTCATCGGGACGTACTGACACCCACTGCGGAATCCCGTCGGGCCGTGACCGATTTTCTGCTTCAGGCCCAGGTGGAGGCGGCATTGGCCTGTGAAGGACACAATGTGGATGTCATGGCGCGGGAAGGCCACGTGACATTGACGATCAACAAACATGTGCTGATGCTGAGCCGCCTGGAACAGGAACTGAAAACATTTGTTTCGGGCCTGCCCGGGGTCAAATCTGTGGCAACCCAGGTTGGAAAGGATTTTCATCAGGCCGATATTTACCGGAAATATGATTTTCAGACACCATCCAAAGTTCTGCTGGTTGATGACGAACGCGAATTCGTGCAGACCCTTTCCGAACGTCTGACCATGCGGGATATGGGCTCCGCAGTAGCCTATGATGGTGAGTCGGCCATCAAAATGGCACGGGAAGAAGAACCCGAGGTCATGATTCTGGATCTCAAAATGCCGGGCATTGACGGTATCGAGGTTTTGCGCCGGGTCAAGGAGACCCAGCCGGATATCGAGATCATCATTCTGACAGGCCATGGTTCGGAATCGGACCGGAAAATCTGTATGGATCTGGGGGCGTTTGCCTACCTGCAAAAACCGGTTGACATCGATATATTGAGTGCGACACTGAAAAAAGCCAATGAACAGATCCAGTTGAAAAAATCTGTCAGTCATTCCGATTGACATGAACCCACTCATGTAAGTTGCAGGCGACATGTTCGACATAAACCGATACAAACCCAAATTCTGGGACCATCATGACCTGTCCGCCGGGCCTTATAAACCACTGTTCAATTTCAGGCTGATCTGGAAACAGTCGGTTTTTCTGACACTGAGCGTTGCGTTGATTCCGCTGCTCTTTCTGGCTGCCATGGATTACCGGGTAACCCAGAAAGCAGAAGAATCCGAGATTCTGTTGCGAACCTCCCGCCTGCTGTCCAACACCCGGCGGTCTCTGTCCTATTTTCTGGATGAACGCAGATTTGCGCTCAGTTTTATCGTTCTCGACAACATCTATGACGACCTGGCAGATCCTGTCAGACTGGGTCAAATTCTAAAAAATCTCCAATCCGGCCTGGGACAGTGGTCAGATTTGAGTCTCATCGATGACAAGGGGGTTCAACAGAATTATATTGGCCCCTATACCATGAAAAATATCAACTACAGTGATCAGGACTGGTATCGCGATGCGGTTCTGAACGGATCAACGATCAGCGACGTATTCATGGGATTTCGGAATGTTCCGCATCTGGTCATCGCTGTCAAACACCAGCGGATGGATGAAACCCCGTATGTTCTTCGGGCCGCCCTGGATATCGAACGGTTGCGGGAACTGCTTTCCCAACTGGCGCTGAGCGGTCAGGGAGATGTGTTCATTATCAACCACAAGGGCATTCTTCAAACACCATCACGCTATTATGGACATGTTCTGGAAAAAATGCCGTTTCCAATACCCGATTTCAGTACTCAGACCCAGGTTCTGGAACGGACCGATCCGCAAAACCGGCAGGTTATCATGGGGTATGCCTATATCACCGGAACTCCGTTCATTCTGATGGTGGTCAAGCATAAACATGAGCTGATGCAACCCTGGTACAACACGCGGTTCAAGCTTCTGCTTTTTCTGTCCGGAAGCATCCTGATCATTCTCATTGTCGTTATCGGTGTATCCACATACCTGGTGAACAATATCTTTGTGGCGGATCAAAAGCGGGTCACAACACTCCATCAGGCCGAATATACCAACAAACTGGCCTCCATCGGCAGATTGGCTGCGGGTGTGGCCCATGAAATCAACAACCCCCTGGCCATCATCAATGAAAAAGCCGGGATGATCAATGATATATTCCTGTTTCGAAAAGAATACCAATCGGATACAAAGCTGATTGGGCTGGTTAAGGCCATCATTCAATCCGTCGATCGATGTGCGGCGATCACCCGCCGACTGCTCAATTTTGCCCGACACATCGAAGTCAGCGTGCAAAAAGTCAATCTAAAGGGTATCATTCAGGATGTTCTGGGATTTCAGACCAAAGAGGCCGAGTATCGCAGCATTGACATCACCGTTGATATCCCGGATGATATCCCGGAATTCACCAGTGATCGGGGCAAGCTTCAGCAGATTTTTTTAAACCTGGTCAACAATGCGTTTTCAGCCATGAGAGATGGGGGGAATCTGGTCATCACTGCCCGACTTCTGGCTGATGCGCATCAGGTTCGGATTTCGGTCAAAGATGACGGGTGTGGCATACCTGAAACCGATCTCAAACGGATATTTGAGCCATTTTTTACGACAAAAACCAGTATTGGTGGTACCGGTCTTGGCCTTTCCATCACCTATGGTCTGGTTCGGGAACTTGGCGGTGATATTGAGGTTGTCAGCACCGAAGGAACAGGGACAACCTTTACGGTGACACTTCCGCTTGAATTCAACGGAAAAAAAGGAGAATCCCATGCGTGTTCTACTGGTGGATGATGAAGAGGAACTGGTTTCCACACTGGCTGAACGGCTGACAATGCGGGGCATCGATGCTTATTGGGTGACCAGTGGTCATGCCGCGATTGAGTTGATTGAACACGAAAATTTTGATGTGGCTATCCTGGATATCAAACTTCCCAGAATGAGCGGCCTGGAGCTGAAACGACATTTGAGCAGGCGCAAGCCCAATCTCAAATTCATTTTTCTGACCGGTCATGGCTCGGAACAGGATTATGTGGAAGGCTCTGCCGAGGCGGGTAATCCCTATTATCTGGTCAAGCCGGTTCAAATTGAAATTTTAATGAAAAAGCTGACCGAGATTTTTCAGCAGGAAGGAAATTCCTGATGTCAAGCACGCCAAATACTGCCGGCCAATGCGGGCTGACGTTTTTTGGATGTATGTCCGCATCCATCTCTCATGAATTGAAAAATGCGTTGGCGATTATCAATGAACAGGCCGGATTGCTGGAGGATTTGGCATATCTGCTCCAAAAAGGCGGCCCGGTCAGCCCGGACCGCCTGCAAACGCTGTCTGGCAGCATTTTGAGGCAGGTCAAACGGGCTGACGGCATCATCAAAAACATGAACCGGTTTGCCCACAGCATTGACGAGCCGATAAAACGCGTCAATCTGAATGATATGCTCTGTTTTACGGCGTCGCTCTCGACCCGGCTGGCGTCCATGAAATGTGTCACACTCAAAACCCCATCGATTGAAAACAATCTGGAGATACAAACCCGGCCATTTTTTCTGGAGAATCTGATCTGGATCTGTTTCAAACATATTTTCAACGCCAGGGAACAGCCCCGGGACCTGAATTTGTCTTTGGAAAACAGGGAATCTCATGCAGCCATCTGCTTTCAACTGGAAGACGAAACGCCAACACCCATCATCTTTCAACACATTCTGGAAGAAAGCGGCCCAATCCTGTGTCTTCTTCATGCAGAACTGCACGAAAATCCGGAGAATCATCTGATTTATCTGATGCTGCCCAAAAAGATGGATGACGGGGCAATGCGCACGTCTATCGAATGAAACAGATTAACCAACAAACCGGTATGGTAATAATAAAATCAGGGAGGACACCATGACTGAAAAAGTACTGCTGATTGATGATGAAACCGATTTTCTGGAAATCATGTCGGAAAGAATGAAAGCCCGCGAGATCGATGTCACCACGGCTTCTTCGGCAAAAGAGGCATTGAAACAGGTTGAACATGAATCATATGACGCCATCATTCTGGATCTTCAGATGCCGGAAATCGATGGCCTGGAAACCCTGAAAATTTTGAAAAGCAAAAATCCCGATCTTCAGATCATCCTGTTGACCGGTCATGCCACGGTTGAAAAAGGCGTTGAAGCCATGAAACTGGGCGCAATGGACCTGATGGAAAAACCGGCGGATCTCAAAGTACTGACTGAAAAAATCAAAAAAGCCCATGCAAAAAAAATGATTCTGGTGGAAAAACATACCGAAGAAAAAATCCGGCATATTCTTGGCGCCAAGGCATGGTGATGGTCAGGGACTGATTGTCAGCATTTACCGTGAAAATTGTTGTCAGCCGGCAGCCTGGCTGTCGCGACCCATTGCGACTTCCTGACAGCCGGCTTGCCCGTTAAACTTCCTCCTATCGCTTCCCTCCAGCCTGCCAAACCCAAATTCCCCCATTTTCCAGTTGACTTGCCATTCAATTATAAGCTATTGGTTTCAGACTTTTTACGTTGCACCGCTTAAGGCTGTCGGAAACAAATAAATCCACATCTTGCTTGTCTTTTGGCCCGTCTGCTGCGTTACATCCACCGGCACATATCCCGATATGCACCGGCGGATGTGCCTTGCAGACAAACCAAAATCCGTCGCAATCCAAGGGATTTATTTATTTCCGACAGCCTAAAAAAGAGTTTCTTTACCAAAACACCACTCCCAAATCATTTTTCGCCTCACCTGTCAGGTTGATTCGGAACCTTCCCGGATACCCAATCACCCGTGCGGACACCTGGCCCCAAAATGCATCGGGATTGAAAGGGTTGATATGAATCTTTTTTTCCTGTCGATGCTGATGATTGCATCCGGAGGCGTTTTGCCTCTTTTTCTATGGCGTCAGGTTAACCTGGCAAAAATGATCGCTGTTATCGGGATCGGCAGTGGATGCCTGCTGGGGCTGTTCGATTCCCTTTTCAGGCTCATCACCGGCCCGCCGCCCGGCGTTTCCTTTTCTCCCCCCGGTGTTTTTCCCCTTTCTTTTCATCTCGACAGTCTATCCGCCTTTTTCCTGGTTTCCATTTTCACTGTTTCACTGCTGGCAGCCATCTACAGTTACCATTACATGAACAACACGGAAAAACAGATCGGCGCCGCCGTCAACTTCCTGTTTTTCAGCCTTCTGGTTACATCCATGTCACTGGTGGTGACCGCACACAATATGATCACCTTCATGCTGGCGTGGGAAATGATGTCCCTTTCTTCCTTTTTCCTGGTGATTTACGATTACCGGAACCCGGAAAACCGAAAAGCCGGTTATCTCTATTTTATTTTTTCCCATGTCGGGGCCATGTTCATTCTTGCAGCGTTTGCTGTCCTGTATGGTCACACCGGCAATTTTGACTTTGCGGGATCAACCATTCCGGACACGATGAAGATTCTGGTTTTTGTGCTGGGTTTTATCGGGTTTGGTTCAAAAGCCGGGGTGTTCCCGTTCCATGTCTGGCTGCCCCATGCCCATCCGGCAGCGCCCTCCCACATCTCTGCGGTCATGTCCGGCGTCATGATCAAAACCGGCATTTATGGCATCCTTCGGCTATATGGGATTCTGGATTTACAAACGCCGGCATCCGGAATCATCGTAGTCATTTTCGGCATGGTTTCGGGCATTATCGGCGTTGTTTATGCCCTGGGGCAGCATGATATCAAGCGGCTTCTGGCCTATCACAGCGTTGAAAATATCGGCATCATTCTCATCGGTATCGGTATCGGCATGATCGGCGTTTCATCCGGCAATCCGGTCATGGCGGTTCTGGGTTTTTCCGGCGGCATTCTGCATGTATTCAATCATTCGATATTCAAATCCCTTCTGTTTATGGGCGCCGGCATGGTTTTTCATAAAACCGGCACCCGCTCCATCGATGCACTGGGCGGGCTGATCAAGAGCCTGAAAATAACCGGAATCACCTTTCTCATCGGTTCGATGGCCATCTCCGGACTGCCTCCCTTCAACGGGTTTGTCAGTGAGTTTTTTATCTACATGGGCGGATTCAAGGGGATTGCCCGGGACCCCCTGACATTTGTATTCTGCCTGCTCGCCATTATCAGCCTGGCCATTATCGGCGGACTGGCCCTGGCCTGTTTTACAAAGGTGGTGGGGGTTGTGTTTCAGGGTGAGCCCAGAACCCCCAATGCCAACCGTGTGGATGAAAAAAACGGATCCACCATGATCTTTTCCATGGTCGTTCTGGCCGCTGCATGTGTCGGGATCGGCATCTTCCCCGCCCCGTTTCTGGTCATGGCCCTGAAAGCGGTTTCTGCTATCGGTCTGGATTATGGTCGCATTCCCATCGAACCCTTTGCACACATGACGGCCGATATTTCCCTTGCCGCCATTATTTTCCTGGCAATCATGGCGATTCTGGCCGGTATCCGAATCCGGCTGTTCCGGGGCAAACCCATTGGACATTCCGGTACCTGGGGCTGCGGCTTTACCCGACCAACATCGCGGATGCAATATACCGGGTCTTCCTATGCCGCGTCGATTCTGGATTTTTTCAAACCCGTAGCCCCGATGGTGGTGGATCACCCCCCGGTAGCCGGGTTGTTTCCGGGCCCGACCCGTTATGCCAGCCATGTCCATGATGTGATTGAAATGCATCTGGAACGGATCATTGTCAATCCGGTTCTGTGGCTGTTTGACAAACTGAGATGGATTCAGCATGGGGACATTCACCTGTATATCGGCTATATTCTGCTTGCTATCGTCATTTTGCTGTTTTTCGTTTGAAGGGTCATTTGGGTACGCCTTCAGATGAACCGGTCACGATTTTTCAGGACTATGTGGACACAATTGACATCATGGACACCGGGAACTGTAACTCATTTAAAAGCTATAGACTTTCAGAAAATTAATTTCGCAAAGCAGCAGGGAGGGGATAGGCCTTTTTTCGGCCATTCCCGACCGATAACGCAGCGAAATTATTTTTCTGGAAGTCTATATCATTTTTTAGAAAAATACTTTCAAGACCGGAAAAAAGATGATTGAATCTATCCTGTTATGGACACTTGCCATTGTTTCGGCGCCGTTTTTTGCAGCGGTCATTCTCCGGGTAAAGGCCTTTTTTGGCGGCAGAAAAGGGTCACCCCTGCTGATTCATTATTATACGCTGGCCAAACTCTTCAAAAAGGGATCGGTTTACAGCACCAGTACCACCCTGATTTTCAAACTGGGCCCACTGGTATCACTGGGAACAGCCATAACCGCCCTGCTGTTTTTTCCCATGGCCGGACGACCGCCGGTGGTTTCCTTTTCCGGCGATGCCATTTTCGTTTTCTATCTTCTGGGGCTGGGCCGATTTTTCACCATCGCGGCGGCCATGGACACGGCCAGTCCATTTGAAGGCATGGGCGCAGCACGGGAAGCCTACTTCCCCATCATCTGTGAAGCCAGCATGTTCATGGTGTCGATCCTGTTCTATCGACTGACCGGCGAGCTGAGTCTTTCCGCGTTTTTTTCCGGAAATCAGCCAGCCCAATTCTGGTCCACCGCCGGGTCTCCCATGATATTTGTCATCATTGCCCTGTTCATTATCCTGCTGACCGAAAATGCCCGGGTTCCGGTGGATGATCCGGCGACCCACCTGGAGTTGACCATGATTCACGAGGTCATGGTCCTGGATCACAGTGGACCGGATTTCGGCCTGATTGAGCTGGGTGCGTTCAGCAAGCTGTTTCTGTATTCCGCATTCATCGCCCGTCTGATCTGCCCGTTTGATTTTGTGCATCCGGCACTGGATGTCGCCCTGTTCGCCGCCGCCGTGCTGCTGGTCTATATTGCGGTTGGACTGGTCGAATCGGTTATGGCGCGCTACCGGATGGACCGGGTTCCCAAATTTGTTCTTACCTCGTTTGCCCTCGTTTTTTTTGCTGCGGTCATCACCCTGGAGTTTGCCAAATGAATGGTCCAATGGATACCATCCTGTCCCTTGCCCTCCTGTCGATCCTGTTTTCCTTTGCCTCCAGCCGTCTGCCCGGACTGATCAAGGTGCTGGCCTTTCAGGGCGTGGTGGTCAGCATCGTACCGCTTTTTGCAGGTCACCATCTGTCCATCGGCAGCCTGGTGTTTACCCTGACAACACTTGTGATCCGGGGCTTTGCCATTCCCCTGTGCATTTATATGGTCATCAAAAAGGTGTCCATTGCCCGGGAAGTGGAACCCATCGTCGGGTACCATGCATCCATTCTGGCCGGTCTGTTGTTGATTGTCGGCGCGACATGGGCCGGTCACCGGTTTGATCTGCCCGTAAACACCAACAGCCAACTGCTGCCGCCAACCGCCATTTCCCTGTTGGGCGCCGGCATGTTTCTGCTCATGGCCAGACGGAACGCCATTGCCATGGTGCTGGGATATATCATGATGGAAAACGGAATCTATCTGGTTGGGACCACCTTCTCGATGCGCGCCCTTCATATCGTGGAGTTTGGCATTCTGCTGGATGTGCTGGCCGGGGTCATGATCATGGCGGTCATGCTGCAGAATATCAAACAGACATTTGATGATGTGGATACGGCCCGACTGAGAACATTAAAGGAATAGGCATCCATTTTATGGTCGAGATCATTTTTGTCATCCCCCTTCTTACCGGTGTGCTTGCATTTTTCCTGCCCCGGAATATCGGACGCAGCCTGCTGGTGATTACCGGCGCGATTCACCTGATCCTGTCCGGGATCATCTGGGCCGGAAAACCCGAACCGATATTTCCGGAATATTTTGCCATCACCCCGGAAGGGATGCTGTCGCTGATTGTGATTTCGCTTCTCTTCTTCCTCATTTCCATCTACACCACGTCCTATCTCAATATATCCAATATCCGGTCGGAATCCGTGTTTACCGGGTCCATGCTCCTGTTTTTATCCACCATGACCATGGTGACCCTGTCCGACCATATCATGGTCATGTGGATTGCCATCGAAGCCACCACTCTGGCCAGTGCGCCGCTCATTTACACGCACCGGTCCGCGGTCTCACTGGAAGCCACCTGGAAATATGTTCTGATCTGTTCCGTGGGCATTGCCATGGCCCTTTTGGGTTCAGTACTGATTACCGTTGCCATGGATATGGGAAACGTGAATGCGCCGCTGTCCTTTTCCGCCCTTTCCGGTATCGCCAGACACCTGGATCCCCTGTGGCTAAAAACCGGTTTTGTGTTCATTCTGGTTGGGTACGGCACCAAGATGGGGCTGGCGCCCATGCACACCTGGCTTCCCGACGCCCACAGCGAGGCTCCCAGTCCGGCATCGGCCCTGTTATCCGGCGTGTTGCTCAACTGTGCCTATCTGGGCATTTTCAAGACCAACAAAATCATGCATGCCGCAGGCCTTTCCGACTTTTCCGGCCCCATTCTCATGATTTTCGGCCTGGCTTCCATCATGGCGGCAGCCACATTCATTCTGAAACAAACCGAATACAAACGACTTCTGGCCTATTCCAGCATCGAAAACATGGGCATTATCGCGTTTGGTACCGGCATCGGCGGACTGGCGGCATATGGCGCCATGATCTGCCTGATTCATCACAGCCTGATCAAATCGTCCCTGTTTCTGACATCCGGCAACATTTTAATGGGTTTTGGCAGCCAACTGATCGAACAAACCGGCAACCTGGCAAACCGGATGCCCCGGACGTTTATCGCGCTTTTTTCCGGGTTTGCCGGTATTTCCGGGTTTCCACCGTTCGGAATTTTTATCGGCGAACTGTTCATTCTCTTCGGTGCATTCAAGGCCGGTCATTATGTCGGCGCCACGCTGTTCATGCTCAGCCTGTGCGTCATCTTTGCCGGTTTTGCCAACAATATCATGAAAATTTCATTCAATCCGTCGGAGGCGACCATCCGTATACCGGAAAGCGCCGCCCTGATCTGGCCCCAGTATATTTTGCTGGGCACATCGGTCCTGTTGTGTTTCTGGATGCCGGAGACATTGGTTCAGACAGTTCTGCTTGCGGTGACGACAGTCGGTGGAGGATTTTGATGACGACGGATTTCAAACCCATTTCAAACGGCGCCGCCATTGCTCTGGCCGATGTTCCGCATTTTTCCCTGGACAATTTTGCCTGTCGGGCACTGCATCTTGTCAGCAATGGCGGAAAAGTCGTCCAGTTTTTTGCATATCCGCACGGAGATCGCCTCCGGTTTCTGGCAGTCCTCAGAACCGATACACTGCTGACGGCCACCTGTGATGCACCCGACACGTATCCCGCAATGACCGCCACATGTGAAAATTTTCACCTGTTTGAACGGGAGATTGCCGAACAGACCGGTATCATCCCCCGGGGCCATCCCTGGCTGAAAATGGTCCGGTATCACGCCAATGCCCGTGGTGTGGCCGATGTGTTTGGAAATGACTATCAGGAAGACATTCCCGGAAAATATGACTACTATGCCGTTTCCGGCGATGAAATTCACGAAGTGGCGGTCGGTCCGGTACATGCCGGGGTGATCGAACCCGGTCATTTCCGGTTCAACTGCATCGGGGAGCGCGTGTTGAATCTGGAGATTCAACTGGGATACCAGCACCGGGGTGTCGAACCCCTGCTGCTTCAGGCCGCGCCCAATCGCCGGCCGTTTATCGCCGAAAGCATTGCCGGTGATACGGCCGTGGCCAACAGCCTGTGCCTGGCTCAGGCGATCGAGGCACTGTCCGGAATGCCGGTTGACGCCGGTGCAAAAATCATTCGGACCATTGGACTGGAGCTGGAACGCATTGCGAACCATGTGGGTGATCTGGGCGCACTGAGCAATGATGTGGCGTTTTTGGCGCCGGCCAATTACTGTGGCCGAATGCGCGGAGATTTTCTGAACATGTCCCTGTTGTTGTGCGGCAACCGGTTTGGAAAAGGACTGGTTCGGCCCGGGGGTGTCCGATTTTGCCTGACCGACGACATCCGCAATACCCTGGTTCAGCGCATTGCAGAACTGAAGCCCCAGGTCAGTCATGTCATCGACCTGATATTTTCCACCTCCAGCGTCCGGTCCCGATTTGAGGGATGTGGCCGGGTCAGCCGGTCGGATGCCGAAAAACTGGGTCTGGTGGGTCCTGCCGGCCGGGCCTGCGGATTACCCTATGATGCCAGACGGTGCTTTCCCACGGAACATTATGGCAACCTGGATATCCCGGAAAATGCCGAAGCAACCGGTGATGTGTATGCGCGGGCAAAAGTTCGGGCAGACGAGACCATGCAGTCCATCCGCCTGATCGAATCCCTGCTTCGTCATCCGGTTGAAACACACTGCGTGGATGGTGAAAATTTGCCCCTGACACCGGATTCATTGGTGGTGACCATCAACGAGGCCTGGCGGGGAGAGCTGTCCCACTGCATTCTGACAGATGAAACAGGCAGGATTTTGCACTATAAGGTCAAGGATCCCTCGTTTCATAACTGGAATGGTCTGTCCATGGCTTTGAGAAATACCGGGATTTCCGATTTTCCGCTGAACAACAAAAGCTTCAATTTGTCTTATTGCGGGTTTGATTTGTAGGGGAAAAGGCTGAAGGATGAAGGCTGAAAGATGAAAAGGGAAACGGGAATGACCGCTACTCACTACACACTACTCACTACACACATTTGAGATATGCTGAATATACTGAAAAACCGGTTTGAACAGGGCTGCCGTACCTCACCCTATCCCAAAACACCCGTTCAGTTGCCTCCCCGCTACCGCGGCAGGCCGGAAATCAACCCGAATGCCCCGGTTGATCTGGCCAGACGGTGCGCCGCGGCCTGCCCGCAGGACGCCATCGATGCCGAAAACAAAACCATCGACATGGGACGCTGTGTTTTCTGTGGAACCTGCCAGCGGATATCAGACGGACAATTTGTCACATTCACCCAGGATTTTGCCCTGTCGGTTTCTGAAAAAAAGCATCTGATCACCCGCGGCACCCTTCCCGATCTGGCCCGTCATGCCCGGCAGCATTTCAAAAAACTGTTTGGCAGATCCCTTCAGCTCCGCCAGGTATCGGCTGCCGGCTGCAACGCCTGCGAAGCCGATCTGAATGTTCTGGCAACACCTTTTTTTGATCTGGCCCGGTTCGGCATCAACTTTGTGGCCTCCCCCAGACATGCCGACGGCATTGTGGTCACCGGCCCGGTTTCCAGAAACATGAAGACCGCCCTGTTTCAGACCTATGAGGCCACGCCCGAACCCCGCGTGGTCATTGCCGTGGGCAGTTGCGCGCTATCCGGCGGCCCGTTTCGGGGAAGCCCTGAAATTACCGAAGGACTGGACAAACTGCTGCCCGTGGATCTGTATATTCCCGGATGCCCGCCGCACCCGATGACCAACCTGCATGCCCTTCTGACATTTTTCAAATAGGTGTGAGGATATCCGGGATATCCCCGCACCGCGCAAATGATGGCGCCAGAGCCTCCAGTTCCATATCCGGGCAACCGGCCGATTCAAAATGTTCGCGCCAATTCCGAACGGTATTGACAAGGCTTTTTATAACCCTCCGGGCCTCTTCCCCGGACAAGCCGAAGCGGACTGCCCGGCTCAGTGCATTTTCCAGTGTTGCCTCTCTGCCGTGTGCACCTGCAGACATGGCCAGAAAAAACGTCGTTCCGACACCTGGCCGGGTCAAAGATGGCAAAATGTCATATGCCGGAGACAGTTCGAAACCGGATTTATCAAAAAGGAACCCATGATTTCTGGGATGATCGTCGGTGTTGCGCACCAGAATGTTGAATACCATTCGTCGAAACAACTCCTGAATATCATGGGCTGACGTATGGCGGCGCATGCTGTCTGCAATGGCGCAATAGTCCCAACCCGGGCGATCTGCCTCATCCCACTGCATGAGTGACAGAGAACTCAAAAACCCTTTCCGGATCCAGCCATCCCGGCATTTCTCCCGATCAAACCTCCGGACCAGCAGAACATTTCTGTTTCCCGCAGATTCCAGCCGTATCTCCGGAATCCGTATCCCGCATTTTTTGGCAAGTGACAGGGTAGCGTATTCGATGCGCGGAATGTTCAGCGTATCTTCCCTTGCCGGGAGCTTGGCGATCCATAACGCACCCTGAAACTGGATGGTGGATTTGGGACGCGCGCCCCCCACGCTGGTCCCCTGGCGCAAGAGCTGCAGCAGATGAGGGGACACTGCCTCACCCGTCTCGATTCCGGATGCGGCCAACAGAATATCTTCCATCCGGTTAAAATGGGGGGGCTCCAGATTCGGCTCCGGATCATCAGGAGTTTTTCGAAAATCCAGATTTCCCACACGAGTGGCATTGGTTTCCAGCAGAAAATCCATTTCAGAAAGCGCTTCCGGAGAAGTTTTTCGTTCTGCGGCAATGACCATCCGTCCCCAATAATCCGGGGATGCATCCCGAAATGCGCCATAAAAACCGTTATTGGTTTTAACCTCCCGTGAAGCCATACCCAAAGGCAGAGAGACCGGATCCACTGGCGCCGCATTTTTCCGCTTCAGATATTTCCGTCCATATGCAAAGCTTCCGACGCCCAAATGACTTGCATGGCTGAATATCCCCGCAGGAACCGCTACAGTCTCTTCAGGCAAATAAATGAAAACGGTTGTTTTTCTTTCCGCCATGATCAGAAGTCCAGATCGTCTCCGGCCTTAATCGGCCGGACCCGTTTGGGCAGTCGTTGCTGATCCCGGTACATCCCCACCGTGTCCTTTCCCGGATCAGCGATCTCCAGAAGGTTTTTTTCAAACCCCAATACCCACAGTGCCGATGACAAGACCGCCATGGAAACACCCGGATCACCGTTTTCGAGTCGTGAAACCGTCTTTCGGGCCACAAACATCCGGGATGCCAGCTCCTCCAGGGTTAATCCCCGGCGTTTTCTGGCGGTTCGAATGTGTTCTCCCAGCCGGTTGACGGCATCGGCCACTTCAGTGGGGAGACTCTTGGTCGCACGCGATTTTTTGGTCATATAAATCTCCTTTTCAAGGATAATGGATATTATATGACTCAAAACCAAGCCGGGTCAAACCTTTTGTGTGTGAGATATTTTCTTTTTTATTGAATTTTTTTTGTAACTGCTCAATAACCTCAGATGTCTGTATCGTGCCATTGTCCGTAAGCGTGCGCGGTGTTTTCTATACTGGAGAATAGATGAAACAGGCAAATGTAATATATGAAGAAAGAAGAGCCTTGACAGCAAAATATTATCACCCGAAATCGGATGACTATCTGGATTACATTTCAATCAACCGGATTATGGATTCAGGTAAAAATCCGGTTGAGATTTCGTTGAAATTTGACGGGTCACCGCCATATGCTGCACCAATGCCACCCGAAGAGCACACGATCAAGGCCCCTGCCATCCTGGATCTGTATTCCAAATTGACAAAATGGTTCAAAAAATATGGCTACATTATCCTGTAGCTTTTCAGATAATGATTTTATAGCTTTCCAAATAAAGATTTTGAGTGCGTTATCGGTCTGGGATGGAGACAAGGCATGCATTGTCTCTCCTCTATATAATGAATGCAAAATTTCGCTGCTTTTTCTGATATCCAATCTGAGGACTGGAAACCAGCAAACGGATTGAAAACGAGCCGTTGATACCTCTCATACAGTGATTGCTTCGAAGTATCGTATGGATTATTTTTGAATCGTACAGGCTTTTGAAACATGAAAGGACATTGGAAATGAGCATAACCATAGATGAAATTGTATCAGAAGCATTGTCCTTGCCTCCGCAACTGCGCGCACTTGTGGCCGAAAAAATAATTAAAAGCCTGAACGATTCAACTGAATCGAAGGGAAATTTATGCGAACGAATATTGTTATCGATGATTCATTGATGAACCAAGCCCTTAGTATCTCAGGCTTCAAAACAAAGAAGGAAACGGTATTCAATGATAATTGTATTTAATCAAATTTTACGATCGGCAAACAACCGAGTCATTACCAATCCGGTTCTGGAGGAATGAATGGGAACAGAAGAACTGTATGACATGATTATCATTGGCGGCGGACCGGGCGGATTGAGCGCCGGCATCTATGCCATGCGCGCTGCCATGAAAACTGTACTGATTGAAAAAAGCGCCTGTGGCGGTCAAATGACCCTGTCCGGCGAGGTGGAAAATTATCCGGGATTTGAAAATATCAGCGGCTTTGATCTTTCCGCCAAATTTCAGCAGCATGCGACATCCTATGGTCTGGAAATAATTTCCAGTGAAGTCACCGGAATCGATCCGGGCATGGATTTTCACTCGGTCAAACTGGACAATGGAATCACCCTGAAAGCCCATGCCATTATCCTGGCGGCCGGCGGCAGCCCCAGAAAACTGAACATCCCGGGCGAAACCGAATATTATGGCAAAGGGGTTTCCTACTGCGCGGTGTGCGACGGCTTTTTTTTCCGCAACAAAACCGTTGCCGTGGTCGGCGGCGGCGACAGCGCCTGTGAAGAATCTTTGTATCTCGCCAAGCTGGCCAAACAGGTTTATATCATTCATCGCCGGGACGCGCTTCGCGCCAGCCGGATACTTCAGCAGCGGATCGAGAGCGAATGCAAAATCGAGATGATCTGGGATTCAGTCCCGCTTGCCATTCATGCCAATGACCAGGGGGTATCCGACGTCCGGATTCAAAATGTCAAAACCCGTGAAGAAAGGAATCTGGTGGTGGATGGCATGTTTATTTTCATTGGATTCGATCCCAACCGGTCCCTGGTCCCGGCGGGTGTTCAAATGGATAACAATGGCTATGTCATCACCAATGACCGGTGTGAAACCGCGATTCCCGGGCTGTTTGTGGTGGGGGATCTGCGCCAGAAATATGCGCGTCAGATTGTGATTGCCGCCGGCGATGGATGCACCGCAGCCCTGGCCGCGGCCCATTATGTGGAAAACAAGAAAGCAACCCCGGCAGATTCCTGCCCGGCGCCATTTGTATGAAATACGAACCGATTGACCCATCCCTGTTTGTGGAAAACCGCCGCCGGTTAAGGGCCCATCTGGAGCCCGGCGCACTGGCGGTTTTCAATTCCAATGATGTTCTGCCCACCAATGCAGATGGACTGAGATGCTTCATTCAGAACAGCGACCTGTTTTATCTGACTGGAATCGATCAGGAAGAAAGCATTCTGGTACTGTTTCCGGATTCGCCGGACCCGGCTCAGCGGGAAATGCTCTTCATACAGGAAACCAGCCCGGAGATCGCCCTCTGGCAGGGTGACACATACACCAAAGAACAGGCATCGGCAATATCCGGTATTCAGACGGTTCACTGGCTGCCGGAATTTTCCCGGACATTCCGGGGTATGGCATTTGATGCCAGGTCCATCTGGCTGAATTCCAACGAACATCTGCGGGCAGAGGTCATTGTGGAAACACGGGACATGCGCTTTGCACACTGGTGCAAAAAAACCTTTCCCCTGCACCGCTATGAGCGTCTGGCTCCGGTCATGCATCACCTGCGGGCCGTCAAATCACCCATTGAAATCGATCTGATCCGGCGGGCCATTCACATTACGGAAAACGCATTTCGAAACGTTTTGAAATCCATCCGCCCCGGCATATGGGAATTTGAAATTGAAGCCGAAATTACCGGTGAATTTCTGAAAAACCGGTCCAACCGGTCGGCATTTTTGCCCATCATGGCATCCGGCCCCAATTCCTGTGTGCTGCATTATGAAAAAAATGACCGGCAATGTCAGGCGGGCGAGGTCATCCTGATGGACTTTGGGGCCGAATATGCCAACTATGCCTCGGATGTGACCCGGACAGTTCCGGTCAGCGGCCGGTTTACACCGCGTCAAAAAGCGGTTTATAACGCCGTGCTTCGGGTGCAGCGCGCCGCCACCAATCTGTTACGGCCCGGTGCGACATTGACCGGATACATCAAAAACGTGGGCCGAATCATGGAAGACGAGCTCATCGGTCTGGGTCTTCTGGAATCCGCCGCGGTCAAAAATCAGCCGGAAAATGCCCCGCTGTACAAGAAATACTTCATGCATGGCATATCCCACCTGATGGGCATCGATGTCCATGATGTCGGAAACCGGCACCGGCCATTCGAGGCAGGCATGATCTTTACCTGCGAACCCGGCATCTATATCCGGGAAGAAGGGTTTGGCATCCGGCTGGAAAACGACATTCTGATCTCGTCAGATAGCCCGGTGGATCTGACAGCGGATATCCCAATAGAAGTCGAAGAAATTGAAGACCTGATGAATGGGGGAAATGACACCGCCCCAAAAAAAGCTTGACCCGGTTGTGCCGGTCCGGTAAATAGAATGAACAATTGCGGCTGAAGCCGCACNNTGAAATCAGAGACTTTCGTGGCTTTTTTTGTTTCAGCAGACGGCCAAATCAATGGTTCATCGCTCAGGTAGGTAAATAGCCCCTGGATATGCATGTCGATGATGCGAAACTGTCTGAAGAGGCATATCGTTCGTTATGCCGGACAGCCAAACAAAACGGAATAAAATCCAATAAGCAGGGATTTCTGTTATTGACAGGATAAACCAGACGGTTCCTGTCCGGCATTACGAACGCTGCCTCTGAGTTTTTCGCATCATCGACATGCATATCCAGGGGTGCCCATACGAAACAGCGAGAAGCCAACCATCCAATTTATCAAAGGAATTGTAACATGATCACTATGGGACCCATTGGAACCGTCCACACAACAGCAACAAAGTTGCCCAGACACTGGACGGTTTCCGACGTGGAAGGCACACTGGTCATCGATGAACCCTATCGGGAAGGCCTGAAAGATATCCAGCCCGGACAGAACCTCATCGTACTGTTTCACTTTCACAAAAGCCCGCCTTTTTCCCCTGAATTTCTCTCCCAGACACCGCCCCATCGCGGGGAAAATCTGGGCGTATTCAGTATCTGCTCTCCCAGGCGCCCAAACCCCATCGGATTGTCCGTTGTCGAGGTGCTGAAGGTCGATGGAACAGTTATCCATGTCAGGGGCCTTGACATGATCGATGGCACCCCGATTCTGGATATCAAACCCAAAATCCTCGACATCAGCGATTTGCCATCACAGCCGATGGCCTCCTGAAGCGACAGTGGCAAGCAGGAAACATGAGAGAAATACGCACAACCCTATCCGCCATTTCAATGATCCTCATCCACTTGATGATCTTCTTCATCAGTCCGGAAAATGCGCTTGCAGATTCCAGAAAATCACCTGTTGTCATCAATCTGGCTGGTGGCGACTATGGGTATCCTACGCCCTTCAGCCACTATCCCAGAGGGCCCGGCATCTATAAAATGTTTCTGATTTTTGACAGTCTGCTGGAAAAAGGCGAAAACGGCCATATCCCCTGGCTTGCGGAAAAATGGGACATCTCCGGGGATGGCCGGGTGTACACATTTCACCTGAAAAAAAACGTCCAATGGCACGATGGCGCGCCCATGACCGCGGCAGATGTCAAATTTTCCTTTGAATATTTTTCCAGACATCCGGCTGTTTCCGATGATTTGAACATCGATGGAAAAAGCTTCATTCAAAAAATCCATGTCACGGATACCCATACCGTCTCCATCCATGTTGAAAAACCGTTTGCCCCGTGTCTGGGAAAAATCGGCCGGTCCCGGATCATTCCCAAACATGTTTGGGAGGCAGTTTCCGATCCCCGAACATTTGATGATCCCAAAGCCGTCATTGGCTGCGGCCCCTATGTTCTGAAGGCATACAACCGGGAGCAGGGCGCCTATCAGTTTGCCGCATTCCCCGGGTATTGGGGGCCAAAACCCCGGGTGGATGTCATCCAGTTTGTGCCGGTCAGTGACGAGATTCTGGCGTTTCATGCCGGTGAAATCGATCTGACCGGGGTTGCGCCGGATCTGATCAAAAAATATGCCGACAATCCCGATTATCAAATCCGGCAGAATCCGGGATTCTGGGGTTACCGGCTGATACTGAACCTGGAGAAGCGCCCGGAATTCAGGGACAAAACCCTGCGTCAGGCATTGGCCACCGCCATAGACAGAAATGAACTGGTCCAGAAAGTGGCCCGGGGTGCGGCGATACCGGCCAGCGCCGGATACCTGCCCAGGGATCATGTCTGGTACAATAGCCGTGTCCGGGAATATGATTTCGATACGGATCGGGCCAAAGCCCTGCTCCAGGGCAAAACCATGTCTGTTGATCTCCTGATTTCCAATACCCGCGATGAACTCCGGATTGCGGAACTGATGAAAATCAGTCTGGCCCGGGCCGGTATTCATGTCACGGTCAAAAGTGTTGACATGAAAACCCGGGATGCGGCCATCCGAAACAGCGATTATGAAATGGTGCTGAATGGTCATGGCGGTTGGGGCATGGATGCAGATCTTCTGAGAACCGTGTATGCCGGCGGAAAAAGCGTCAACCAGAGTCCGTTTTCCGATGCCATTCCCGGATACAGTCATCCGAAAATCAATGACCTGTGCGAAAGACAGCATGTGGAAATGGATGAAATCCGTCGCAGACAGATGATTTTTGAACTCCAGGAACTGATCGCGGAAGGAATTCCCCAGATTCCCCTGTACAACACAACGGGCCATGTGGTCTATCGGCCGGCCAGATACAACGGGTGGCGGTACATGTTTGACCACCACGACATGACACACAACAAACTGTCCTATCTGACACCGGCAAAATGAATGCGGCCCGCATATCCCTGGCCATCATTCTGCTGGTGACGGCTGCCGGAATTTTTTCCCAATGGGTAGCGGTGCATCCCCATAACCTGCCATCGGGAAACGCACTTGAAGCCCCCAGCCCAAACCACTGGCTGGGGACCGATGATCTGGGGATCGATTTGTGGGCGCAAATCTGTCATGGCGCCGGCGTCAGTGTTCTGGTGGGTGTCAGCGCCGCGTTGTTGGCCGGAATCGGCGGGTCTCTGATCGGGATGCTGGCCGGTTACCTGGGCGGGATTGCGGACAGGATTACCATGCGGATGACGGACATGATGATCATTCTGCCGGATCTGCCCACCATGATTGTACTGGGTGCCTTTTTCGGCCCCGGTCTGATCAACATCATTCTGGTTCTGGCGCTCTTTTCCTGGACCGGCACGGCACGGATCATCCGGTCCAGAATTCTTTCCATGAAGCAGGAACAGTATATCGCCGCGGCCCAAAGCTATGGCGCCGGATTTGTCCATCTGGCCAAAACCCATTTTATTCCGGGTGTCTTGCCCATTGCCCTGGCCAGCATCATCCGTCTGACGGGCCGGGCCATTGTTGCAGAGGCCAGCCTGTCCTTTTTGGGCCTGGGGGATCCAACATCCAAAAGCTGGGGGCTGATTCTGAATCATGCCATCAATTTCAAGGGCATCTATTTCATGGACTGCTGGAAATGGTGGATTATGTCGCCGCTGGTTGCCATCCTCATTCTGGTGGGCGCCTTTGCGATTCTGGCCAGAGAAAACGAAACATCTGCTGTGAGCGCTTTTCAAAAATAATCGCCTAACCAAAGGGAGGTGCGCTATCGAAACGCCGATTCTGGAAATTGAAAATCTGACCGTAACCTATGACATGGGGTCGTACACCATCCCGGCAGTACAGGATATGTCGATACGCCTGACCAAAGCCATGCGACTGGGCATTGTCGGGGAATCGGGAAGCGGCAAAACCACCCTGGCCCTGGCGATCATGGGGCTTCTGGAGAAACGTGCTTCGGTCAATGGCAGTATCCGGTTTGCCGGAACCGATTTGCAGCAACTGTCAGAAAAACAGCGCAACCCGTACCGGTGGTCCAGAATTGCCCTTGTGTTTCAAAACAGCCTGGATGTTTTAAACCCGGTGCTGACCGTTCATGAACAGATATGGGAATGTCTGGTGCGCCATACCACGCTTGCGCGCGCGGATGCCCATGAAACCGTGGTGTCCCTGCTGGAATCCGTGGGCATGGCAGCCGAACATGGCCCATATTATCCGCATCAGCTTTCCGGCGGCATGCGCCAGCGGGTGCTTCTGGCCATGGCCCTTTCCTGTGACCCCGAGGTGCTGATTCTGGACGAGCCCACCAATGCGCTGGATGCCGTCACCAAAACCGATATCATCAACCGGATTGCACGGATCCAACAGGAAAAACAGTTTGGATTGATTGTCATTTCCCATGAACTTCAGACCATTGCCAGATTGACATCCCGGATTTCCGTCATGTACCGGGGCCGGATCGTGGAAGAGGGGCCAACCGGGACCATGTTGTCCCTGCCGCTGCATCCCTATACCCGCGGTCTGGTTCATGCGTCTCCGGATATCAACCCCTGGCGGGACATGTGGGGCATTCCGGAAGAATCTGAAACATCCGAATTCTCCGAATCTTCCGAATTCTCTGGCAATGGCGGCTGTCCGTTTGTTTCCAGATGCTGTCAGAAAACAGACATCTGCCAAACCCGAGTGCCGTCCCTGGAACCGGCTGCCCCGGAACGGCGGGTGGCATGCAACCGTGGCGGCATTGTAACGCTCCTTCAGGGAACCGGCATTCATAAACACTTTGGCGTGAATGGCACATCTGTTCGCGCGTGTCAGGACTGCTGCATCCGGGTCCGCTCCGGCGAGGCCGCGGTTCTGATCGGTGAATCCGGGTCGGGCAAAACCACTTTGGCCAATATTTTATCCGGGATACTGAATCCGGACCGGGGTGACATCCGGTTTAATGGCGAGCCTGTTGTCAGAAGCCGCGCGAGCCGAAGAAAAAAAGGCATGCAAATCATTTTTCAGGACCCCTACTCCGCCATCAACGCCAATCTGGGCGTGGAACAGGCCATTCGGGAACCGCTGGATATTTTGGGACAGGATTTGCCCGAACACAAAACCGCATCGGTCATTCGGGCGTTACAGCAGGTTGGGCTTCCGGTTGATGACCATTTCCGGCGCAGAAAATGCCACACCCTCAGCGGCGGGCAACGCCAGAGAATCGCCATCGCCCGGGCGCTGGTCATGGACCCCGCGATACTGATCGCCGATGAAATCAGCGCCATGCTGGATCCATCCACCCAGGCCAATATCCTGCGCCTTTTGAAAGGGCTTCAAAATCACCACGGATTTGCCATGCTGTATATCACCCATGATCTGGCGGTTGCACAAAAAATTGCGGATTGGGTCTATGTGATGAATCATGGCAAGATTGTCGAACAGGGGGATGCCAGGCAAATTTTTACCAATCCGGCCCATCCCTATACCCGGAAACTGGTTGGACAGCATTTTCCCGAAATCACTCGAAAAACCGGGGATATTCCGTCATCGTGTGTAAAAAACAAACCGTATGTCATCACCAGAAACCCGGCCCTGGCCAAGGCCGCATGAGCCGCACGATTTACAAAATTGCCGAATATGTTCTGACCTTCTTTTTCATCATCACACTCAATTTTTTTCTCCCCCGGTTCATGCCCGGTGATCCCTTCACCTTTTTGTCTTCCGATGCCGGTGATGTGACGGTAACCTGCAGCCAGGCCCAGATCGACCGGTACAAATCCTATTATGGGCTCGATCTTCCCCTCAAAGATCAGTATCTGCACTATATCGGCAACCTGTTCACCGGAGATATCGGTTACAGCATTTACTACAATGACGATGTGGTGCGCATTATCGGCAATCGGGCCTGCTGGACGGTCATGCTGGTGGTGGTCTCCCTGATTCTGAGCGGCATCATCGGGACGATTATCGGCAGTCTGTCGGCCTGGTTCAGGGGCAGACTGTTTGACCGGGCCGCCTATCTGTTTCTGGTGGGATTTTCCGAAATTCCCGCTTTTTTGACCGGTCTGGTGCTCCTGTTTGTCGGCGGGGCATGGCTGGGCTGGTTTCCCCTGTCCGGTGGTATCCGGCCATTCACCGAATTCTCTTCTGTCATTTCCCGAACCGCCGATATCATTCACCATGCGATATTGCCGGTTTTGGCCATGGTCCTGACCCGTCTGGGAGATTTCTATCTCCTGTCCAGAAGCAGCATGCTGACCGTACTTTCCCGCGATTACATGCGAACGGCAAAGGGAAAGGGACTCAGCAAGCCGCGCATCCTGTTTGGCCATGCCCTCAGAAATGCGGCCATTCCGGTTGTCACCCGACTGTTTTTAAGTCTGGGAACCATATTCGGTGGCGCCGTGCTGGTGGAAAACGTGTTCAATTATCCCGGAATCGGCCGTTTAATGCGGGAGGCGGTTATGGTGCGGGATTATGTGCTGATTCAGGGAATTTTTATTTTTGTTGCCCTGTCTGTGCTGTCCATGAACCTCATTGCCGATATCCTGATCCGGAAGATGGATCCACGGATAGGGTGAAGACTGTTGGACGGTTAGACCGTCGGACTGTCCGACCGTCCGGCCGTCCGACTGTAAGACTGTCCGACCGCCCAACTGTCCAACAGAGGATTTTTATGAAAAGCAGACTGACCCTGTCCATCATGCTCATCCTGTCAGGAATTCCCTTCTGTCCATCAGTTGATGCCAGATCTATGGATGAAATCCGGCAATCAAAGGAAATCCGCATCGGGATTTCACCGATTCATCCCTCCATATGCAGTGCGGAACCGCCGGGCTGCCGGACGGACTGCCGGATCAGCGGACCGGCATATGACCTGGCGATGGCCTTTGTCTCGACCCTGGACAAGGACATCACGCCCCGATTTATCCGAATCGACTGGGATGAGCAGTTTTTCAACACGGACGGCAAAACCGTGCGTGAGGCCGCCTATACGCCCGAGCTGTTATCCTCCGGCCAGGTTGACCTGTATCCCAGCAACCTGAGTGTCAATGAATGGCGATCCAAAAAACTGGATTTTGTCACCCTGTTTCCCTCCCGCCGCATGGTGATCATCAACCGGTCCCGAAAGGCCGACTTCAGGACCCCGGCGGATCTGGCCGGAAAAACAGCCGCCATTGAAAAAGACACGTCCTATCACACCTGGATGCAGGAGCAGAATCCGGGTGTTTATGCAAAAAATCCCATCATCATCCGCCTGGTGTCAACAGAAGATGCCCTGAATGCGGTGGATAACGGTGAGGTGGATTTCACCATGATTGATTCCGATGCGGCCATCTGGGCCGTCCGGTATCAGTATAAACAGTGCGACATGGCCTTTCCTGTTGGCGCAACCGATGAAAATGGATGGGCTTTTCGAAAGGAAGACAAAGACCTCCAGGATGCTGTCAGAACATTTTTCAAACAGCAGCGGGCAGATGACAATTCGGCTTTGAACCGCATCTGGCAGCAATATTATGGCATGTCCTTGACCCGGTTTATTCAACTGGTTGGATCGATCTCCAAATAATCGGCCATGTCCATATCGTAATAGTGCGCCAGCATGGACAGGAGCAGGCTTTCTCCAAAGTGGTGGGGACGGATCCTTTTGGTCATTCCGACATTTGAATTTTTAGTTTGTTTCGAATTTCGGATTTCGATATTCGAATTTTGTCTGAACAGGGGTTTTCGTTCTGACACTAAGTAACATAACGCTTACATGCCCCACACCGTAATGGAGCGCCCCTGCCAGGCTTCTTCCCTGCAAAACAGTTTCTGCTCCCAACGGATATCCGGTCGCCGGTCGAATATCACCAGGTGAGCCGCTTCGGCCCCGCACCGGTCCACATATTCCCAGGTCTGGGCCAGACCGTCCGCAATGGTCTTCTCCAGACTCTTATATAGAATCTTCAGTTCGATCACGGATTTCTGCACCACCCGGCAACCGACCTCTGGCATCTGACCTCTGACATCCGATCTCTGACATCCGACCTTAACCGGCCAGACGATCAGCAGATCCGTCCGCATCCGGCCCAAGCCATACTCCCGCTCCACCCGGCCACCGCCGTTGACGATCCGCTGCAAAAATGCCTGCATCAGCAACTGGGGGCCGGCTTCCTTGTAATCGAACCGTTCGATCCAGTGTTCGGAATGCTCCCGAAAAAATTCCTGGAAGGCCGACAGCAGTTTGGTCAAGTTCAGGCGGCCGTCCGCTTCCACATACCACCGGGTTTCCTGGTAAATGCCGCTTTGCAGTCCCCAAGTCAATTCCCGGGGAATAATCTCCTGATAGATTGGATTGCTGACTTCCAAAGCGCCGTTGGGCTGCCTGGTGATCAGGCCCAGGTCCAGCACATACTGCACATCCTCGAAATGGAATTCCGCCTCCGTCATCCGGCTTTCCAGAATAGGCGCGATGACCCGCCGCACCCGGTCTTCTTTCAGCTTGTCCACCAATTGATCCAGGTGGGTTTCCCGGCGCTCGATGAGTCGCTCCCGGGCATCCCGGACCATGTCCGATGTGATGGCATTGTGATGATCCTGACCGAATTCGATTTCAAAGCAAACCTCATATGCCAATGCATTCACCAGCCAGGGTTGCCCCCGGCTGTAGTCCCATATCCGGTTTACAGCCTCCGGCTCGAATTCCTGCCCGGTCTCTTCCGTGTGCTGCTTCAGCAATTCATGAACTTCCGTCTCGATGAAGTTTCCCAAACGCAGTGATTTGGCCTTGATGTTGAACGCACTGCCTCCGGTGATAATCTCCTTGTCCCTGGCGGAATGAATCCGGTAGTCGCGGATGTCCCGCACCCCGCACAAAATTACGGTTTGCGGGAAATGGGCCGGGCGATGCGTGTATCCGGACCGCAGTTGCCGCAAAACCGATATCAGGGTGTCTCCCACAAGAGCGTCGATTTCATCCAGAAGCAGCACCAGGGGTTTGGACAGGGTTTCCACCCAGCGGGTCAAAACTGTGTTCAGCGCATCATTGCCGCCGCTCCGCACCAGGATATCGGGCCAGTGATTCTGAATCCATTCATCTTTTATGTCAATTCTGGCCCGTTCGGACAGGCTGTTCAGAATGGCCCGCATACCCTGTGCAACATCCTCCCGCGCAGTTTGGGCGGACTCAACATTCACGTACAGGCAGACATATCCGCCGGATTGATTGAGATAATCGCTCAATGCCAGCATGCAAGTGGTTTTGCCGGTTTGCCGGGGAGCGTGGAGGATGAAGTATTTTTCCTGATCAATCAGGGACAGTATCTCCGGCAGATTGAAACGGTCCAATGGTGACAGGCAATAATGTTTTTTGTTGTCAACCGGTCCGGCAGTATTGAAAAAGCGCATGGGATTGATCCTCCCTGGTTTTTTATATTCATATCGGTTGCAGGGTGGAATTTTGCACCCCGCCGTGCAGAAAACCCCATTACAATGGCGGCATGTTAAGGCTGTCGGAAACAAATAAATCCACATCTTGCTTGTCTTTTGGCCCGTCTGCTGCGTTACATCCACNNAAATCCGTCGCAATCCAGTGGATTTATTTATTTCCGACAGCCTAACCCGCCCTACCGCTTGAATATATCGGCAAAGGGATTGTTGAAGGGCCGGTTTTTTTCAGGTGGTTTGGGTTTGGCGGATTTTGGTTTCCGGGTCTCGATCTTTGATGCAGGTTCACGTTCTTTGGCCGGACGCTCCCCCGGAACCGATTTCATGCTGAGGGATATGCGGTTTCGGGCCAGATCCACATCCATGACCGTGACATGCACCGCCTGCCCCACCCGGACCACATCCGACGGATGCTTGACAAACCGGTCACCCAGTTCACTGATATGCACCAGTCCGTCCTGATGGACCCCGACATCCACAAACGCGCCAAATGCCGTGACATTGGTCACAATGCCGTTCAGTTTCAGACCCGGCGTCAAATCCCCGATTTTATCGATGCCGCCGGCAAATTCAACGGTTTCAAACCGGTCCCGGGGATCCCGGCCCGGTTTGGCCAGCTCATCCAGAATATCCTGAAGCGTGGGCAGACCCACCTGATCCGACACATACTTCTGAATGGAAATCGCTTTCCGGCGACCGGGATCCGCCATCAGATCGGCAATGCCGCATCCCAGATCCGCTGCCATGGTGTTGACGATGGCATATCGTTCGGGATGCACGGCACTGGCATCCAGGGGATTGTCACTGTCCGGAATCCGCAGAAACCCGGCGGCCTGCTCAAACGCTTTGGGGCCCAGTCGCTTGACTTTTTTCAGGGCGTCCCGGCTTTTGAAGGGACCGTTTTCATTCCGGTATGACAGAATGTTTTTGGCCAACTGGGGTCCCAGACCAGACACATAGGTCAGCAACGGAACACTGGCCCGGTTGACATCCACCCCCACCCGGTTGACGCAACTGATCACCACATCGTCCAGGGCCTGCTTCAGCAGATTCTGATCCACATCATGCTGATACTGGCCCACGCCAATGGATTTGGGATCGATTTTGACCAGCTCGGACAGCGGGTCCATCAACCTCCGGCCGATGGATACCGATCCCCGAACCGTCAGATCCAGATCCGGAAATTCATCCCGCGCCACATCCGATGCAGAATAAATGGAGGCCCCGCTTTCATTGACCATGATCACCTGCAGACCGGCAAGACTGTCGATGGATCGGACAAATGACTCGGTTTCCCGTCCGGCGGTACCGTTTCCAATGGCAATCGCCTCGATGCCATAATCCTGGCAGAGCTGAGGCAGTTTCTTTCTGGCTCCTTCTGCCTGATGATCGGATGTATGGGGATAAATGGTGTCATGATGCAGAAGTTGCCCCTGGGGATCCAGACAGACCACCTTGCACCCGGTTCGAAACCCCGGATCGATTCCCATGACCCGTTTGGAGCCCAGCGGCGGGGCCAGCAGAAGGTTTTTCAGGTTTTCCGAAAAAATTCGGATGGCCTCGATGTCGGCGTCTTCCCGGGCCCACAGCCGGATTTCGGTTTCCATGGACCGGGACAACAGCCGTTTCCAGGCATCCTGGACCGCTGCCATCACCTGACGGGAATCCTCGCCATCGCCGGTGACAAACTGTCGCTGCAATATCAGGAGGGCGTCCTCTTCCGGCGGTGCAATGCTGACATTCAGAAAATCTTCGCGCTCGCCGCGCCGCATGGCCAGAACCCGGTGAGAGGGGGCGGTGGCAATGGATTCTTTCCAGTCAAAATAATCCCGGTATTTGGCGCCTTCTGTTTCCTTGCCCGNNTTTTCATTGACCATTTCTGCCACGATGTCCCGGGCCCCGGCCAGCGCATCCTCTGCCGTGTCCACCCCAATTTCCGGATTGACAAAGGGCATGGCTTCGGCAGCCGGATCGACCCCGGTCTGGGCCCAGATGGTCATGGCCAATGGTTCCAGACCCTTTTCCCGGGCGATAATGGCGCGGGTGCGTCGCTTGGGCCGATAGGGCAGATAGATGTCCTCGAGTTCCGCCGATGTCTCGGCCGCCAGAACCCGCGCGTTCAGCTCCTCGGTCAGATGGCCGTTCTGTTCCAGGGATTTCAGAATGCTCTCCCGGCGGGCATCCAGTTCGGAAAGAGCGGTCAGACGGTCCCGAATTGCAGTCACCGCCACCTCATCCAGGCTGTCTGTGGCCTCCTTGCGGTACCGGGCAATAAAGGGAACGGTGGCATCGGCTTCCAGGAGTTCGGCTGTGGCCTGAACCTGATGTTGGGAAAGATTGAGTTCCTGTGCAATTTTGGCAATATGGATTGGATTCATGCGGGATTTTCCGTGAAAATATGGTTTGGATTGTTGTGATGTGGCGGGATTTTATCCCGTGGCCTGAATCTGACGGGTCAGCCAGGTCAGGGCCAGCATATAGCCCTCATGTCCCAGGCCGGAAATCTGTCCGGTGGCCGCTCCTGCGATCATGGAGTGCTGCCGGAAAAGCTCCCGTTTGTAAATATTGGACAGATGCACCTCGACAACCGGAAACGTCAGCAGGAGCAGGGCATCCCGGATCGCCACACTGGTGTGGGTATAACCGCCCGGATTGATGATGAGTCCGGCATGCGTGTTCCGGATTTCATGAATGTGATCGATGATGCCGCCTTCATGATTGGACTGGAAGCAATCCACCGAAACATTCAGGTCAAGGGCCTGCTTCCGAATCATGGCATTGATGTCATCCAGGGACAAACTGCCATAGATTTCCGGCTCGCGTGTTCCCAGCATGTTCAGATTTGGCCCGTGAATGACCTGAATCCTGGGCTGGTCTTTCTGACTGCTCATTCGGAATTCTCCTCATTGTCGGTCTGACTCTTGATCAGATTGCGGAATTGCCGGATGGTTTTTTCCGGGTCATCGCTTCCAAAAATGGCAGATCCGGCAACAAAGACATCCACGCCGGCCCGCGCAATTTCCGAAATGGTTTTTTGATTGACACCACCGTCGATCTGAATCAGGGCGGAAGACCCCTTCTGATCCAGAAGCTGCCGCAGACATCTCACTTTATCCAGGCTGGATGGGATGAACGACTGACCACCAAATCCGGGGTTGACGCTCATGATCAGCACAAAATCCAGATCCTCGATGACCCATTCCAGCGCACTGACCGGCGTGGAGGGGTTGAGCGCCGCACCGGCCCGGCACCCGTGATCCCGGATCAGATGAAGGGTCCGGTGCAGATGAATACAGGTTTCCACCTGAATCGAAATCAGGTTGGCGCCGGCTTTGGCAAAATCCGCGATATACCGGTCCGGATTTTCGATCATCAGGTGTACATCGATCGGCAATTGCGTGGATCGCCGAACCGCATCCACAATCAGGGGACCCATGGTGATATTGGGGACGAAATGACCGTCCATGACATCCACATGTATCCAGTCCGCACCCGCAGCATCCACGAATCGAATCTGATCCCCCAGCCGGGTGAAATCCGCGCTGAGAATGGATGGGGCAATGTATTTTTTCATGGTGTTTCCTTTCCTCTCTCAATACATCTGATATTTGACCAGGCGGCCGTCCAGACCGCCGTTTTTAAGCGGAATTTTCAGGGACGGTTTCAACCCGATATGTTTGATCAGCTCCCGATCACCCATGTAAATATAGGCATCCGATCCCTGACAATTCTGTTTCAGCCAGTCCCCCAGCTCCGAGTACAAAACATCCAGCCCGGTCTGATCCCCTTTTCGAATGCCGTATGGGGGATTGCACACGATGACCGATGGCTCAAGGGCCGGTATGTCATGAAAATCCTTTTTCTGGCATTGAACCTGCTTGCCAAATGGCAGATGGCTCAGGTTGATCCGGGTTGACTTGACAGCCGAAGGTGAACTATCGCTTGCCGAAATCAGGCCCTGGGGCAAATTTCGCAAACACCGTTCGGCATTGGATTTGACCGCTGTCCAGATCCGTTTGTCAAAATCCGGCAGAAATTCAAATCCGAACCGGCTGCGCAGCATATTGGCAGGCACACGGCAATAGCGCATCAGGGCCTCGCAGACCAGGGTTCCGGACCCGCACAGGGGATCCAGCAAAGGCTTTTCGCCATCCCACCCGGTCAGCCGGATAATGCCTGCGGCCAGTGTCTCCTGCATCGGCGTTTCAACCGTTTCCTTACGATACCCCCGGCGATGCAGCGACCCACCGGATGTATCAATGCTGATGGTTGCGATATTGTTTTCGATATGGACATTCACCCAGATGTCGGGCGCAAATTTGTCCACATCCGGCCGTTTTTCAAACCGCTTCCGAAACCAGTCCGCAATGGCATCCTTCACACACAGCGAGGCATACTGGGAATTGAGGATATGGCTGTGATTGACATTGGCAAACACGGCAAAGGTATGGTCAAGGGAAAAAAAATTCCGCCACTCAATTTCACTGGCAATGCGATACAGGTGATCCTTGTCATGACATTTGAAGCGCTTGATCGGCGCCAATATTCGTGTGAAAAGCCGGGACTGATAATTGATCCGGTAAAGTGCATCGGATTCCGCATGAAACGCGACGCCCCTGTGGTCGGTCTGAATGTCGGATGCGCCCAGCTCCTGTAGCTCCTGGACGCCCGATTCCATCAAATCGCCTGCAATCTGGCCAAAATACGTGTGATCCTGCTGATATTGATACATTCAGAGTCTTTCCATGGTGGGAACAAAAGGACAAAAAAGACATAGAGAACGAAAAGGACTTGCAGCCATCCCAATCATCCGGTCATCGATTAATATTGTCATTCCGGTATTCCGGCATCAAGCATATTCCCTTGTTTTCAGAAATTCGACATCCGGCCACTGTTCCATTTCATATCCCAGACTCCATTCACTTCTGGCCAGATACGCCAACTGCCCTTCGGCATCCATGGCCAGAGACGCCTGGTTTTCCCGCTCAAACAGGGCCAGCCGGTTTTTGTCGCTGCACCGGATCCATCTGGCGGCTGCGATATCGATGCTTTCGTAGGCCGCATCCACCCCATATTCATCCTGAAGCCGGGCAATGGTAATATCAAACTGCAACACGCCAACCGCCCCCAGGATATAGCTGTTGCTGATGCGCGGACGGAACACCTGAACCGCACCTTCTTCAGCCAGTTGATAGAGACCTTTGGCAAGCTGCTTGACCTTCAGCGGATTTTTCAGCCGGACCCGCCGGAAATGCTCGGGCGCAAAACTGGGAATACCCGTGAATTTAAGCGGTTCCTTTTCAGTAAAGGCATCTCCGATCTTGATGGTTCCGTGATTATGAATACCGATGATATCACCCGGATAGGCCTCTTCCACATGGGTTCTGTCCTGGGCCATGAAAATGGTGGCATTGGAAATGCTGACCTCCTTGCCCAGCCGGTGGTGCATGACCTTCATGCCCCGGGTGAATTTTCCGGAACAGATGCGCAAAAATGCAATCCGGTCCCGGTGTGCCGGGTCCATGTTGGCCTGAATTTTAAAGACAAACCCGGAAAATTCCGGTTCTTCCGGTGAGACCAGTCGCGTGGTGGCCATGCGGGGAAGCGGCGGCGGGGCCATTTCCACAAATGCATTCAACAGCTCCTGAACCCCGAAATTGTTGACGGCGCTGCCAAAAAACACCGGGGTCTGGTTGCCTTTCAGGTATTCGGATGCTTCAAACGGGTTGGCTGCCCCATTCAGAAGTTCGATGTCTTCGCGCAATTCATTTGCCTGAGAGCCAAGCATGGCGTCCAGCATCGGATCATAAATATCCGAAATTTCGACACTGTCCTGATTCCGTGTGTCCCTGCCCGGGGTAAACAGCAAGAGGGATTTCCGGTAGAGATTATACACCCCTTTAAAGCGCTTGCCCGCACCAATGGGCCAGGTCATGGGCGTACATTCAATCTGGAGCCGGTTTTCAATATCGGCCAGAATGTCCAGCGGGGACATGCCTTCCCGGTCCATCTTGTTGATGAAGGCAATGATGGGCGTATTTCTCAGCCGGCAGACCGCCATCAGTTTCTCGGTCTGCGTCTCCACGCCCTTGCCGCTGTCGATCACCATCAGGGCGCTGTCAACCGCGGTCAACACGCGATAGGTGTCTTCGGAAAAATCCTGATGACCCGGGGTATCGAGAAGATTGATCTCGAACTGGTCATATACAAATTTCATGACCGATGTGGTGACCGATATGCCTCTTTCTTTTTCAACCGCCATCCAGTCGCTGGTGGCATGACGCGCCGCCTTGCGGGCCTTGACCGCGCCGGCCAATTGAATGGCGCCGCCAAAAAGCAGCAGTTTTTCCGTCAATGTGGTTTTTCCGGCATCGGGGTGGCTGATAATGCCAAAGGTCCGCCGCCGGCTGATTTCCTGTTTGTCCTGCTCGTCCATAAATTCCTGAATTCCCGTTCATTCCCATTCTTGACAGATCAGAATGATTCGATTAATAACACAACCGTATGCTGATTCACTTTTTCGGGGTGACGTCGTTACCGGTAATACCAATTCATTAAAACGATTATTATAAACGATCCGCCCGTCTTTGCAACCATTGAAAATCCAAGCATTGGCATCATTATGGACCGAGCCGCTTCAGACACATATGACAACTACATCAAGGCGCTGATGGATATTAGCGGCGCCATTACATCCGATCTGTATCTGGAAGATATTCTCAAGCTGATCGTCATGGTCACCGCAAAAGTGACGGGAGTGGAAATCTGCTCGCTGTGGCTCCTGGATGCGCAATCGGAACCGCCGATTTTGCGTCTGAAAGCGTCCCAGACCATCGATCCGGTTTATCTGAAGGACCGGTCGCTGCATATGAATGAAGGCATTGTGGGATATGTTGCCACCCACAAGGCGGCCATCATCATTCCGGATGTGCTGCAGGATCCCCGGTTCAAGGAAAAGGAAATGGCCAAAAGGCTGGGGCTGGTGTCCATGGTCAGCGTCCCCTTGCAGGTCAAGGGCGACAAGGTCATTGGCGTACTGAACTGCTTTACATCCACCCCGCATTCATTTTCGGAAACCGAGGTGTATCTGATTCAAACCGTTGCCAACCAGGCGGCAGTTGCCATCCTCAACACCGAACTGCTGGTCAAGACACGGGTGATTCAGGAAGAGCTGGAAAGCCGCAAGCTCGTGGAGCGGGCCAAGGAAATTTTGATGCTCCGACGGAACAAAACCGGAGAAGAAGCGTATCGGTGGATGCAAAAACGCAGCATGTCCGCCAGAAAATCCATGCGCAGCATTGCAGAGGCCATTCTGATTTCGGAAGAACTGGAATAGGGAAAGGGGCAGAGGGGCAAAGGAGCAAAGCCTGCGGTTGCGCGGTTGGCTGCCTGCATGCTGATGTCAGGGAGCCGCATAAAGCCGCGGCGCCCTGACCTACCGGCTGCTTTGCCTGAATGCAGCGCCTTCAGCCTTGCCGGTTATGAAAGGCTTTCTGCGCCCAGGCCAAAAGCCCGATCAGAATGAACGCTGCCGGCGCCAGCAGCATCAGGCCGTTGTTCTGGTATCCCCAGTCATAAACCATATCGGGAATGACCGAAAATCCGAACAGTTTGCCTGATCCCAGCAGTTCCCTGAAAAAGCTGACCGCCACCAGAACCGTGGCATATCCCAGGCCGTTTCCCAAACCATCCAGAAACGAGGCAATGGGCGGGTTGCCCAGAGCATAAGTTTCGGCCCGCCCCATGACAATGCAGTTGGTGATGATCAGCCCGACAAAAACCGAAAGCTGTTTGCTGATATCATATAAAAACGCTTTCAGCAGTTGATCCGCAATAATGACAAGGGTGGCGACCACACACAGTTCCACAATAATCCGGATATTTTTGGGAATCTGATTCCGGATCAGGGAAATGGTCAGATTGGAAAACGCCGTAACCAGGGCCAGGGCCAAACCCATGACAATGGCGGTTTTCATCTGAACCGTCACGGCCAGGGCTGAACATATCCCCAATACCTGAACGAAAATGGGGTTGTTGTCCCAGAGGGGTTCGATAAATGGTTTGAATGTTTTCCTGTTCACGGGGATATATCCTTCTATAGCTTTTAAGATAATGATTTTGGGAAGGCAGCCGGGAGGGGATAGGCCTTTGCTCGGCCATCCCCGACCGATAACGCACCCAAAATCTTTAGCTTGAAAGCTATATTTGGGCCGTAACGGCTATTTGCCAACCCCGGGCACCCGGGAAATGTCATGCTGTCTGAATTTGATGGAAACCGGTTCATATTCCCGAAGCACATTTTTCAAGCCGGCGGACAGGAATTTTCCGGTCAGGGTCGCCCCGCTGATACCATCCACAAAATGAATCCGCTGTTCCGGTTGAATCCGGTCCTGGACCGTGCCTCTGGCAATGCCCACAGATACGAACTTCCCTTCCTTGTTCACAATCCGTTTGCCTTCAAAATTTTTTTGAAACCATTTGCGCTCGATTTCTCCGCCCAGGCCGGGTGTTTCGGAATGGCTGTAAACCGTAAACCCCATGATCGTGCTGCCGTCGTTTTTGATCGCCAGGTATCCGTTAATTTTTCCCCACAGGCCGGTTGTATCGATGGGGACAATGTATGCCGCGATGGCGTCATTCTGAACAAAAAGATAGACCGGCAGATCCTGTGCCCCTCTTTCGGATTCCGGAACCAGGCGGCCGGCTGAATCGATCCAGAGTGCACGGATATTGGTTTGATACAGGGATTCGATGTCCTCCGGTGTATAGGTCTTTTCGGAATCGATGAGCCCGACCGACTTCAACAGATTTTTATGCCGGTCAATGGTCATGTTTTGAATCTGGTAGTCCTTCAGCCCGCTGGAAGCCGCCGTCAGCAGAAGACTGCATGTCACACAGACAATGGCTGCGACAACAAACGCTTTCTGGTTTTCAGACATTGGGCACCCGCTTTTTCAGCACCATCCGGACTTCAACATGATCCAGAAGGGGTGCGAACACGTTCATGAACAAAATGGCCAGCATCACTCCCTCGGGAAAAGCCGGATTGAACACCCGGATCAATACGGTCAGCATGCCGATCAGAAATCCATAAATCCATTTGGCATGGTTCATATCCGGCGAGGTTACCGGATCTGTCGCCATGAATGTCAGGCCAAATGCCGCACCACCCAAAATGAGATGATAAAATGGGTTCAGTGCAAACCAGGCCGACGCATGAATACCGGAAAACAGGTTCAGGACCAGTCCGCTCAGAACGATACCGATCATGCCGCCCAGAATGATCCGGTAGCTGGCCACACCGACCGCCACCAGAAAAATAGCCGAAAGCAGACACAGTATCGCAGAGGTACCGCCGATTGTTCCGGGATACAGCCCGATCAGCAGTTTGGACAGGGTGAATCCCGCGGTTTCAAAAGATGCCACAATATCCTGGCCGGCTTCCGAAACTGCGGCAATGGCCAGCGGCGTGGCGCCGCTGACCGCGTCAGGGATCGATGATGCGGCAATCCAGACACTGTCCCCGGACATCTGGGCCGGATAGGCGAAAAACAGAAAGGCGCGAGCGGTCAGCGCCGGATTCAAGAAATTTCGTCCGGTCCCGCCAAAGACTTCTTTTCCAATGACAATGCCAAATGATATGCCAAGGACTGCCTGCCAGATTGGCGCCGTGGGAGGAAGTGTCAGGGGAAACAGCATGGCGGAAACAAACAGGCCCTCGCTGATGGCATGTTTGCGAACCACGGAAAACAGAATCTCCCAGAAAAAACCGACCGCATAGGAGGTCAAGACCAGGGGCATGACCAGAATCAGGCCATCGATAACCACCTGGATGAGCGACAGACTTTGTCCGGATGCCAGTCTGGCCTGATATCCGGCGTTATAGATGCCAAACAGAAGGTGGGGAATCAGGGACAGGATGACGAGCGTCATGAACCGTTTGACATCCAGACTGTCCCGGACATGCGGACCGGTTGTGGTGACCTGGTCCGGACTGAAAAAAATGCTCTCCATGGACTCATAGAACGGATACAACTTTTCAAAACGTCCGCCGGTTTCAACATGGGGACGCAGATTGTCAAAAAATCGCTGGAGTGGCTGCATATGTGTCAGTCTCCCCGGTAATACGCCTGTTTGGCGGCTTTCAGGGCATCTTTGAGTTCGATTTTGGACGGGCAGACATAACTGCACAGACCGCATTCCACACAATCCAGAAGACCATGCGCCAGAGCCATTTCAACGTCATTTGCCAGAATGTTTTTATATGTCAATTGGGGCAAAATGGTCACCGGGCAGACCTCGGTGCAGGCGCCACAGGCAATGCAGGCCCGCTTGCCCCCATGAACATTGGTATCGGCCGGCAGGAGCGATTTGTTGAAAACAGACAAAAAGGTTCTGGAATAACTGGGCTTTTTAAATCCGGGGCGGACAAATCCCAGAAATTCCCGAACATCGCCTTCCGGAATCAGGGTCAGGGATGTTGGATAAACGCCCATAAAGTCCTTGGGGGAAACACGGGCCCCTGTAAACAGCCCGCCGGCGATACATCGGACATGGCTGTTTTTTGTACGCTGATCCATGAGATGGTCTATGGGAACACCGTTTCGGGTCAAAATATGTTTGGGTTCTGCAGCCCCGGCTCCTGCCAGGGCAATGATACGCTCAATGGGATAGGACCCGGCTTGTGCCAGACCGGCCAGCATCAGAACATCCTGACCGGAAATGATCCATGCCCGGTTGTCGGATGAGCGGTTTCGGGTATGAACCATGACAACGCCGGGATGAGAGGCCGGGTAGGGGCCCGATACTTGATGGGTGATCGATCGGGACAATTCCGGCAACAGGTCATTATGCCGGGTGTGAAGGGTCACCACCAGTTTCGGACCCAGTTTTTTGAGAATATCAAGCCCCAGATAAAACATGTCTGGCCGGGATTTCAGATAAACCCGGGGATCGGGTTGAAACGGCTCCAGATCGCTCAGACTGACAATGATGGATGCCGGGGTGATATCCGGATCGGCAATATCATAATATGGAAGCTGTCGGATAAACGGCCAGACACCACCTGTCTTCAGGTAAGCGATCAGATCCTGTCGATCCATCTGCTGGAGGGAAACCGGGGTCAGGCTCCCCAGGTGCACTGAGGTTTCATGGTCGGCCAGACGGATGACCATGGTGTGCAGGCTGCGTCTGGGGCCGTAAACGATCTCTTCCACAGTGCCCCCGCCCGGAGATAAAAACGGGATATCCGGCCGAGTTTTATCGACAAACAGCACACTGCCGATGGACACGGGTTCACCGGCTTTTACCATCAGTCTCGGTTTGACAAATGGAATGGCATCGGGATGAACCCCAACCCGAATCGGGGGGGGCAACCTGTCCACTTCGGTTGAGGGCTCGCCTTCAACCGGCAATTGATAACCATTTTTGACGCTGATTGAAATCATTCACAGCCTGCGATGTTCAAATTCAAATATGTAAACCGGTTCGACATCAGTGCCCCATTGCATGTCCAGACGGGCATTACAGATAAATAACCCCCTCCACCAAAGCCTCATCCGGGATTCTCATCTGCTGGCTCCGTTCGCTGACAATTTCCACATCCCCCTTCAGTTCGACATCCCTGCCAAACACCACGTCTCCGGTGACCTTCAGCGAGTCGCAATATTTCAGGGAAGGCGCGCCAAACGGAAACCGGGCTTCAAACTGATCGATTTTTCCATAATAACGGGAATCCAACTGAATCACGATGTTGTTGTCGGATGACAGTTCCGGATTGAGCTGGAAACCGGTTTCATCGTAATAGTCAAACCGGTCGGATCGAATGGCCAGAAGTTCATTGCATTTTTTTACCGGGAAAAACCGGGTGCGGGGCACTTTGACGGCCGCAGCTCCTTCAAACATAAAAATGGCGGACCCCATGGCGCTTTCGATCTGATAAACCGGTGGGCTGGATTCATCACGGGGATCGATCGTTTTGGGGTTCAGAATCATCGGCAGAATGACAGCGCCATGAGACCCGATCATCTCATTCAAAAATTCCAGATTCACCCAGATGTTGTTGGTGTTGAAGTACTGATATTGAGCGATGTCCCGGCTGATGTCCAGTTCGTCTTCCGGACACTGGGCGACTTCCCGGAGAATCAGCCTGCCCGTACTGTGAACCGCCAGATGCCCGCCCTTGAAATCCACGGGCTGCCGTTGGGATACCTCCATCATGAAGGGCAATCGCTTTTCGGAAAAATAACCCAGAAGCGCGTCATCCAGTGTTGCGCCCAGATTGTCGGANNGTGTAAATGTCGCCGTGGCCCGGCGGATTCCATTCCAGATCCGGATTTTGGGGCCAGACTGCCGGGGCCAGGCCATGTTGAAAAATTTTGGGAAACCGGTTCTGGACAAACAAACAGGGAAATGGCTTCGGGTCAATGGCCGTCAGCGCCGCCAGTGTCGCTTCATGGGTATTGAAACTGTTCATGAAGGCCAGCCGGACCGATTTTTTCTCGGCCAGCCGGACAATCATTTCCAGAAAACTCTGACCATTTCTGACGGTCAGAAGCGATTTGGGGCCGGTCAGGCCCATGCTGGTGCCCAGTCCGCCATTCAGAACGATCATGACGGTCCGGGATCTGGCCCGTGATCCGGCATCGGCAAATCCCGTCAGATTTTCCATGTGCAGGATTTCAGACGGATCGACAGGCCGGATATCCCGGTTGTAAATCAGTCCCCTGTCTCCTGAAACCACCTTTTCATAATAACAGGCAAAGGCATCCATGACCACCGGCTGAAGTCCGGCGGCCTTCATTTTATTCATAAAAAATGGCAGTTGGTCGGGATGACGGATTTCAGTCATGGTATTCCATTTTGGTTCCTCGCTATTTCGTATGGGTGTCCCTGGATAAGCATGTCGATGATGCGAAAACGACCCTTCTCAAACCGGGACAATCCAGCCCATGGGATCAGGCGCTTTGCCATATTGAATGTCGGTGATGGCCTGATACAGACGATTGGCCATGGGGCCGACTTTTCCATCGGTGATGGAAATAACGGTATCACCATATTTCAATTCACCCACCGGTGAAATGACGGCGGCTGTTCCGGAACCAAAAATTTCCTGGAGTTTTCCGGATGAATGGGCATCCATGAGTTCATCGATGCTGATGCGGCGTTCGGTGGTTTTGATACCCCAGGAACGGGCCAGCGCCAGTACGGAATACCGGGTAATGCCCGGCAGAATGCTGCCATTCAATGCAGGGGTGATCAGTTCGTCATCGATCATAAAGAATATATTCATGGCCCCGACTTCTTCGATATATTTCTGCTCGACGCCATCCAGCCACAGGACCTGGGTATACCCATGTTTATGGGCCACATCCGCCGCATACAGGCTTGCCGCATAGTTGCCAGGCGTTTTGGCCTCGCCGACACCACCCCGAACCGCACGCACATGGTTACGGGTAACCCATATCTTGACCGGATTGAATCCGGCGGCGTAATACGCACCAACCGGACACAGAATGATAAAAAACCGGTACGTGTGGGATGCCCGAACACCCAGAAAGGGGTCCATGGCGACGATGGTCGGACGGATATACAGCGAGGTTCCCGGGGCTCCCGGAACCCAGTCCTGTTCAACCCGAATCAGCTCTTTCAGCCCTTCGAGCGCCAGTGTCTCATCAAACTCCGGAATGCACAAGAGATGGTTTGACCGGTTCAGGCGTTTGAAATTATCGGCGGGACGGAAGAGCTGAATGGCTCCGGATGCGGTGCGATACGCCTTCAACCCCTCAAATACCGCCTGCCCGTAATGAAGAACCATTGTGGCCGGATCCATCTGTATGGCGGCATAGGGTTCTACCCGTGGATTGAACCAGCCCGCCTCGACGGAATAATCCATATTGAACATGTGATCGGTGAAAATGGTTCCAAAACCCAATTTTGATGCATCTGGTTTTTCTTTTAACCGGTTAGCCTTTGTCACTGATATTTCCATGGCCTTCTCCTCAACAAAACATTAAAAAAAACAAGACAATAATTTATTTTCTCCGCCATTCTTCATACCGTTTTCCGTATCTTGAAACAGATATCGCACTGAAAGGGGCAAAATCAAGGAATAAAATCAGAATCCGTGAAGTTTTGGTCGTTAAACCGGATCAATCTGGCTTTTTGAAAATTTTGTAACTGCTCAGGTATTTTTTCGTCAGAAAGCAATTTTGTTGCCGGAAAAAGCAAATTTGTTTTAGAATATGACGATACAGACCATCATCGGATTTGATGGAATCATTTGGATAAGGAAATATGCCCCATGAACGCAAAGCTGTTTACGCCCCTGACCCTTCGGGAGCTGAATTTCCGAAATCGAATTTTTGTATCCCCCATGTGCCAGTATTCCTGTCAGGACGGCATGGTAACGGACTGGCATCTGGTTCATCTGGGCAGCCGGGCCGTTGGCGGCGCCGGACTGGTGATGACCGAGGCGACAGCCATTGTTCCGGAAGGGCGCATTTCACCCGGCGATGCCGGGATATGGACGTCCGCTCAGGCAAAGGCATTTCACCCGATTGCCGAATTCATCAAATCCCGGGGCGCAGTAGCCGGTATTCAGCTTGCCCATGCCGGGCGCAAGGCATCAGCAGATATACCCTGGCGGGGCGGACAGCCATTAACCGCCAATGACGGCGGCTGGCAGCCGGTTGCACCCACTGCCCTGCCCTTTTCAGTCGATCATCCCACACCCCGGAAGCTGACCCGAGCGGAAATCCGGGCCATTGTTGACCGGTTTGCCGACGCGGCAGAACAGGCGATATCAGCCGCATTTCAGGTGGTTGAAATTCATATGGCCCATGGCTATCTGCTGCATGAATTCCTGTCCCCCGTTACCAATCGTCGTCAGGATGAATTTGGCGGCGATATCGAAGGTCGTATCCGGTTTCCCCTTCTGGTTGCCAAAGCGGTTCGGGATGTCTGGCCCGCTGATCTGCCCGTGTTTGTACGCATTTCGGCGTCGGACTGGATTGCGGGCGGATGGGATCTGGACCAGTCGATTCTATTGTGCAAACGGCTTCGGGACATCGGGATCGATCTGATCGATTGCTCCAGTGGCGGACTGACGCCGGATGCCAGAATGGTGTTGGCGCCCGGATATCAGGTGCCGTTTGCATCGGCCATCCGCCAGGAAACCGGCATGGCGGTTGCAGCAGTGGGGTTGATCACCAGGCCGGAGCAGGCCGAACAAACGCTGGTGTGTGAAAATGCCGACGCGGTTTTTCTGGGAAGGGAAATGCTGCGCGATCCCTACTGGCCGATTCATGCCGCGCAATCGCTTCATGCCGATTTTTCATGGCCGGTTCAGTATGAACGCGCCAAACCATAATATTTCAGATTTGAAATCTCAAAACAGAATATCGACAGAAAATGCTCATGAAGCATCCTGGATGGTTCACGCCCATATATGAAAAACAGGCCATGATGATGGTCCAGACCGGTTCGTAGTGACGCCGTAAGGCGTTTTTTTCAATGCCCTTACGGGCATACTACGAACAGAGGGAAGCATCGCAACCAAGTTCTATTTTCACGGTAAACGGTCATGAATCATTCCGGGAGATCCACCCCCATATGTGAAAAGGATGCGGGGGACAGGTTGCGTCCAGATATGGAAGAGATTCTGGCGGCAACCCGGCGATCAGCGGATATCACACGACAATTGTTGGCCTTTTCCCGCCAGCAGACCATCGCGCCCCGGCCGCTCGATCTGAACGAAACCCTGGAAAGCATGCTCCGGATGCTGCGGCGTTTGATTGGAGAAAATATCAATCTTTCCTGGCATCCGGGGGTGCGTTTATGGCCTGTTTTCATGGACCCGGCCCAGCTCGATCAGATTCTGGTCAATCTTTGCGTGAATGCCCGGGACGCCATCACCGATGTGGGTAAAATTTCCATCGAGACGGATACAAAAACCTTTGACAACGGCTATTGCGTCGATCATCCCGGTTTTGCGCCGGGTGACTTTGTGTTGCTGTCCGTCAGTGATGATGGCTGCGGGATGGACAAAGCAACCCGGGATAAAATTTTTGAGCCATTTTTTACCACCAGGGAAATGGGCAAGGGCGCCGGGCTCGGACTGGCCACGGTTTACGGGATCATCAAACAGAACAACGGGTTTATCAATGTGTACCGCGAACCGGGCCAGGGAACGACATTCCGGATATACCTCCCCCGCCATGAAGCCGGGTTAAAACAGGACTCCCAAAGGCAAACAGTGATAACGGACGCCAAAGGAAACGAAACCATCCTGCTGGTGGAGGACGAGCAGACAATTCTCAAAATGACAACAAAGATGCTCGAACGTCTGGGTTACTGCATGCTGGCGGCAAGCAGCCCTGACGACGCCATTGGACTGGCCAACAGACATGCCGGCGAAATTCATCTGCTCATGACCGATGTGATCATGCCCCATATGAACGGCCGCGAGCTGTCTGCAAGGCTCCAATCCCGATATCCCGGAATAAGGGTTTTGTTCATGTCCGGCTATACGGCAAACGTTATTGCGCATCGGGGTGTGCTGGATGAGGGGGTAAACTTTATCCAGAAGCCATTTACAAAACAGGAACTTGCTGTCAAAGTTCGGGATATACTATAGACTTTCAGAAAATTAAT
>DFZE01000191.1:72318-72586 GCA_002382065.1 Desulfobacteraceae bacterium UBA4064
GGCAGTCATCCCGCAAAATTCATCAAAGCGCGATATCTTCCCTGCTGCCAATACAAAATCTCCATCCTGAAAGCCATATCGGCAAAATATGACCAAAATGCAGCCCGCATCAAAATTCAATTTGATCTACCGGCGATTTAGGTCTTTATTTATGCTGTTTTTAGCGTTAAAAGACGAGCAGTACATCCAGGCGAGAATGTAAATCGGCCATGTTCATCGATCCGGCCATGTTCAGAATACAGAATGTTGAATGTTGAATGGCGGTTGC
>DFZE01000057.1 GCA_002382065.1 Desulfobacteraceae bacterium UBA4064
TGGTTTCCATGATAAACTCCTTTCTGTGAAGGGTTGTCATCAGAAATCGAATCAGTTTTATCTTGTCAAATAGATATCACCTGTTTTATTGGTTTGTTCATGAAAAAGAATCCGCTTTTCGACAATCCCAACTCGGTTCGCTTTGATGACCTTCTTTCCATTTGTCGAAAGAATTTTGGTGAACCCAGAATTCGCGGAAGCCATTTCATTTTCAAGACTCCTTGGCGTGGTGAACCCCGAATCAATATTCAAAAAGATGGGAGCCAGGCCAAACCTTATCAGGTTAAAGCCGTTATTCAGGCAATTGCAAAATTGGAGACCATAAATGAACAAGAATATCCATCGCGATAAATACACGTATCATATCCAATGGTCAGAAGAAGATGACTGCCATATTGGACGGTGTGTGGAATTTCCCCTTCTTGCCGCTCATGGGGATACTTCCGAGTCCGCATTACGGGAAATCCAGTTTGTTGTTGCCGAAACGATCAAATGGCTTGATGAAGAGGGAGAACCCATTCCAAACCCGACATGGATGGCGTTATCCGGCACGGGCGACACCATCACGTTGTCAGACGGTACATCCGCAGATCGCACCGGATGCGGCCAGGCTCACCCGGGCCGTTCCATCTTCGGATTGAACCCGAATGTCATGGGAAGGGGATGATATTTTTGCGGATGACAGCCGGCCATGCACGGCGATGGTCAGGTCATGCCGGTTTTCCGCCAAAAAATCCGTTTCCGGAATCTGGTGTTCCACCAGCCCGGCCTGCTCCGGCCTGCCGTACCGGGGGGCAATGGTGGTGGGAATGACAAACCGCAGATCATGACCCTGCCACGACAGAAACAGGCCATAGGTAAAGGACACCGTGACTCCCTCGCCCGACTGGATATTGGCGATGTTCAGGCAATAGATGCCAGGAGAGGGATTTTGCAGCATGGCCGGCGGATCGCCATCCACGACCGCATCCTTGTAGCGGTCTTCGGCCAGTTTTTTTGGGAAATATCTGGCCGGTAAGGGTCTGGTTGCCCACAACCAGGTTCATGTCCAGAAGCACGGCATCGATGGACAGGGGAAAGGCGTAAACCGCCTCGATATTGGCGGTTCCGGCATTGATGTACTGGTGGGTGGTGGAAACCCGGGCCAGGGTTTCATGCAGATCAGCCTGAATCGAAACGCTTTGAAGGACACAGTCCGGATGGTCTAATCCGGCGGCGGTTTCTCGGTACATGATGGGCTCTCCGATTGGATGGTGGCATAACATGAGAGGATTGCACGGGTCAGTTTGCGAATATCCTCAGGGGATAGGGTTGCATGCTCCGGATCGATCAACAGTTCGATGCCGTCTGCGATGACAAGTTTAGAGCAGACCGATATATGTCCGGGTTTGGGCCTTGGGGGCGGTGGAAGGGGTTTGTCACCCCGCTGTTCGGACAGGATGTCCCGAATGCCATCGAGGGATACCCCTTCACCCGGAAAACAGGGCGAAAGAAAATTTGCGGTCAATATCGGTGTGGACTGTTTTTCACTCACTTTCTGCATGGACCGGGTCAAAAGGGCCATCAGATATCCGCCATTCGGTGTTTCATTGATGGACCAGTTCGGGGTAATCCGGCCGGTGAAATGAAAAGGGGCGGTTTGTGCCAGGGACGTATCCGCATCAAAAACATGCATGATGATTCAAATTCCTTTCAGTCCCGGTGACACAAAAAGTGGAGGTTGAATGAATCATTGGGAATTTCGGTCACACTAATTGAATCAAAACCCGCGGATTTCAGCATATCCACAGCCTTCTGACGCCCCCACATCATCCCCAGACCCGCACCACCATCCACCAGCCCCACGGGCATGCAGTGCATCAGGCTGACGGTATAAAGAAACGCCCCCATGGGATGAATCCGGTTTTCGGAAAGATAACTGCTGGCAGCAATGTCCACCATGGAAAACAATCCATCGGGTTTCAGCATGAACCGGACATTTTTCAGGGCTTCCATGGGTCGGGTTTGATCATGAATGGCGTCAAATGCGGTAATGTAGTCAAAACAGCCTTCAAACTGGTGAATCTCCGCCCGGGATGCGGCATCCCGCTGAAGAAAGCGGATGTTCCGGATTCCCATTTCCGATGCCGTTTCAGTGGCCTTTGCGATGACATCTCCGGAAACATCGATGCCGGTGAACCCGCTTTTGGGAAAAGCCTGGGCCATGAGTATGACTGCGATACCTTCCGCACATCCCAGATCACAGACGGAAATGCCGGATTGCAGCCGCTGAACCAGCCGCCCGCCATCCACAGAAGGTAAAAAGGTATCTACCAGAACCTGTCGGTGTTTGGCATCTGCCAGCTCGGTCATGAACTCCTGGAATTTGGGATAGTGCTCATACCCGACACCGTCACCGCTATAAAACCCCTGGACCACGGATTTCATGGCACATGTGGTCAACAGGGGGATTTCCTGGGTGTAGACCCCGAAATTTGAATTTCCGGAACGCCGGGTGAGCAGATCGGCGTGCGATTTTGGCAGGTCATACAGATCCGGACCCGAGTCATCCGCAGACAGGTCGATAATACCCCCACACACCATAACCGCCAGCCATTCGGTAACGTACCGGGTATCCAGCCCGGCAGCCGATGCGATGGCCCCGGCGGAATGAGGCCCCTGCATGTCATCCATCACATCAAACAGACGGAGCTGATATCCGATGGACATGGCCAGATTCAGGGCGCCGAAGTTCAGAATATCCACCATTTTATCTGAAAAGTTCTGACCGGTTTTGTCTATTTTGCTGGTTTCAGCCATAGGTTGCTCCAGAATTATTCAAAATATCTTGAACAGTGGTGAGTGTGAGTCCTGAGTATTGAGAAAAAGAAGTCAGAAGACAGAAGTCGGAATTCAGAATAAAAAGGCATATGTCATTTTCATGGATGGGGGGGTGAATCCATCCGGAATAATACATGATCGTTTACCGTGAAAACAGCATTCGGCGGAATGCTTCCCTCTGTTCGTAGTGTGCCCGTAAGGGCATTAATAAAAACGCCTTACGGCGTCACTACGAACAGGCCGGAACCATCATCATGGCCTGATTTTCAGATACGGGGATGAACGATCCGGAATGATTCAAAAAGGTTAGTGATAAATCACCGATGGCAGCCAAAGCGTCATGGGCGGCCAGAAACAGGCAATCAACAGCGCAACAAAAGCGGCTGCAATCAGTGGCAACGCCGCGCGCGAAACCTCACCCAGTGTCACGTTTGCAATGCTGCAACTGACAAACAGACAAATGCCGACCGGAGGGGTCAGCATCCCCACGGCCAGGTTGATGACCATTAACACCCCGAACTGAACCGGATCTACCCCCATATGGGGCGTCAATACGGACAGCACGGGAACCAGAAGAATCAGGGCTGCCGTAGTCTCCATGACGCATCCAATAATCAGAAGCCCGGCCATGACCAACAGCAGAAGCCCGGATGGGGGCAGCCCCAGGGATGTCAGGGCCGTTCCCAGAAGCTGGGGCGTCTGCTTCATGGCAACCAGCCAGGTAAACACCTTGGCCATGGCAATGATAAACAGAATGGTGGCGGCAATGATCTGTGACCGGAGAATCAGTTGCGGCATCTCCTTCCACGTCAACTGACGGTTGAAGACCATGCTGACCATAAGGGCATAAAAAACCGCCAGCGCCGCGGCTTCCGTTACCGTGACAATGCCGGACAGAATCCCGCCCAGCACAATGATCGGTGCGCCCAGCGCCCATACCGCTTCCTTGAACAAATGCCAAATCCGGATCCATGAAAATGCCTGCCGGGTGCCATATCCCTTGCGCCAGCAAATCCAAACGGAAACGGCCATGAACGTGCATCCAAAAAGCAGTCCGATCATCACACCACCGGCAAAAAGCCGGGCAATGGATACATTGGTCAAAAAACCAAAGATGACCATGGGGATGGAAGGCGGTATGATGACACCAATCGCGCCACCGGCTGCCACAACCGCTGCTGCAAACGCCGGCGGATATCCCTGACGGATCATGGCCGGTATGACAATGGCGCCAATCGCCGCGGTGTCGGCAGCGGCGGAGCCGGATATTCCGGCAAAAAACATGGACGCAACGATACAGGCACAGGCCGGCCCGCCAGGCATCCATCCCACCAGGCTGTCTGAAAAATCGATGAGCTGCCGGGATATTCCGCCGGTCTCCATGATGGCGCCCGCCAACATGAACAGGGGAACCGCCAGAAGATCAAACGAATCAACCCCGGCAAAAAGCAGTTGCACAATCGTCTGCCCCAGGGCGGAAATTTGAACGCTGGACGGAAAAACTCCGGGCGTCAGCATGATTCCAATGGCCGGCACGCCAATTGACAACGCAATCGGAAGTCCAAGGGCAATCAGCAGGAAAAGAAGTGCAAACAGTGTCAGAATCGTCATGACCCGCTCCGATCACCCGAAATGGAGATGGTCATGTCTGACAGAACATGCACGATAAATATTACCGCGGATACCGGAATCACTGCAAAGGGTATGGACATGGGAATCTGGAGTGAGGCTGAGGTGTGATGCCAGGCGTTGATGGTATAGGAAATTCCAAACCAGGCAAGAATGGAAAAACAGGCAAGTGTCAAAACCTGCAGGGCAACCACAACGATCCGTTGAAACCGGGGTCCCAAACCATGCCCAATGCCTTTCAGTCCAATGAAACTGGCCCGTTTGTAGGCTGCGGTTCCGCCCAGGAATGTAATGGCAACCAGCATGTGACGGCTGACTTCTTCCGACCAGCCCAGAGAAGATCCCATATAGCGAAAAATCACCTGAATAAATAGAATCATACAGATGCAACTGCCAATCCCTATAAGCAGTTTTTCCACAATGGCATTGATCCACCGGCTTGTCTGTTGAAGCAGTGATGAGAGTGTCATATTGAATCGCTCTATCGTGAAAATGAAAAAACAGAATTCAGAAGACAGAAGTCGGAATTCAGAATAAAAAGGTATATGTCATTTTCATATCCGGGGGGTGACCCTATCGGAATGATTCATCGATTCATCTTCGTTTGCCGAAAAAAAATACATTCAGTATTGGGAAGCTGCCTGACCGTCTGACGACTGCGCTGCCTGAAGGGCGCCTTCAGCCTTTAGTCTTCAGTCTTTTTCACCAATGTGGGTACACCTCCCGGAATGATTCATGACCATTTATTTCAGGAGATTCCGGATATCGTCAACAATCTTTCGGGTATCTCCCTTGATGGAATCGATGACGGGTGCTGTGGCTTTTCGGAATGCATCGATATCCGGATTTCTTTCAACCTGCACACCGGCTGCTTCCAGTTCTGCCAGTTGTTTGGCTTCATTGTCCCGAATAAAGGCGCGGCCTTTGAGGGATGCGGTGCGGGCGGCATCCATGATAATTTTGCGATCGGCAGGTGGCAGACCATCCATAAAGGATTTATTGGCCACAAAAACCAGTGCGGAATAAACATGCCGGGTCAGGGAAAGGTATTTCTGGCCGGCTTCATTCAACTTGGAGGAATGGATAACGGCAATGGGGTTTTCCTGTCCATCGATAACACCCTGCTGAAGGGCCGTGAATATGGGCCAGGCCATGGGCGTTGGATTGGCGCCAATTGCCCGCCAGATTGCCAGGTGGGTGGGCGCTTCCATGGTACGGATCTTCAGACCTTTGGCATCTTCCGGCGTTTTGACCGGACGTTTGGAGTTTGTCAGATTCCGGAATCCGTTGTCCAGAAAATGCAGGGCTGTAAAACCGGCCTTTTCAAAGCGTTTGGCAAAATCCTGGCCGACTGAACCATCCAGCACCTTGTCGGCATCCGTATAGGAAGAAAACAGAAAAGGCATTTCCAACGCCTTGATTTCAGGGACAAAGGCTTCGATGGGCCCTGTCGTGCAAACCGACATCTGGGTGGCGCCGACCTGAATCTGTTGCAGTGCCTGGGTTTCACTGCCCAAAGCTGCCGAATGATGCACCACGACATCATATTTGCCCGGAATCGCTTTGTCGATTTCTTCTTTAAACCAAACCGCAGCACGGGTGTGAACCAGTTCCGGACTGGTAACAATGGCGATGTTGATCTGGGTTGCCGCCAATGCCATTCCGGCATATCCGGTCAAAAAAAATGCAATCATAACAACAGTCAAACATTTATGCATCACAATCTCCTTTTTTATAATTTTGGTGTTTGGCCGACATGCGTTTGTGAATACGACATTACGCCATCACGAACAAGCCATTTTTACTTTTGGCTTTTCATCCCATGATCCACAAATATCAGGCCGGCGGTGTCAAAACCCAGTGCCGAGGCCCTGCTCACAAGCCTGTTCTTCAATTCCCGGCTTATCTCCTTTTCTCTGGCCAGAATCCACAGCCAGGATTTGTCAGGGCCGCAAACCAGTGCATACTGACAATTCTCCTGATCCAGTTCAAAGACGACATAGGAACCATAAAATGGTCCAAAAAACGAGACTTTCAAAAACCCCTGATCTTTTCCGTCAACAAAGTATGCCTTTCCCGTGGCTTCTTTCCATTTTTTTTCTGTTTCCGAGTAACCCCGGTTCATGACCCGGCCACTGCCGTCTTCCTGCAGCCGATAATCCGCCGAAACCCGGGTAAGCCCCCGTTCAAACGAATGATCCAGTCTGGCAATTTCATACCGGGTCCCCAGGTATCGCTCCAGGATGAAATGATCGACCGGTTTGATATTGTCGGGAATTCCGACACACCCGGCAACAAACAGAACAAGCAGAATAACTGAGCATTTTTTCCTATTCAGGATTCAAACCGGCTTTTTGAGCCTTGATGGCAACAAAAGCGCCCTTTCCGAATCCATCACAAATGACTGCCGGGGATAAACCGGGAACAAGTGTTTGATTGATTTTTATTGTCCGGAATCCCGCATCTTCAAGATGTGTCAGAACCTCTGTTGCAGAAAAAAAGGTCGCATCCCGGTAAAATTGGCTCTCTTCGCGCGTTTCGGCATAGAGCCCGCCCAATTCGCTTTGACTGTCCACAAATCCGACGATAATGCACCCGTCAGGCTTCAATACCCGGAATGCCTCCCGAAAGGATTGGCCGACATCATCCACAAAACAGATTGTGGTGACCATCAGTACAAAATCAAACCCGTCATCCGGAAAGGGCAAATCCTCCGCTATGCCGGGATATACGTGTATGCCCTGATTTCTGGCTTTGTTTGCCATCTCTTCCGATGGCTCAACCCCAATTTTTATACCCAGCGGTACGGCAAATTTGCCAGAGCCCACGCCGACCTCCATCCCTTCGGCGCCTGCCGGTGGAAGAAGCTGGCGAATGGCTTCCAGCTCAGCCTCATACAGATCACGGTTCTCTTCGAACCATTGGTCATAATCATCGCTGAATTGATCAAATGCTGCTGTTTTTGGCATATGCCACTCCGTGACAGTTTATACGAGCGGGCACATCTGAATACAAGGCTGCCGGAAACAAATAAATCCACATCCTGCTTGTCTTTTGGTCCGTCTGCTGCGTTACATTCACCGGCACAATCCCGATATGCACCGGTGAATGTGCCTTGCAGACGAACCAAAAACCGTCGCAATCCAGTGGATTTATTTATTGCCGACTGCCTGAACCGAATTTTTGTTCAGTCACGATCGATCCGTGTATTAATCATATTCCATTTCGACTTTCCAAACCTCACATACCTTGCCAACAAGGTCGGGTCCGGGTTTTAATGTCATTTTGCCCGGTTTCCATCCTGAAGGTGTTGCCTCGGTCCCCTTGCTCTGCCTGACCAGTTGGAACGCCTGGATTTGTCTGAGGGTTTCAGAGAGATGTCTGCCTACCGGCGGGGTAAGTACTTCATATCCCTGAATGACACCATCCGGATCGATGATGAATCTGCCGCGGTTCTCCACGCCGGCGTCCTCATCATATACACCATAGGCTGTTCCGACTTTTCCGCCGCCATCAGAAAGCATGGGAAACGGAACGCCTCCTGGAACCATTTTGGACAGTTCATAGTCATTCCACATTTTGTGAACAAAAATGCTGTCCACACTCATTGACAGGAATTCAACACCAAGCTTTTGAAATTCGCTATAGCGACCGGCGACCGCCGATACTTCAGTCGCTCAGACAAATGTGAAATCACCCGGATAAAAACACAATACAACCCATTTACCCAAATAATCCGATAATTTAACAGATGTGAACTCTCCCTTGTAATATGCCGGAGCTGTAAAATCCAGTGCGGGTTTTCCGACCTGTACCATTTTTTTCACCTCTTTCGTTGATTGTGGTGTCTGTGGTTCTTTGGTTTCTTCGGATTGTCCGACCAGCCCGCCGGTCGGACGGGCACAACCAATTTTCGGTTTTTCAGACATATGGTACCTCCTTTGAATTTTTGTGAAAAATATGCCGGATGCGGCTTTCCTGCCGCCTTCCCAAAATCGTTATCTGAAAAGCGACAGATGAGATGCGTCGGCTTCTTTCAGCCGGATGGACATGGTTGTCCCGTGACCCGGTCTGCTGTCAACATCCAGTCGTGCATAATAGAATTCAAGAAGCCGGTGGACAATTGACAGACCCAGCCCGGTTCCGCTCGGCTTGGTGGTAAAAAACGGATTGAATATCTGTTGCCGGTTTTCCTCTGAAATTCCCTGACCGGTGTCCCTGATCTGAATGAGAATGACGCCAGGTTTGACAACCGATGCAGTGACATGAATCTGACCGTCTTCATGGATGGCATCCACTGCATTCAGAAACAGATTCCAGATGATCTGCTGAAAATGGATGGGATCCATTTTGATATACAGGTTTTTTGAATAATTCAAGGTAATGCTCATATGTTTTTTTACACTTTTTGCATTTTGAAACAAATCCAATATATCATCAAGTGACTGACCCACGTCAATCTTTTGCAGATTTCCGGCTGGCGGTTTCGAAAAAAACAGAAAATCACCCAGAAGTGTATTCAGACGATCGGTCTCGCGTATGACGATTTTCATCAGACGGTCATGATGTGGATTGAACGACATGTCATCCTGCATCATTTGAATGGCGCCAAGAAGGGACGCCAGGGGATTTTTTATTTCATGGGCCAGTCCGGCTGACAGCTCACCCAGGTAGGCCATTTTCTCGACCCGCCTGACATGCTCTTCCATGAGTTTTAACTCTTTTTGGGTAACCCGTGTCTGTTCTGCCAGAAAGCTGCTGAGAATGGATACCGCAAAACTGGATGCGAGCATGACACCAATTTTATAAATGACATGGGTCCATTCAAAATCCTTGGATCCCTGAAATCGCTGTACAAACGGATGAATCATGCCAAAATATTCCAGCGTCAGGGTAGCCGCATACTGCATATTGGCCAGAAGCGCCATGATCAGCGTGCCTTTCCGATCCACCAGTGTACTGGAATAAATAATGATCAGCAGGTACAGAAAAGAAAAAATGCTGGCAAAATTGCCGGTGCCATAAATAATCAGGGTTGCCACGGTGATATCGATGCCAATCTGGAAATAGGCGAATATCAGGGTATCCTTCAGCCTGGGCAAAATGACCGCATACAGAATGGAGAGCAGAAAAACCCCGATAACGATACCATACAGCAACAGAAGCGGCGGATTGAGGCGGGTCAGGTTTTTGCCGTGCTGAATAAAAATGGTTGAGCACAGCAGAAACATGCAAAATAAAATCCGAAACAGCATCAACCGTTTCAGCTTGACAGTCCGTTCAACTGTGGACTCCAGATTGGGGCGATCCACAACGCCAGGACCCTGGAATGAAAACATGGACAAAATCCGTCGCTGTCAGATAACGCTGGCAATTTTGAATATGGGCAGATACATGGCAATTACCAGTCCGCCGATTGTAACACCCAAAAAAACCAGCATGAACGGTTCAATCAACGATGTCAGGTTTTCAACGGCCTGATCAACTTCCTCGTCATAAAAATCTGCAATTTTACTGAGCATACCATCCAACGCACCGGTTGACTCACCTACCGAAATCATCTGGCACACCATCGGGGGAAACACACCGCTTTCAGAAAGGGGATCGGCCATGGTCTGCCCCTCTGCAATGGCAGAGCGAACTTTGTAAAGTGCATGTTCAATGGTTTTATTTCCAGCCGTTTTTGCCACAATTTCAAGTGCATCTAATATGGCCACCCCGCTTGAAAGCATGGTCCCCATGGTCCGGCTGAATTTTGCCACGGAAACCTTTCTGATCAGAAGGCCAAAAACCGGAAGCTGAAGCACCAGACGGTCCACGGCAACACGGCCTTTTTCGGTTTTATAGAATTTTTTGAAGGCAAAGATAAATATGATGACAGCCCCGATCATGTAAAGAATATTGCCTTTCACAAAATTGCTCATGTTGACGACAATCTGGGTAAAAAACGGCAACTGGGCGCCGAATTCCGCAAACATTTTCTGAAAGACCGGAATAACAAACACCATGATGATGGCCAGTACAATCACGGCAATCGCCAGTGTGACAATCGGATAGGTCATGGCGCCTTTTACTTTTGCCTTGAGCTTGGCGGCTTTTTCAATATAGCCGGCCAGTCTTCTGAGAATGGTATCCAGAATTCCGCCGGCCTCTCCTGCGGCTATCATGTTGACAAAAAGATCATCAAACTGATTGGGAAACTTTTTCAGGGAATCCGCCAGGGTGGAACCGCTTTCAACCGTTTCCTTGACGTCTTTCATCATTTTTTTAAAGGTTGGATTTTCCTGCTGGGTGTAGAGAATGTCCAGACACTGAACAATGGGCAGACCGGCATCAATCATGGTTGAAAACTGCCGGGTAAACAGAATGATGTCTTTTTCAACCACCTTGGGCTGCAAAAATGATACATTTTCAAATAAATCCTTTGGTTTTTTCCTGATTTTGGTGGGGGTAATCCGCTGTCTGGCCAGATGGGCTTTGATGGCCTGCTCACTGGCGGCATCCATTTCACCTTTTTGAACTTCACCTTTGCGGTTTTTTCCAGTCCATTGATATATTGTCATTACAGCATCTCCCGAGAGCCTGTTTGAAGATTCTGGATCAGGCCCGATATAGACTTTCAGAAAATTAATTTCGCAAGGCGGCAGGGAGGGAGTAGAGACGCAATGCATTGCGTCTCTACCAGGTCATCCCCGACCGATAACGCACCCGCATTCTTCATCGGGAAAGCGATAATAACTTGTTGCTATCCCTACCACAAACCATGACGGACAACAAGAATATGTTGACACTTTGGGTCTGTTATAGCTTGTCAGATAATGATTTTGGGAAGGCGGCGGGGAAAGCTATATCAACTTCAGGTTGATCAATCCCGGAAATCCGGTATATTGGGTTGATCGCAAACAGCCTCAACCCCTCTCAAAAAAACCGGAACAGGAAACGATTCATGCCAAATCCAAACGGGATTACGGTTATCACCACCCATCTGAATGCGGATTTTGATGCGCTGGCATCCATGCTTGCCGCGCAAAAACTTTACCCGGATGCGCTGGTCGTTTTCCCGGGATCACAGGAAAGAAATCTAAGAAATTTTTTTATCAAATCGATGGTTTATCTGTTCAATATGGCCGATATCAAACATATCGATTTTTCACGCATCAATCGATTGGTTCTGGTAGATACCCGTCAGCCATCCCGGATTGGGAAATTTGCAGAGATATTAAATAATCCGGACATCGAGATTCATATCTATGATCACCATCCGCCAATGGGCAATGACATCACGGGCCATTTTTCGGTCTGTCGGGTCAGTGGGGCAACGGTCACGCTGCTGGTTGAAATCATCCGTGAAAGAAAAATTGATGTGTCTTCGGATGAAGCAACCATCATGTGTCTGGGGCTTTATGAAGATACCGGCTCATTTACGTTTCCATCCACCACGGAACAGGATTTTCTGGCAGCCGCATTCCTGTTGTCAAAAGGCGCCAACCTGAACACGGTCTCCTCCATGATTGCCAGGGAAATCAGCCCGGAACAGGTTGGACTTCTGAATGACATGATCCAGGCATCAACCCGTTACACCATCAAGGGAACTGAAATTGTCGTGACCAGCGTCATTACCGATCATTATGTGCCGGATTTTGCATTTCTGGTACACAAACTGATAAAAATGGAAAATCTGAACGCGATTTTTGCTTTGGCAAGCATGGGAAACAAGATTCATATCGTTGCCCGAAGCCGCATCCCCGAAGTCGATGTGGGAGCCATTTTATCCCAAATGGGTGGCGGCGGTCATAATTTTGCCGCATCTGCGACAATCAAGGACCAAACCCTGCCTCAGGCGGATCAGCGCCTTCTCGAGATACTCTACCAGACCATCCGGCCCAGACGGCTGGCAAGGGATATCATGTCTTCACCGGCGATTTCAACCCGCGCGGATACGACGTGTAAAGCGGCTGCCGGATTGCTGACCCGATATAACATCAACGCACTTCTGATCAATGGTGATCCGGAAGCCGGCAATACACTTCTGGGATATATCACCCGGCAGGTTCTGGAAAAGGCGCTTTATCACCACCTGGACGATGTTCCGGTTCAGGAATATATGACAACGGATATGGCCTGGGTCAGTCCGGAAGCGGATATTTCAGAAATTCAACAAAAAGTCATCGACAATAAACAGCGCATTCTGCCCGTCATGGAAAATGGCATGATCAAGGGCGTGGTCAGCCGGACCGATCTGCTCAATCTTATTGCCAGACAGTCCAGCCGGGACATGGCGGCAGCAGTCGGTAATTTCCAGGATATCATTCATGCCAGAACCCGCAATATTCTGAATTTCATGATTGAACGATTTTCCAGGCGGTTGATGGATCTGCTCCGCGGCATTGGAGATGTGGCCAAAGACATGGGTATTGAAGCCTATGTGGTGGGGGGATTTGTCCGGGATCTGTTTCTGTACAGACCCAATGAGGACATGGATGTGGTGGTGGAAGGGGATGGAATCGCATTTGCAAAACGGTATGCCGCGCTTAAAAACGCCAGGGTTCATACCCATGAGCATTTTGGGACCGCGGTCATTATTTTTTCGGACGGTCTAAAAATCGATGTGGCCTCGGCCCGAATGGAATATTACAAATTTCCGAGCGCCCTTCCAATTGTCGAAATGAGTTCCATCAAGCAGGACCTGTTTCGACGGGATTTTACCATCAATACCCTGGCCATCCAGTTGAATCCTGAAAAATTCGGTACACTGATCGATTTTTTTTCCGCCCAGAAGGATATCAAGGAAAAGGCCATCCGTGTGATTCACAATCTGAGTTTTGTGGAAGATCCGACCCGCGCCTTTCGGGCCATTAAATTCGAGCAGCGTTTTGGATTCAACATGGGAAGATTGACGGTCGGACTGATTGAAAATGCCATAAAAATGGATTTTTTTTCAAAACTCAGCGGCAGACGGGTGTTTAATGAAATTCGACAGATTCTGGACGAGGAAAATCCGGTACCGGCTGTCGGCCGGTTGAATGATTTCCAGCTCCTGCGGATCATCCACCCCAATCTTCGACTGGGCCCGGAAAAAATCACCCTGCTGGAATCGGTCAAGAATGTTATCTCCTGGCATGATCTCCTGTTTCTGGAAGAATCGATCATGAAATGGTCTGTCTATTTTCTGGCAATCCTGCGGGGATATGATTCAAAAATTTCGGAAGATATATTCAACCGCCTGGAGCTGGCGCCCCGACTGAAAACAATTTTGGGAAAAGAGCGATATGCAGCGGAAAAATCGCTATGGGAGCTGGAAAGGCATATGCCGGTGTCAAACAGTGAACTGTGTGACCAGTTGATGCCGTTTCGCCCGGAACTCAAACTGTATATGATGGCGGCAACCCTGCAGAAACGGATAAAACGGGGAATTTCCAATTATTTTGTAAAACTCCGGTATATCAAACCCGCTGTAACCGGCGAGGACCTGAAGCAGATGGGATTTCCACCCGGTCCGGTCTTCAAGGAGGTTCTTCTCGCCATTCAACATGAAAAACTGAACGGAAAGCTGAAAACACGCGATGATGAATTGATGTTCATTTCCAGACATTTTGCAATGTCTGAACCCGGAACCGCGTAAGAGCGGAAGAATATCACAATATCACGCTCTCACGCTTTTAGAGGGTATTTTTCAGTTCATCATCGTTATTCTTCAATGTTTCTGGATCGAATCAGCAGCATGGGACGGTCCACCATCTGCAGGACACCGGCAGTCACGCTGCCATAGAAAACCCGTGACAGCCCGGTTCTGCCGTGACTGGCCATGGCGATGATATCGGCATTTTCCCGTTGAGCCACGGCAATGATGGTTTCCACAATCGGTCCCTGCTCGATGAATTTGCGGGCGTCAATTCCTTTTTCACGCAACTCCCCCTGCCAGCCTGAAAGATAGGCCATGACCTCCTCGTATCGCCTGTTGAAATCCTTCAAACTTTGCTTGATCAGATCCGTATGCGCACTGGATACGTGAATTGACGGATTGACAAGCTGGGGCGGGCTCATGACCTGAAGAAGCACGACCTTGGATTTGAACTGAATCGCCAGATTTTCGACATGGGGAATAATCCGTTCTGCCCGGACAGATCCATCCAGCGGCGTAAGAATGGTATGATACATGATTACCTCCTGAGAAAGTTAAACTGCGGGTTGTCGGTCCAATTCATATCAGGAAAATCAGGGTTATTATGCCAGACCCGTCATTGCTTGCAAGGAATAAAATGGAAAAGGCTGAAAGTGGGCTTCAGTCGAATCAAATACCAACCTGAACCAGTGCGGGTTTCAGGGCATTCAGCACATCGGCGGTTTGAATTTTTACCAGCCAACCCCGTTTTCCGGCATTCAGATAGATTTCCGACAACAGGGCGATACCGGATTCCATGTAAACCGGCATGGGTGTCCGCACACCGAATGGAGATATGCCGCCCACGACATATCCGGTCAGCCGGGTCACTTTTTGGGGATCGCAGGGTTTCACAGACTTGGCCTGAAGATGCCTGGCCAGATGTTTTGTCGAAACCTGACGATCGCCATGCATCAGGATAATCAATGGATTTCCGGAATCATTCTCCATGACCAGTGTTTTGATCACCCGGTGTTCTTCTATCCCCAACGCGGTTGCAGCCAGAGTTGTTCCGCCTTTGTCCTCATACCGGTAGGAAAAAAGAGTGTAGGGTATGTGATGTGTTTTCAGGTGACGAATCGCCGGTGTGGCCAGCTTGTCCGAATGGGTCATGGCTGTTACCTGTTCATGGTTCTATCAGACGGTTTTGAATGGCAAACCGCGAGAGTTCGGCATTGTTTCTGAGATTCAGCTTTTTTAAAAGACGAAACCGGTACGTGTCAACGGTTTTGATACTGATACGATAGTCATTTGCAATTTCGCGGTTGGTATGACCAATGGCCAGTCGGCGCAGCACCTGAAGCTCCCGCATGGAAATTGAATCCAGAATGGATTTGGCATGGCTTCCTCTTGCCACACATCTGGCCAAGGCATTGCCTGCCTCCGGGGTCAGATATCGAATCCCGTCTCTGACCTGACGAATGGCGGTCACCAGTTGCTCGGGAGCGGATCTTTTGGTGATATACCCCATGGCGCCGGCCTCGATGGCCCGAACCACATACTGGTCCTCCTCATGCATGGTCAAAATGATGACAGGCAGGTCCGGATAGGCGCTCAACAGATGTCCGGTCACTTCCAGGCCATCCAGAACCGGCATTGAAATATCGATCACCGCCACATCCGGACAATTTTTCTGCACCAGTTGAATGGCTTCCCGGCCATTTGATGCTTCGGCCACCACCACCATGTCCCCGCTTTCCTCAACAATCCGCCGAAGCCCGGCCCGGACAATGCTGTGATCATCCGCCAGCAATACCTTGATCATAACGCCACCTGTTCATTCTGGACCGGCGCACTGAAAACCAGGCGTGTTCCATCCTGACTGGATGAGATCAGCTCGATTGTTCCGCCGATCAAAGAGGCCCGCTCCCGCATTCCGGCAATGCCGAGACCTTCAAATTCATGCATATCCTGAACCTGAAATCCGGTTCCGTTATCACTGATACTCAGATTGAGCTTCCCGTCATGTTGCGTCAGGGTGACCTCTGCATATGTTGCACCCGAATGTCTGGCCACATTGGTCAGGGCCTCCTGCACAATACGATAGGCCGCTGTGGCCACGCCGTCGCTCAGGCCCCGGATATTACCCGGATGGAATATACAGGCGATTCCCGTGCGTCTTTCAAAATCGGCGGTAAACCACTCCAGGGCATCCACCAGCCCCAGATCATCCAGAACACGGGGGCGAAGCCGGAGCGCGATTCCCCGGATATCCTGAATATTCTTGTCGATCAAAACACACATGTTGGCAGCCCGTTCAAAAGCATCCGGATCTTTCAGACGAAGCCGGTCCCGCATCCACACAGAATCCATCCGGAGCGCCGTCAACACCTGCCCCAGCTCGTCATGCAACTCCCGGGCAATGGCGGCCCGCTCTTTTTCCTGACTGTTCATGAAACTGGCGGACAGCCGCCTGAACTGATCCTGCATTTTTTTGATTGCGGTGATATCGGTCAATATTCCGCAGACGCCACTGGTGTTTCCCGACTCGTCATACAGGGGAAACTTGACAGAGAGAAAGGTCAGGTTTCCGTCCCCTGCAGGAATGCTTTCTTCCAGTTGAATCGGATGGTGGGTCTCCATGATTTGCTGGTCGATTTGGTAAAAGGTGTTTGCAATTTTTTCCGGCAGGATGTCATGATCGGTGCGTCCCATGACGTCTTCCGACTTCAGGTTGAAAAGTGCTTCAAAACGGGAATTGATCAACCGGTATCGATTATCCCGGTCCTTGATATACACGATATCCGGTGTGTATTTCAGAATGCCGGAAATTTCCCGGGTTCTTTTTGCGACCGCGATTTCCAGTTTCCTGGAATATTGTTTCAGTGCATCCTGTGCCTGTTTCAGTGCCTCTTCCGCCTGCTTTCGTTCCGTGATATCAATGGAAACGGCCAGAGACCGGATGATGTTTCCCTGATTGTCCCGTTCCGCAATGGCAGAGAGAAGCACATCGATTATCCGGCCGTTTTTTTGAACATATTGATAGGGAACATCCTTGCAGAAACCGGTCTGAAAAAACTGTGGAAGCACAACCCGCTCCGCATGGTTTCTGGAATCGGGCGAAAAAAATTCCGTTATGTGCTTTCCAATGACCTCATCCCGGCTGTATCCCATCGCCTCCAGCCAGTAGTCACTGACACTGATCAGGTTGCCATTGAAATCGATGGAGTGAAGCATGGCCGGTGTATGATGATAGAGGGACCGGTATCGCCCGGTGCTTTCCTGGAGGGCATCTTCGGCCTCCTTGCGCCGGGCAAGTTCCTGGGTGGCTTTTCCATAAAGCACAAAAATCGATACCCCGATCAGGATACACAGCCACAGCCCGATCTGACCGGATATCTGAATCAGGGGATCCGATACGGTTCTGGAAATTGCCTGACGGTTTCTCAGATAAATAATCCGCCATCCCTCATATCCATCCAGCTCCTTCTGATAGAACTGGTACACGATATTGTTTGCATCCAGGACCTGTCTGGAATTGATCTGGCGGAGTCCAATCCAGTCATATGGCCCGTCACCAAACTGACGGGTTTCACGGATATCCCGGATATCGGACTCCGCTATATCCCATGCCAGATGATACAGCCACTGATGCTGATTGGAAATGAATATGACACCGGACGGATCGGTTATCAGCAAAATATCTTCATTTGACAGCCCGATTTCCTGTTCAATGGAATCGATGGAGACTTTGATGATGGCCACTCCAAACGGCAGATATCCATCATAGGTATAAACCGGATGGCTGTAATAGGCGCCCCTCAGATTGGATGTGGTTCCCAGAGCCAGATAAGCCGTCGGCAAACCCAGTATGGCCCTTGTGAAATAGGGTCGAAATGAAAAATTGATTCCGACAAACGAATCCACGTCATTCCGGTTGCTGGAGGCGATGGTATTGCCTTCCCGGTCCAGCAGATAACAGACACTGACATTGAGAGCGTTTTTAAAATAATCGAGTATCGAATTGGCGCTGGCCAGATTGGCATTCTGTCCATCGGCCAAAGCCTGAGCCAGGGGTTCCATTCCGGCCATGATCTTGGCGGGTTTGACGATTCCGGAAAAAGATGTCAAAAGACTTTTATGCAGGGCGTTTACATGCGCTGTCGCATGCTGTTCAGCCTCGGCAAAAGCCGCTTCCCGCAAAGACGAATAATACAGGTATCCCCCAATGGAAACCGATAAAAACGTTAAAAGCGACAAAATAAACAGAATGAACCGCAACTTCATTACAGAGAGATACCTTATATTTTAGTGTTTGAACGAAAACTCCTGTTCAGACAAAATTCGAATATCGAAATCCGAAATTCGAAACAAATTCAAAATTCTAATGTCTGAATGACCCAAACGGTCTGTCAGACAATGCGCTGTTTTGAACATTTGGGTTTTTTATTTGGGTATCGTTTCGGATTTCGCGCTTCGAATTTCGAATTTTAATTAAGATACAGAGAAAGGGTTTCCGTTCAGG
>DFZE01000076.1 GCA_002382065.1 Desulfobacteraceae bacterium UBA4064
ATCATTGTACTTCTCAAACAGGCGCCGTCAACCGATTCGTTTATCGAGCCGGCTGCGGATGGCGTTTCCATCAAAACCACCGATATCAAAACCATCATCAACCCATATGATGAATTTGCATTGGAAGAAGCACTTCGCATCCGGGAAGCCAAAGGCGGAACCGTTACCATTTTGTCTGTCGGCGAGCAAAAGACCACAGAAGCCATCCGCACCGGCCTGGCCATCGGCGCTGACAAAGGTGTTTTGATTCAGGATCCGGCCTGCGCCAAAATGGATGGATTGGGAATTGCCAAAGTTCTGACTGCCGCAATCAAAACCTTGCCCCACGATCTGATCATTGCCGGCCAGCGGGCCGTAGATGATGAGAACTGGCTGGTTGGCATTGCGGTTGCACAATATCTTCAGATTCCCTGCATCTCCCTCGTCATTCATCAGGAAACAGAAGATGGCCTGATCCGGTGCAAACGAACCATCGATGGCGGCGCCATGACGGTTGAAGCCTCCCTTCCGGCACTGATCACCACCCAGCGGGGACTGAATGAGCCCCGGTATGCATCCCTTCAGGGCGTCATGAAAGCCAAAAAGAAACCCATCGATGTCAAAACACTTGCCGATCTGGGACTGGATGCCGAAGCCGTTGGAACTGCCAAAATTCAGATTCAGTCACTGAAACAACCCCCTGTGCGGAAAGGCGGCAGAATGGTCGATGGCGGCACCCCGCAGGACAAGGCCGTCGAGCTGGTCCGGTTGCTTCATGAGGAATCGCGGGTGATTTGACGGGGTTTGTACGGATCAGGGCGCACACCGTATCGCGTCGCTGACCGTTTGTTTATGTTCCGTAAAAACAAACGGGTGAATCCCCGAAATGCCTGTCTCAAATTTTCAAGGATTACTAAATAAGGAGATCCTGTCATCATGTCTGATGGTGTTCTGGTTGTGGGAGAGATCGCAGGAAGTGGACTTCGAAAGGTTACACTCGAAGCCCTGAGTGAGGGGAAACGAATCGCGGAAAAAACAGGGAAAACAGTAACCGCCCTGATTCTGGGTCACGATGTCAATGCGTCTGCCGCTCTGGCTTCCGGGTATGGCGCAGACCGAATTCTGACCGTTGATCATGTGGATCTGACGGAATTTCGATATGACACATGGATGCCGATAACGGCAGCCGTTGTGGCCGATGAAAAACCGGCATTTGTGATGATTGGCGCCAGTACCGTCGGACGCGAGCTGGCCGCAGCCCTGTCTGCCAGAATAAATGCACCGATGGCCATGGACTGTACCGCGACCCGGTGGGAAAACGGGAATCTGGTTTTGACACGGCCCATTTATGGCGGCAAAATCCTGTCCGATGTGATTTTGAAAGGCAGTCCTCAAATCATTGTCAACCGTCCCAATTTTTTTCAGTTGACCCCATTGCAGACCGATGCGGTTCCCGAAACCGCAAATGTTGCCGTTCCGCAGTCCGTTCTCCGGATTGTGGAAAAGCAGCAGGCTTCGGCGGGGAAAGTGGATCTGACCGAGGCGGATATCGTCATTTCGGGTGGCAGGGGAATGGGTGGTTCGGATTTCAGTGTTCTGGAAAAACTGGCGGACCTGGTTGGCGGCGCTGTCGGTGCATCACGATCAGCAGTGGATGAAGGCTGGCGGCCGGTTGCAGATCAGGTGGGGCAGACCGGAAAAGTGGTCTCCCCCAATCTCTATGTGGCCTGTGGCATCTCCGGCGCCATTCAGCATTTTGCCGGCATGCAGACATCCAAAGTGATTGTTGCCATCAACAAGGATGCCGAAGCACCGATTTTTGCCAAGGCTGATTATGGTGTGGTTGGGAACCTGTTTGAGATCCTGCCGCTGGTGACACAGGAAATAGAGAAGCTGAGAAGCTGAGAAGTTGAGAAAATGAGCAGTTGGGACGTTGAGGGGACGATATGCGGAACCCGTTTTTGCACCATTGCCGCTGCTTTGCTGACACCTGATACCCCAAAACCAAGACCGGAAACCGGTAATCATGACAATCGAACGCGAAACCATCCCATTTGATGTACTGTTTGTGGGCGGCGGCCCGGCCAATCTGGCCGGCGCCATTCGCCTGATGCAACTGGCCCGGGAAAAAAACCTGGAGCTGGAAGTCGCCCTGATTGAAAAAGGTTCGGAAATCGGCAGCCACGCATTGAGTGGTGCGATCCTGAATCCACGGGCACTGATGGAACTGATTCCGGACTTTCTGGAAAAAGGCTGCCCTATCGAAAATCAGGTTCGACAGGATGCCTTTTATTACCTGTTGCCGGACAGGGCTTTCAAGATTCCGATCGTTCCCCGCTATATGCACAATCAGGGGTTTTATATTGTCAGCCAGTCCCGCCTCACCCGCTGGATGGCCGGCATTGCCGAGGAAATGGGGGTCAACATCTTTTCCGGATTCGCCGGAAAAGAGCCGCTTTTTTCACCGGACGGATCCGGTGTCACGGGTGTCCGGATTGGGGACAAGGGAATCGGGAAAGATGGCTCTCACCGGTCCAATTTCGAACCGGGTGTCGATCTGACCGCCAACGTAACGGTTTTTGGGGAAGGG
>DFZE01000290.1 GCA_002382065.1 Desulfobacteraceae bacterium UBA4064
GCTTTTCCAGTTCCTGAAACCGGATCAAATCGTTTGAGATGTCCGCCTGCTGACAATCAAAGGCTTCTGCAATGGATAAAAATATCCGGGCTGTCATCAGTGTGTCAGGCTGGGCTGATGTATCGCCATAATGGATGATGTCATTTCGGATATCAGACGACAGTGCTTCCGATGTGTAATTTGCAAAACGCTCGGCCTTCAAAAACGTCATGTCCTGATCCGAATGGGTCTCCATCCATCTCTGATAGGCCAATACCCGGTTTTCAAGTTCGGCGCAATCCCGGGAAAACGGTATATAAATGTCAGAAAAGGGATTGTCCGCCATATGTTTCAGTTCCGGGCGAAGACAGTCAGATGTCTGAAAAACAGTCAGTTTTGAAAAAACAGCCTCAAGAACACCGGCAGTGGCCGATGAAATTTGAGTAAATGGAAACCAGACAGGATGGATGGATGGATTCATGTATCGATACCCTTAGTTTTTGTAATCCCGGACAGACACACCCCTGGCGCGCAAATCATCCCGGATGCGGTCCGCCAGATCCCAGTTTCTTTCGGCTCTGGCGCGATTTCTTTCTGCAATCATCGTTTCAATTTCAGTATCCGGAAGCGGCTCTGAAAAACTCATGATCTGAAGGACCGAATCAATATCCCGGAATGCGGCAATCAGTTTGCGCGCCCCCTCCGAATCGATCTGAGATGTCAGAACCAGTTGGTTGATTTTTTTGATATGCTGAAACAGTGACGCCAGCGCCGCGGCAATATTGATATCGTCATCCATGGCCGTGACAAAGCCGGTTCGAATGTCATAAATCAGTTGATCCAGCTCGGGGAAGGCCTTGCCGGATATGACCTGATTCAGTGCCTGGATGCAGGTATCGATCCGGTTCAATGCATTTCTGGCATGGGTCAGGCGGTCGGTTGAAAAGACAATTCCCTTGCGGTAATGGGTGGCAAGCAGCCAGAACCGGATTTCCCGCCCACTGTATCCCCGGTCCAGAAGGTCACGCAGCGTCATGCGGTTCTGCCGTTCATCCACCATTTTTCCCGCATGCATGACCCCGTCACAATGAAGCCAGTATCGGGCCAGGGGCTTTCCGGTCAACGCACCCGCAATGGCGATTTCATTTTCATGATGCGGAAACATGAGTTCCCGGCCGCTGACATAGATGTCAAAGGATTGCCCCAGATGTTTCATGGCCATGGCCACCCCCTGGAGATGCCAGGACGGGCGGATATTGCCCCATGGGGTTTTGGTGTAAATGCCCCGTTTGAGATCCGACAGTCTGGCGCGTTTCAGAAGGGTGAAATCCCGCGGATTGTCCTTTTCATAATCATCCAGGTCCACGGTGGCGCCGATCCGGATCTTGTTGACATCGATTCCGGAAAGCCTGCCGTACTCGGCATATCGGGACACGTCAAAATAGAGGGAATGCAGCTTTTCATATGCAAACCCCTTTTGCGCCAGGCGTCCCGCCAGATCGATCATGTCCGGTATATGGTCACTGGCCTTTGGAAACGCCGCAGCGGGTCGAATCGTCAGGATATCCAGGTCCGTAAAAAACTGATCGATATGGTGTTGGGTAAACCGGGACAACGGTTGATTGGCGGCTTCCGAGCCGTCTATGGTTTTGTCATCCAGGTCCGTGATATTCATGACATGATTGACCGCATAACCCCGGAATTCCAGATACCTGCTCAACAGATCGGAAATGACCATCCGTCTGCACTCCCCGATATGCATCGGCTGATGAACCGTGGGACCTTCGGAATACAGCGTGGTTGTTTTGGGCAGGGCTGATAGAAAGTTTTCTTTTTTTCGGGCAAGTGTGTTGAACAGCACCAGATCGATCCGTTCCCGAACCGCAAACAGGGACGTGCTGAGATACCGCTCGCCACTGTCCGGAAAAATGACCACAATGCAACCGCTTTCCAGTTTTTCGGCCTCTTTTCGCGCAATGGCCATGGCCGCGCCGCTGGACATTCCCACAAACATGCCCTCTTCCCGGGCCAGGCGCCGGGTCATGTCAAAGGCTTCCTCATCATCGATATTGATTTTTTTATCCAGAAGCCGCTTGTCAAATATGCCGGGCTGATAGGCCTCCTTCATATTCTTCAACCCCTGAATCTTGTGTCCCAGATAGGGCTCGACCCCGACAATGGTGATTGCCGGATTCAGCTCCTTCAGTTTTCGGGACATGCCCATCAGGGTTCCGGATGTGCCCATGGTCGCCACCAGCACGGTGATGGTGCCCTGGGTCTGATGCCACACCTCGACCGATGTTCCAGAGTAATGGGCCTGCCAATTGGCCGGATTGTTGTACTGGTCCGCCATGAAATAGCTGTCGGGGTTTTCCCGGGCCAGGCGATAGACTTCTTCAATGGCGCCATCGGTTCCCAGATGTCCGGGGGTCAGCATAATTTCTGCGCCTCTGGCCTTTAAAATCTTCTGACGCTCCATACTGACGGCTTCGGACATGGTCAACAGCAGTTTATACCCCTTGACCGAACAGACCAGTGCCAGCCCGATGCCGGTGTTGCCGCTGGTGGCCTCGATAACGGTTTTTCCGGTATGCAGTTTCCCGGAGCGTTCGCCATCCTCGATCATGGCCAGGGCCGGCCGATCCTTGATGGATCCCCCGGGATTGAAATATTCCAGCTTGGCATAAATACGGACATTCGGATTGGGGTTCAAGTGATGAATTTCAACCAGCGGTGTGTTTCCGATTGTTTCCAGAATGGACCGGTTCATACGTTTTTTTCTTTCAAGTGGGATAGGAATGCCTGTCGAATGGCGGATTGAATCTCACCCACATCCGGCAGCGCGTTGATGATTTGAAACCGGTCGGAATTATGCCGGGCAACATCCCGATAACCGTTCCGTACCCGTTCATGAAAATCCAGGGCTTCGGCCTCAAACCGGGATTCGGACAGATCCCGGGTTCCGTTGTTCAATTGTTTCCAGGCCCGCGACAGGCCGTCTTTGGCTGGCAGATCCAGCAAAAAAGTAATGGCCGGCTGGAGATTCTGGCATAGCCTGGCATGGAGATCAATGATCAAATCACGGTCCAGGCCCCGGGCATATCCCTGATACACCAGCGTGGCATCCGCATACCGGTCGCTGATAACGGTTTTGCCGTCTTTCATTGCCGGGAGAATCACCTGGTCGATGTGCTGCACCCGATCCGCCAGATACAGCAGCAGTTCGGAAACAGGGGACATGTTTCGGGATTCCGGGTTCAGCAATACCGATCGAATCCGTCTGCCAATGACATCGCCACCCGGCTCCCGGGTCAGCAGACAGGAAAACCCGGTTTGATTGAGCCAGTCCGCCAACAGCCTGGCCTGGGTGCTTTTCCCCGAGCCTTCTATGCCTTCAAATGTTATGAACATGGGGTTACCGTGAAAATGGAAAAAAGTGTTGAGTGTCGAATGTTGAATTTTGAGTTAAAAGCGGTACATGTCATTTTCATATGTGGGGGTGATCCATTTGGAATGATACATGATCGTTTACCGTGAAAATAAATATTCAGTCGTGGCCGGCGTAGGGCGGCATTTTACATGCCGCCGTTATAATTGGATAACAACCTTATTGATGGCGGGGTATAAAACCCCGCCCTACGCCGGTTATCAATTTTCATCATTGGGGGTGAATCCATCCGGAATGATACAGGATCGTTTACCGTGAAAATAGTATCGAGAAACAACCAGGCCGCCTGACCGTCCAACGATTGATTTACGGAATGCCGGCTGCGGTACCTTCAGCCATCGTAACCCGGGTTCGTTCATATATTTCTTTGACTGGCAGTTTTATCCGTACAGATAAAATCTCCACCGTATCATTTATATCCCGGTATTCGCGCAACATCCAGGCGCCCTTGCCTTCTTTTGAAAAATACTCGATATGAACCGCATTTTGATCAACCAGCACATAATCCGTGAGGGTTTCGATTCCCCGGTATGCGGTAAATTTCGATCCCCGGTCATAGTCCCGGGTGGAATCGGAAAGTACTTCAAAAATGACAGCAGGATAAGGGTGTCTGATCGGCCTTCTGCCAGCTCCAGTTCGCCACAAACCACAACTACATCCGGATACGCATAGTGATAATTTTTCCTGACCTGAATCCGCATATCGCTGGCGAATGCCTCACAGTGTCTTCCCCGGAACTGGGTATTCAAAAGACCGGCCATGGTCAATGTTATCCGGTTGTGATCGGTCGTTCCACCTGTCATGGAAAAGAGCTCACCGCAATAGTATTCACTGCGGTATTCCGAGATTTCCTCCTGGGCAAAATAGGCTTCAACATCCACATATTGCTCATGCGTCTTCAACATGGTGAAAATCCTTATTGATTCCGAAAGGAATCTTCAAGAAGGCTCTATATGTTGTTGATGGCAGTTATCCTGTTTTTTGCCATGATTAGATAATCTTCATTGGAATCGATTCCAACAAAACGTCTTTTTTGCTTTTTGCACACAACTGCTATTGTACCACTTCCCACAAAAAGGATCAAAAACCAAATCGCCCGCGTTACTTGATGCCAGTATCGCTCTTTCAACAACAGCCTCTGGTTCTTGTGTTGGATGTTTTCAAAAATGTTTTTCAGAATAACCGGCAGACGACATTTTCCAAATATCTCTCCATACGGATTTCAATTTAATGTCGCCCGTAGTGTTTTTCAGGTGGGTATAATTAAACGTATATTTTGAATGCGCTGTTTTTACAGCCCAAATAAGATGTTCTGATGCATGCGTAAAATATCTTTGAGATATGTTTCTTGGCAGATATTCCTTTTCCCAAACGATATTGTTCAGAATTTTAAAACCCAGCTCCTGAAGTGCAAATCCAACCGAAAACATATTGTGAAAGGTTCCACATATCCAGATTGTCCCATCTATTTTCAGTATTCGTCTGCTTTCTGACAACCATCGTTTATTAAAAACATGAATGGATTCAATATCCCGTGATTTATCCCATTGCCCTTTATCGACACACACCTTTTTTCCATTTTGGTTGGTTATACCACCCGTTGACAAAAAATAGGGTGGATCGGCAAAAAAGAAAATGTATCCAGTTTGTATAAGTTGATTTTATTTTCGACATCGAAAAAAAATGATGAAATGTGACTTTCCGATATCTGAGGATTCTCATGGAAATCAAATATATTTGCATTCCTGATGAAGTAATGGTTCGTGACCATCGTGTGTCGTCCCAACTATGAAAATCGTTTTTTCCGGAAAGACTTGCCGATTATTTTCCCATTACTCGATTCTCAGTACGACTCTGAGCCATATTCCTGAATCTTTTTGATAAGCTTGTTCACTTCATTGCTTATCATTATTTTCCATTTCGGCGCATCGTAGTTGCCAAGTGCTCTGCATTCAATGATCAATTCCCTGATTTGTTGAGGAGATAATTTCCCATTCATGAAACCCGCTTCAAACAGCCTGGCAAAATCATTGAGTGTGACCGGAATAATCTGAAGCGGTAATTTACTGTCATCCGGCTTATACCAGTTGCCATCTTTGAAGGTGTTTGCCGTATTACTGTCGATACTCAAGGCGATAAAGAATCCATAAACCTGTTTTTGAAATTTTTCATATTTTTCTGCGATTTCCGCGACATGTCTTCGGACAGGTTCCCCTTCTGCCGCTTCCTGCCTGGAAGATGATGTCAATGTCACTTCTACCGCCAAAACATAATCACGAAATTCAAAAATCAGATCAGGACCCCGCCCGGGTGCAGGTGCTATTGGCAAAAAATCCTGATCGATTTTAAACCTTCTTGAATCCCAAGGGTTGTTTATCAATGAATTTACAGCCAAAAACGCTCTCCAAACAATCCATTCAAAGTAAGCAGGCGCTTCTCCGGATGGAATTCTGACTTCTTCATCATTATAACTTGTTTGTTTACCCGGTTTTCCCAACGCATGCATATAGCATAATATTTCTTTCCAGTTGATGACTTGTTTGTTTGCGTAATCGATTTCCTTGAGTTTTCTCAACTCCTCTTCCAAATCATGAAGGATACTTGAAATTTCCTGTTCCGTTTGGTTTCCCAATTCGGGAATAACTGTGTTCTCGTCGTATTTTCGAATATTATCAACTATTGAATGGATGACTGTCAGGGCGGTTGTTCTGTCGTCCGTCGGCAATGATGCACCGCACCACAATTCATGAATGTACCTGTTTTTTTCATACGCTGGCATTTCCGTTTCCAAGATTTTTTCAACCAGAACACGTTTTTCAGGAAGAATCGTGATTCCTTTGCCAGAAGATTGAAAAAGTCCTGTTGCCCTGAGATATCGAAGATTTAAATCTGCATAATCCACAAGAGTTTTGGCTTGCGTATCATTCCCGCCTGTTGCTTTCAGGCGCATTTCATTGTCAAATTCTTTTTTTGATACAGCGAATTGTCTATCTTTCCTGTTTTCCAGGATGGTATCGACAATGATATCGTACCTGTCTTCGGGAATAGTCGATTGCACCAGCGACATCTCCCAAAATTGGATTACGGGTTTGGCAGATCGGTTTTCCAGCTCGACAAGGATTTTCAGCACATGGCGTAATGGTGAAAAAGATTGGAATTGATATCGGGTTTCAAAAATGGAGGGAATCCGGTATGCAAGCAGTGCTCTCAGAAAACACTCCTGTACCGCGGATACTGAAGTCGCCTGAATGAGATTTTTTCCATTGGGCGTCACCTCATAGGGTATTCCGGAAAAGCCATCATATTCTTCCATAAAATATTTATATTGTTTATCGATACCTCTTTTATGCCCTATGGTCAGATGGCGAACCAGAAAACCCAATTGAGCCAGAGCGCTTCTCCACTTTCTTCCCAGGTCGCTAAAATCAGGCTTATTGAGTTCCGCCATCTGATCGGTTTTAATCAGATTGAATTTTTCAATCCGGTCTGCTTTCAGAATCGATCTGTCATGAAGCGATTCAGCAAAACCACTTTCATTGTCCTTTCCAAGCAAATTGCCATGGTATTGTGAATGGATCAGAACAGATAGCGCATCCTTCAAGCGGTAAGGGGACCTGACAGTCGTATTTCCGATATGCCAGAGATTTTTCATCATCAGTATCCAACAAACAGATATTCCTGAACTTTATTGTTATTGTTTTTGATTTTATGCCCCTGATTTCCAGCGCTATACCGGTAGTCAATGGATATGACCTCAACCTGACTTTTATATTTCGCCATCAGATTCGTGATTTCTTCCTGATTCGGGAATGAATTTGAAGAATAAGAAACGATGAGAATACTGTCCCGAAATTTTTGAAACAGTTTATCGAACGCATCATGTGAACCCGATCTTGAACTGAATGGCGTTGGATAACTTTTGAATTTTCGTGTTTTTGTGTGCCACTGAATATCTATCCCGTTCCAGCCGCAGGCCAATCCTTCAACAAAATGGTATCTTCGAACGTATTCATTATCAGAATAGGGACTGTAGTAGGGTGGATCAAAATAAACCAAATCAGGCTTCAAGCGAATTGTCATGGCATCACCATGTCTGGCGACATTATTTTTGTCATTATCAAAAATTGCCTGATTCATGGCTTTGACCGCTTTCATAAAATGATCTTCCAAGGACAAACGCAAATCTTGACGTCCATCATCGTACCGGAATCCGGTATAGGTAAATATCCCTCTGGGCCTTTTTTTCATACAGGCACGAATCAACGCCGACATGGCGATGGACTGTTTATATTTATTTTTCAATTTGCCGATGTTTGATCGAATCTGATCAATAAATTCATTTTCGTGATCGGTAAAGTACAGGTTTTTGAAGGTTTCGCTGACAAAATGATCGGATTCCCGAGATGGTGACAACAGGATATTGACATCTTCCCGATCGAGTGTTTCATTGTTGTTTTCAATAAGGGCCATCCCGAACGTCGCACACATGGCCATATAGTCATTCGTGATCACCCTTTTGTTCAGCGTTTTGAACATGTAACCGACAATACCGGTACCACTGAAAATATCCAGAACGGTTTCAAACTCAAATTGTGATGCCGCCTTCCATATATGCTCAATGAGGGACTGCTTGCTGCCCATGAATCGTGTTGTTGGAAAAGATTTGACCTGTTTGGAGAGTTCCGGCTGGACAACATTCAGTAAAAAATATCGGCGTGGTGGAATGTAGATGACGACATCCTCCCCGACACGTTTGTCAGCATTTTTATTTATGTTTCTGCGGGTTTTGACTATTTCAATGTCAAACCCCCGATACAGGTCATAAACCAGTGGATGATTGGAATTCGTCAGCAAAACATAACATCCAAGATCGTGCAGTCTCTTGATCTCATCGGCCAGTTCAACATGGTCTTCTTCATAAAACTGTTCTTTGGTATAGCGTTTGAAATCCGAATATTCGGAAACTGGCAGATAAGGGGGATCCAGATAGATGTAATCACCCGGCTGAGCGTGATTTTTCAGGATATCCTTATAGTCTCCCTGCAAAATAATTGCATTTTGCAGGGCGTCACAAGCCCTTTGTAACGCATCGGGATCACAAATACGGGGATTGGTGTGCCTGCCATAGGGAACATTGAACATTCCCTTTTGATTGACACGGTATAGCCCATTGAAGCATAGCCTGTTCAGATAAATTGTTCTGGCTGCCGCATCCAGGGGAGACAGCGTATTGAAGTCAAGTGTTCGAATCCGATAAAACTCGCATTTATCCACTTTGAATTCGTAAAGTTTTTCAATCAGATTTTCGACCTGTTGAGAGATGACAAGGTACAGATTTACCAGTTCTGGATTGGATTCCGATATAATCGCATTTTCTGGCTGCAAGGCAAAAAAGAGTGCGCCACCACCAAAAAACGGCTCGATGTATCTATTGTACCGTTTCGGTGTTTTGGATAACAGAATGGGAAGTAATTGTTGTTTTCCTCCGGCCCATTTCAATATCGGATGGGGTAGTGAACGGGATTCTGTTTTTTGGGTGGCCAGTATCATGACGGTTATTTTATCTGTCTTTCAGTTTTAAATTCGGGAATGGATGGCATTACTCAGAACAACAAACTCCGCAACAGAAAGGGTTTCCGCCCGCCGGACCGGATCGATTCCCACCTGATTCAGAATCTGTTCTGTATCAGAAGCCGACAGAAATGACAATCCGGCTGACAATGCATTTTTCAACGTTTTCCGTCTTTGGCCAAAGGCCGCCTGAATGACCCGGACCAGCAGGGTTTCATCGTTGGCCGGCGTTTCGATGTGCGTTTTAAATGTGATTTCAACCACTTCGGAATCGACTTTGGGTTTGGGATAAAACAGGTGCGCTTTCACCTGTGCCAGAGGTGTGATGTCCGCACAATATCGCAGAATGACGGTAATGCGGCCATAGTCCCGGGAACCGGCATCGGCCATCAGACGGTCAGCCAGTTCTTTCTGAAACATCAGAATCGCCCGCTTGATCCCCTGTCGGGACTGGATGAGCCGGATCAGAACCTGGGAGGATATGTTATAGGGCAAATTTCCCATGACAACAACCGGGGAACCGGCCTGTTCGATGATATCCGCCATTCGGAGTCTGAGAATATCGCCTTCAATCACCGCAACATGATCCTGTTTTTCCTGCAACAGCAGGGTCCTCAACACCTCTGCCAGATCCCGGTCTTTTTCAACGGCGAACACCCGGCGCACCCGGTCTGCGATCGGCAGGGTCAGGCTGCCCATTCCCGCGCCGATTTCCAGAACGCAGTCATCGGGGCTCAAATGGCTTCGTTCCACAATCATGGCGGCAGTTGATGGATCGGCAAGAAAGTTCTGACCCAGTTGTTTTTTGGCTTTCAGATTTCTGGCATGCAGCAATGTTCGGGGATTCACACGGTTTCCCATCCGCCCCCAAGGGCCTTGTACAACCGAACCAGGTTGGAGGTGACCGCACCATCGCTGACAGCCAGTTCATTCTGAAATGACAACAGGGACTTCTGGGCATCCAGAACATTGCTGAAATCGGCCAGTCCGGCGGTGAACAGATCCCGGGCCAGGATCACGGCACGGTTGGCCGATTCAACCGCATACAAAAGCGATTGCCTCCGGTTCAGTGCTTCGGAAAATGCGGTCAGTGCATTTTCCACTTCTTCCATGGCCAGCAGGATAGTGGACTCATAATCGATCAATGCCTGTTCCTGAAGCAGGGTCTGCACCTCGATATTGCGCCGGATCGCGCCTCCGTCAAAAAGCCGCCAGTTCATGCCGGGTCCCACCTGCCAGATGCGGCTGTCCGCAGGAACCAGAATGTCGCCAACCGACAGGGATTCCAGCCCGAAGACGCCGGTCAATCTGAATTTGGGATAGAGATCGGCGACAGCCACACCAATTCGGGCGGTCTGGGCCGCCAGATTTCTTTCTGCCCGACGGATATCCGGCCGGTTTCGCAGGATTTCCATCGGCATGCCCACAGCGATGCTACCAGATGCGACCGGAATCGGTCGGGGCGCCACAATCTCGGAATGCAGTACGCCCGGATATTCCCCCAGCAAAACTGCCAGACGGTTCATCGATGCCTCCAGGCCGGTCCGGAGCGCTGGAATCTGGGATCGGGAATTTTCCAGATTGTATTGGGCCTGTCGAACAGGCAACTCATTGATCAGGCCCGCCTGAAACCGTTCCTGGTTGAGGGTCAGGATTTCAGTCTGGGCCAGAATGTTTGTATGTGTCACATCCAGCCGGACCTGATACGTTCTGGCTTCGATGTAGTTGAGCGCCACTTCGGCCAGCAGACTGACCAGCACATCCTGCAGGTCTGACTGTGCGGCGCCCATATCTGCTTCAGATGCCTCGATACCCCGCCGGACACCGCCAAAAATGTCGATTTCCCAGCCAGCATCAAATTGAATGCTGTAGCTTTCGGTTTCGTTACCGGTTCCGGCACTTTCGCTGCTGCGGCGAACTGCGGCGGCGGCGGAAGCATCCAGGGTCGGGAAACGGGATGCCTCGCTGATGCCTCTTCTGGCTCTGGCTTCCCGTACCCGAAGCAGGGACTTCCGCAAATCCGGATTGTTTACAGCGGCCCGATCCATCAGGCTGGACAGAACCGGATCATTCAGAGTGGTCCACCATCTGGCCAGCGTTTCCGGTGATGCGGATTGCAGACTCAGGTCTTCCGCCAGCCCGGTATGCCAGACATCGGGGACCTGGATTTCCGGCGGAACATAATCGGGGCCGACTGCCGCACATCCGAACAGGCCGATGCACAGGGTCATGAACGACAAAAACATAAGTTTAAAATTATGAAATGGGCGATGTGGCGCGATTATTAATTTCATGGTGGACGTATAAACCTGTTTTGTATGGCGATCAATCAAAGGATAAATTTTGGGGCAAGAAAACCGTTTCGACCATGACGTGTTTTCATCCATAATTTGAAATCGAAATATGACAAATTGAAATTGTAATGGTATCGAGTACAGTTTACAATGAAAACAAATTATATTCCATCGTCAATCTGACGGATACAGCACAACCCGACGAAATGTCCCCAACAACAATTCGGTTATCATGATCATTTTAGGTATAGAAACATCCTGTGACGAAACAGCGGCAGCAGTGGTTGAAAGTGGTAACACCATTCATTCCTCTGTTGTGGCCTCTCAAATTGACATTCATCACCGCTATGGCGGCGTGGTTCCGGAAATCGCCTCCCGAAAACATATCGAAGCCATTACGCCCCTTGTGTCTCAGGCATTACAGGAATCCGGTCTTTCCCTTCAACAGATTGACGGCATTGCGGTCACTCAGGGGCCAGGGCTGGCGGGGGCGCTTCTGGTGGGGTTTTCATTTGGCCGGGCATTGGCCATGTCACGCGGATATCCCTGGATCGGCATCAATCATCTGGAGGGTCATATCCACTCGCTCTTTCTGGAAAACCATCAACCGGATTTTCCATTTGTCGCACTTCTGGCCTCCGGCGGACATACCAGCATTTATCATGTAACCGGCCCCATAAATTTTGAAATGATGGGAAGAACCCTGGATGATGCTGCCGGAGAAGCCTTTGACAAGGTTTCCAAGCTATTGGGGCTGGGTTACCCCGGGGGCAAAATCATTCAGGATCAGGCAGAATCGGGGAATGCCGACAGCATCCATTTCCCCCGGACATTTCTTGACAAATCCGATTTCAATTTCAGCTTCAGCGGACTCAAATCCGCGGTCAGACGATATGTTCAGGTGCATGAATCCGACTTTCGAAATCATATACCCGACATTGCCGCCGCGTTTCAGGAGGCTGCTTGCGAGGTGATGTGCCACAAGCTGATTTATGCGGCACAGGTGAAAGGCTGCACGCGTGTCGCGCTGGCAGGCGGGGTTGCCGCCAATTCAAGACTGCGGCAATCCATTCAGGACGCCGCACTTCGGCAGGGGTTTTCCGTGTATATCCCCTCTCCGGAATTGTGCGGTGACAACGCCGCCATGATTGCGGCTGCCGGATATCATTATCTGGCAGCCGGACACCGGTCGGGTTTGGATGACGATGTGTTTTCCAAAGTGCCGATGAAAAAGGCTGAAGGCTGAAGGTTCTGCAACCGGCATTCTGGCAGATCAGCCGTTGGACGGTCAGGCAATCTCTCAATACTGAAGATATGTTGTCTCATCGCTGTCCAGCAGTGCCACCAAACAGTCTTCGGCATTCATCCATCGACATTCGGCATTCCCGCCAGGCATGCTTTGTGCCTTTGCCCCTATGCCCCCCTGCCCCTTTTCAGGTTTATTGAACAGCATTATAAATGGCGCTGCCAACTTTTTCACACAAATCCACGATGACCCGATATTTTCACGTCAAATACCGGATAACCCCATCCGAAGTGGATGATGTGATGCCCTGATGGATCACAAGTCTTTTGCCAACGGTTTTTCCGTCTGACAGCACACCGGGGTTGCAGGAACCGCTACCGCGACTGAATGATCTCAAATGGGGATACCGTACCGAAATATACTGTTTCAGTTGACAATCTTCGATCGGAACCAGAGAACCGCTTCTGCCGGGTGTATGCCCGGTTGAATCGGGTTTCTTTTCCAGCCTTGCCCGAAAACCGGCCAGTATTCCATAGGCAAAATCACTTTTCCGATGCAGGGTCAGATTTTTGTCCCGGTTATATTCCAGCCATTCAAAATTGATAAATCGTTTTATAAATTCATATACATAGGATGCAATTTGCAGATTTCTGGCCGTGCCGCTGATTTCAAGAACCCGTCCCATTTTGCCTTTTTCCAGAACATAGGCCGAAATCCAGATGCATCGAACAAAATAAAAGTCCCTCAGCAGGTGGGCCAGAGAATAGGCTTCCCGAAGATGCCGAAGCGCCGGCTGTCCCAAAAACAGACTGTAGTACTCCCGCTGATGGTTTTGGCGGACATGTTCCATTTCAACCTTTGCAATCAGTTCATGGGCCTTCATCATGGCTGATTCGGCTTCATGCACATTGCTGCTTTCCGCCAGAGCCAGCAGTTTCTGTATCCGCATCCGGATTTTATCGGTCTCATCCGCCTGTCCATCCATGATCTGCCGGCTCAGCGGAACATATTGTCCGCCTGGCAGCGGATTGGCTCTCAAAATCCGGCAGGCTTTCTGAAAAGTCTCGCCATGCGGGGGGTCATGCCGGGCGCCCATGCCCTGGGTCGCCAGTTGATGGGCCATTTCATGAAACAGCACCTCACGGATATCATTCCAGGAATGGTTCAGTACAAACTCCCGGTTCATGCCGATTTCCTGATTTTCAAAAGCCCAGTATCCCAGTTTCCGGGAATAATCCCGCAGTACGAACAGAGGCTTTGTGAGCGTTTTTCGAATATCGGCCGGAATATCCCATGACGCCGTAACCCATTCACTGGCAAGCCCATGAAGAATCCGGTTTTCGATATCGGCCCGATTCTGTTGATTCAAGTGATCCCGATCTGGCATAAACCCCTCCCGGTCATCTGACAGTTGCAACACATGCGACACATGCGACCTGACCAATTTATCGGGTTTTGTGCCTCTGTGCCGCTGCCACTTTGCCCATTTTGCCAACACACCAATGTCTGAATTGTTTCTGAAAATCTGAAAAGCGATATTTTTACATACAGGCATACGGAAATGGGCATTTACATGTAGCGGATGCCTGTGCTAAATTGCGTGTCAACACTGCTTCTTTTTGTAAGGGCATGCACCCGCTTATCCTTCGAAAAGAAGTTTTTTTTTGATATGGATGTGAATGTGGTTTTGGGCGCCTTGTCCGGTCGGAGATGGAAACAGAAAGAAGCATCCCTTTGCCCCGTCCCGGAATCGTGATCCTGACGTCCATACAGCAGAATTTTAAACGGTAATTGATTGTGTCGCATGAATTGAACAAACGGAGAGATTTCTTGCAGATGTTGGTTACGGATGTCAAAAAATGGCGGAAGTGCATGGGAATCGAACCCACCCGGGACGGTATTAGCGCCCCACACCGGATTTGAAGTCCGGGAGCCCCACCAGTGAGCTGCGCACTTCCGTAAAAATTGTCGTCAAATTAAACTGCGGGCCTGATTTTGTCAATGATTATATATATAGTGTCTGAACGATAAG
>DFZE01000187.1 GCA_002382065.1 Desulfobacteraceae bacterium UBA4064
AACGGGTCATTTTTCTTTAGCGCTAAGGGACACCAATCATCAGGCTGACATTGAATATGATTTATTTAAGATGATCTTGGATTGCCCTGTTTTAGCGGGGTAGCGAGATCATTTCTTATGATTCAAGGTACATTTTGATGTCAAATAAAGTGGGACTTTTGGGGTCAATTAATCACGGGCAAAAAGGTCACAGAATGTAGGACGTAGCAGATTCCGGACAATCTTACAAAGCACCTCTTGGCATGATCCGATTCTTTCTGAAAAAAATTTCCCGGACCGAATTCGTTCGAAGCGCCATCCACGATCAGGCAGACCTGCGCGCATTCAGGCAGCGTCCCACCCCCCGAAGCATTGCCGGAATATCTCTGATCGGTTTTAGCTATATCATCGGGTGGCCAATGGTCAGCGCATTGGGCGTTCTGGCCGTCTATCTGGGAAATCCCCTGATCGGCGTGATCGGCGGACCGGTGACATACGGGTTATCCCATCTGGTTTTCATTGCCGGAATGTATCTGGCCGGAGCCGCCTATTCCAAAGCATTCCTGAGATGGGCGACCCGGATGATCATCCTCAGACTGACGGGAAATGCCCCGATATCGATCACACTACCGGAACACCCGTTGCGGGCTTCCCGGACAGGTGACGGGGACTGACTGACATCTTCAGCTAAAGGTTCATATGCGCATCGCACTTGTTCATCCAGCCGGTTCCAACTGGATTGTCGGGAAAAAAGATCTCGCGGCAACCGCCAACCGCATGGCGCCGCTCGGCCTGCTTTCCATCGCCGCCTATCTGGAACGGGAAGGCCATGATGTGATGATTCATGACTGCCTGGGTCCATTTGCCATACCAAATTCGGAAACCAATGTACAAATTATTCTTGATTACGCTCCGGATCTGGTCGGATTTTCCGCTACCACATCCGGCTTTCTGGATGGATATGATCTGGCAACCCGTATCAAGGCCATCCGGCCGCACATTCAAACCGTTTTTGGCGGCGTCCATGTATCCGCGATGGGGGCCATCCTTCTGAACCGGTTTTCCGCAATCGATTGTCTGTGTACCGGAGAGGGGGAGCAGACCCTGTCCGAAATCGCCGCACAAAAGGATTGGAATGACATTCCCGGGCTGATCTGGCGGGATGGAGACAATATCCGCACCAACAGTCCGCGACCCCATATTCCGGATATGGATGATCTGCCCTTTCCGGCCTACCACAGGCTGGCCGGCTTTCCTCACCAATACAATCTGCCACTGTTCAGTTACATTCATACACCCGGAGCGACCATGATCACGAGCCGGGGATGTCCGTATCAATGCTCCTACTGCGACCGGTCCGTTTTCAGACGCGGGTATCGGTATAATTCTGCGGAATACATCCATGAACATATGCAATATCTCCGCAAGCGTTTCGGGGTCAGGCATATCAATATTTACGATGACCTGTTCACGGCCAATCGGGAGCGGATCACCCGACTCTGCGACAGTCTGATTTCAAAGCCCCCGGGAATGCATCTCAACTGTGCCGTCAGGGTCGGTCATGCCGACACGAACTTGCTGAATATGCTGAAAGCCGCGGGCTTTCTTCAAATATCGGTGGGGATAGAAACCGGAGATCCGGATCTGATGGCGACGCATAAACCCGGAGTCTATATCCATGAGGTTCAAGATACCATCCGGCGGATTCAGGCCGCGGGGCTTCGCGCCAAAGGCCTTTTCATGATGGGACTGCCCGGAGAAACCGTCGAATCGATTCAAAAAACCAGCAATTTTGTCATCTCGCTCGGACTCGATGACATGAACATGTCCAAATTTACCCCGTTTTACGGCGCCCCGGTCTGGAAGACCATTCATGAGGAAGGGGCCTTTGATGAGGACTGGAGGCAAATGAACTGCCTCAACTTTGTATTCGTACCCAAAGGAATCGATTCCAAAGAAACGCTGGACCAGCTTTACAACACGCATGTCAAGCGGTTTTACTCCGACCCGGAATGGCGCAGAAAATTCCGAAAACGGATTTGGGAGCATCGGAACAGCATCGGATACGCGCTCAAAAACCTGCCTGCGTTATTGGCAGCCAAACGAAATTTTGAGCCGGTGAAATCCAGCAGCCACCATTAAACAGGAACCGTTTTCATGACCCATTCCGGCGGATTCATCCGCCCGCCGCTGACATCCCGCATCTGCACACCCCAAGCCATTTCAACCGGATCTCCGTTTTGACGGTACAACCCGATATCAAAAAACAACGTCCTGGCATCACTGCCGGTCGGTGTGATAACAGCACGATAGCGTTCTCCGGCACGGGTCGGTAGGAAAATTCGGCGACAGGACAACCCGACAGGAAATGCCACGATTCCGGCAAACCGCTGACTCCAGGCGCAGGCAATATGAAAAGCGGCATCCAACGGAAACGGGGAACCCAGTGGTCCGGAAGGCGTTACAAGTGATGGCGCATTCACATCGGCCACGGCAAGCGATTCCGAAATCCATGCACTTCCCCTGACATTGTGATAGGCGGACGCAAAGGGAACCAGCTCGCCGTAAAGTCGATTGGACGAAATTTCAAAAGCGTCCTTCGGAAGACTTTGGCTTGTGTTTTGGTGCATGGGCCAAAGGCGTACATCGGGTCCGAAGTGAATCGTTACATGCGATTTGAGCCGGGTCATGCCTGATCTGGAGGCCCGGGTTTTGGTGATCAGACTGGAGGCTATCCGGCCATTTTGGAACACATCGATATGATGGTATGCCGAAATGACATCGGATGTGATGGGCAGAACCAGAAATTTATCGAATCGGGCATCATGAATACAAAAAACAGACACATCCGGTATAAAATTCTGCACCGATGCCGCCAGAATCTGCATCGCCTCCACCGCGGGAAATACCGCCTTTCCCTCAAACCGGTGAGCCCGGTGGCAGGGGAAAATGTCGATATCCAGCATCAGGTGGTGAGTCTGGATTATCTGGGAAAATTTTTCCATAGACAAACGGTTTTTTCATCGATGGCAACCGGTCTGCCGGAAACATTGGTCGCGCAGTGGCGGGTGTACCCCTTACAGACGATATCACCTGTATCCCGGTGGGTGATGACATAGTCAAACTGAAGTCTCACCCGTTCGATATCGGACAGACGGGTATAGATCATCATGGTGTCGTCATATCTCAGAGGACTGAAATAATCGAGTTCCACCCGGATGATGGGATAGACATAACCACTTTCTTCAATTTCTTTGTAGGGATAGGCCGCATCCCGCATCAGCGTGTTTCGCCCCACCTCGAAATAGCGCAGATAATTGGCATGATAGACCATCCGGGATTGATCCGTATCCGCATAAATGGTTCGGTATCGGCACTGGTGCCAGACAAGCTCTCCGATCCGGTCCCGCACATACCGTTCATTGTCCGGAATGGTTTCCGGTAAAAAAGGTTTTGGTTTCATCCGGTTAAACACCTTTGAAAACGATGCAACAGTTGGTTCCTCCAAAGCCAAAGGCATTGGAAAGAAACATGTCATAGGAATGATTGCGAATGACATTGGGCACCACATCCACATCGGACAGTTCGGGGTCCTGGATGTGATTGACCGTGGGAAGAATGATTCTCCGGCACATGCCTTCAATTCCCAGAGCCGCTTCGATGGCCGCAGACGCGCCCAGCGTATGTCCCAACTGCGACTTGTTTGAGGAAATGGGGATATTGGACAGAAACGCACCAAAAACGGTCCGCATACAGTCCACCTCGATGCTGTCTCCCTTGTGGGTCGATGTACCATGCGCATTGATGTAACCGATATCGCGGGGTTCGATACCGGCATCCTGAATGGCCTCGTGGATCGCCCGAACGATGCTGGCCGGATTGGGACGTGTAAAGTGATAGGCATCCGAAGTCCAGCCGATTCCCAAGACCTCGGCTCTGGGCCTCAACCCATAAACGGAAAGCATTTCTTCGGCGGCCAGCACCAAAACCCCGGCACCCTCGGAGAGAACCATTCCCTTTCGATCGACACTGAATGGCCGGGATGCCTGGGCGGGATCCCGGGCTGCCCGATCCCCTTCCACCACCTTGATGGTTGCGTTCATGTTGGCAAATCCGTGCATGATTTCCGGCATGATGCAGGCATCTACCCCTCCTGCCAGAACAAAATCACAATCGCCATCCCGAATCATTCGCGCACCGATACCGATGGCGTGATTCCCGGATGCACAAGCCCCCTGCGGAGAAAAAACAGGACCGGTAAAGCCCAGAAGTATGCCGGCTTTGCCGGATGGCAGATTGGCACAGAGATTGGGCAGCAGGTAGGGACTGATCCGGGATGGACCCAGATGAATCAGATTGTCCATGGCAATTCGAAAAGCATTGGTTCCGTTCAGGGCAGAACCGATCAGGCAGGCCGTACGGGGCCCGGTCTCGGCATCGATCTGGAGACCTGACCGGATCAGGGCTTCCCGACAAACGGCCAAGGTTAAAAGGACAAATTCGGCGTTCCAGTTATGGACTTCTTTTCGATCCGCAAACTCCAGTTCCAGCGGATTCCAATCCGGTATTTCACCGACGACATCGCTTAAACAGTCCACCCGACATTTGGTGACTTTTCGAAACCCGCTTTCTCCCTTGACGGCCCGGTTCCATGTGATCTCGAATGTTTTGCCCAGCGGTGTCGCCGTGCCATAGCCGATGACAAAAACCCGTCTGTTCCGGGGAGCTTTCATGTCTATACCATCTTTCTGAAAACGACACAGGCATTGCATCCACCAAATCCGAATGCGTTTTTGAGGACAAACTCCTGTTCCATGTTTCGGGGACCATCGAAAACAACATCCAGTTCCATTTCCGCATCCGGCGAATAGTTGATGGTTGGCGGCAAAATGGAACGGTTCATGCCCTCGATTGTAAAAATGGACTCGATGGCGCTGGATGCTCCCATGGCATGTCCCATGAGGGATTTATTGGCCGTAACCGGCGGCATTCGATTTCCAAAGACGGTTTTTAGTGCATCGTATTCCACCCTGTCACCGGTTCGGGTCGAAGTGGCATGCGCATTCACGGCATCAATATCGACCGGAGAGATACCCGCATCCCGAATGCTTTCGGCCATGCATCGCCCAACCGTATCCAGTCGGGGGGATACGAAATGATGGGCATCAGCGGTCATGGACCATCCGGCAATCTCGATATCCTGTTTCAGACCATAGGTTCGGGCAAACTCCCGGGTCGCGATCACAATGGCACCGGCCCCCTCGGATATCACAAATCCCCGACGGTCCCGCGAAAACGGACGGCTGGCCGAGGCAGGCTTTTCTTCCATCTTGTCCGGACGCGATACATACGCCGCGTTCATGGTGGCAAATCCTGCAACAATGGGCTCTACCAACACAAAATCCACAGCACCGCAAATGGCGATATCCGCCTTTCCGGCATCAAGGAACATGCTGCCAACAATCAGGGATGAGAGGCCGGTTGCACATGCCGTGACGGGTGCGGTAATCGGTCCGCTGGCGCCGGTCAGAATGGATATCTTTCCCCCCACCATGTTGATGCAGGAATTGGGGTTGACATACGGTGGAGGAAGTTTGCCGTGTGCAACCATGCGCCGATCCCCATGTATCAGCGCATCTTGACCGCCAACTGCGGAACTGTAGGTTACGGCTACCCGATGCGCTAAGTCCGGAGTGATGTCGATGCCACTGTGTTTCAGTGCCCGATGAGCTGTCAACAACGCATATTTGAATACCGGGGATGGCCAGAGTGCCAGGTTTCGGGGTTTTAAAAATGCGTATTCCGGAAAATCGATGTCATCGATCTGGCCGGCAATCCGAACCGGAAACGTTTCTGTTGGCAGAAACCGGGTCAGGTGACCGATGCCGCTTTGTCCGGCAACGGCCCGGCGCCACTGGTCGGAAAAATCCGTCCCGAGACACGATACCGCATCCCATCCGACAACCACTGCCTTTCTGCTGTTTACCACGGAATGAACTGATACAGTTTGGCAAACATTTCATATACCTCGATCCAGTTCTGAATATCCACTCGGCTGCGCATATGAGCCCGTTTGTTGACCATGACCCAGCTCATGTGGGCCGCTCCGTCCTTGCAGGTCGAACAGTCCCTGGTCTCGGAGGTACAGCACCGGTGCATGGTCTTCAAATCCGACGCCCAGCGGATGAAATGAATGAGGCGTTTGGTTCCGGGCTTTCTGGTATCCAGAGGCTCGGTGACCGACGGACATTCGTTCCATCCGAACGACCGGTCCAGCATCTTTCCGGTAGTGATGATTTCATGGTAATATCTGGAAGAAATGACCGTGTCCGGATATTTTTCCAGCATCTCGTCCATTTCATCCTGAATGGCCTTCATCTCTCCGGGTTTCCACGAAAATCCGTCAACGCCTTCGTCATTGGACAGCAACTGAAAATGAATTTTCAGGCCGACATCCCGGATTTTTTGAACGATCCGTTCCGTGTGCCCGATCTGTCGGGGCGTGATGGTATACAGGTAATAGGCATGAGGATCTCCGTGATAGTTTTTACTGGAAATAGAAAAAGTGTCCTTGCCGCGCAAAACGGTTTCATCCGCCTGATCCCCCCACAGCGATATGCCCACCATCATGTCCGGGAACCGGTCCCGGGGCACCTTGATCAGGCCGTTGGTGGCGCAAAAGGTGGGCAGTCGCCGGTAAAACGCTTCCACCCGGTCCAGGCACAGGGTCGGTTCTCCGCCGATCAGTATGGCCAGATTCACTCCCCGCCCGATCTCCCGGTCAATAAACGATTCCCATGCATCCATATGCATTTCTTCGGGCGCGGCCTTGTCCTCGCCGGAGGAAAAGAAAAAACATCCCTTGCATCGCAGGTTGCACCGGTTGGTGACATCGTAAATGGAGCTGCGGATGTTGAGTTTGGATATCCGTTGATATCGTTCGTACCAGTGTGCATCCAACAACGAACTGACTGTCTTCATGGACAAATAACTCCTTCACGCTTCGAAGATCGTTTGGCCGGGAGGAGCGACCAAAGACGGGTTGAGGTTGGGACTTTTTTCATATCCCGTCACCCAAACGGCAAGATAGGTATCCACATAGTCCAGCCAGGAGCTGAACGTCTCCGGATGGGTTCCGTGACGAAACAGACGCGCCGTCACCACGGCACTTCCGGAAGCATAATGACGGCAATCGCTGCAATCGGTGTCCGGAACGCAGCATGCCGCGTTCCGGTCCCAGGTCAGATCGGTCCGATACTGCCGAAAAGATCGGCCAAGCCCCACATCCGTAGAGGGATTCATCCGCGGGTATGAGCAACCATAAAGATGGTGTAGACCGTGCAGGTGCGTATGTGCAACGGCATTATAGCGGGAAAACAGGACATGATCGGGATATTTGTCAAGAAGATTCAGCATGACCTGCCGGACCTGATGCAGAGATGCTTTGGTGTGACGGAGATCGCCGGTATATCCGACCGGGGCGGAAAACATGTTGAAGGACAGCTTGCAGTTATACCGCGCCAGTGTATCCGCCACCTCCGCCGCTTCGGCAATATTGTGGCGGTTGAATGTGTAGATGAAGACGGCTCGGGGATCGTCACGGTAATTGTCGATCTGACGGGACAGCATATGGGGTGCCCCCCGGAGTCTCAGGCTGGTTTTATCGTTTCCCCAGACCGATAGATGTATTTTATAACCCACCGAAATCGAAATGGGTTTCAACCCGTTGGTGGCGATCGCTCCCAGTGGGATCACCTGATAACAGGTTTGACACAGGTCCGGAACCAGGGAAGGTTCCGCTCCGGCAAGAACGACAAACGTCACCCCGCGACTCTTCTCTCCTTCCATGAGTCTTAGCCATGCATCCGTATCCCGATTTTCCGTGGCGAATTGCTTGTCACCCTCATAATAATAACATCCCTCACACCGGATATTGCAGCGATTGGTCATGTCATAGGTGGACTCTCGCAGGAAAAAATATTTACGGACTTTGTTCCATCGTTCGTGAATCACCGGATCTTCCAGAATTTCGGAAAATTTCCAGATTTTATCAGGTTCGTCCATCTTTTCATTGGTTTGTTGTTTTTTCATGTTGTCCAAGAAACGTACTTCAGTGAGGCTGCCCAAACACGGAAAACAATATCACACGGTTGCCGGAGACATGGACCGTTTTGTAACATCCATCTGTTTTGTCAGGATAATTTTTTATTCAGAATATATTGGGCAATCAATCGAACGGTGGTCAGTTTGGGATAATCATCCTCATCGATGCGTATGCCATATTCATCCTGAATCACCAGCGCCACGGTGGCAAGATCCATGCTGTCGATTCCCACTTCATCCACCAGGTCGATATCCGGATCAAATGTTTCCGGTGTGACGTCTTCCAGTTTCAATTCCTGTATCATTACATCTGCGACATGGTTCATGACCGCATCCGTTTCAAGCATCATGCTTTGTCTCCTTGTTATGTCCAATCACTGTGCTGTTGTTCTTTTTCAGCGGTCATCATGCCGCTGCAGATGACATTATTTTCCGATTTAATTTGAAAGAAATAAACGGATTCATCCTTTTTGCTACCCGGTGTGACAAGAATCATGAGCCGGCTTTCCGGTCGAACGATTTTTTTGAAACGGATCCGTTTGAGACCGGTAATCCGAATTTGATCCCGGAATGCCATTTTGATCGTTTCCATGACCATGGACAATTGTGCGATACCGGGAAGAATGGGTTCATCCGGAAAATGCCCGGAAAACCAGGGGGAATTGATCCCGATTTCAATTTCGGCATACACTTCTCCGGATGAAGAACACTGGCTCTTTATTATCGAATACCACATTCGCCCAATTTATGACTCATCGAATCAAATGCTCCCACAGCGGGCCGAAACGGCCTCTGGCATACATCCTGGACAGTATGATTGAAATTTTTTCACCACCGGAGCCGATAATCCAATTGGAACGGCCACATCTTTTTTTTTCGACTTCCTGAAAAATATCCTCTGAGGAAATGTGCAACGAGCGATAGAAAATCGGTTCAAGCAGGCTCTGACCGAAAACGATCTGTCGCTCTTTCAGGGCGATATCATAAAGTGCGGTATGCGGATAAATTCGCATACCACAAAAAAAAAATAAAACGGATTTTGTTAGTTTGTCAATATTTGAAAGTGTCTGATCCAGCGTATTCCGATTCTCGCCAGGTCCGCCCAGAAGGAAATAATGCGCCACATGAAGGCCTGCCATGCGGGCGGCTGCGTGGGCTTTCAGGACATGCGCGGTTTGAAACGGTTTGCCATAGGATTGAAGAACGACTTCCGAGAGAGATTCCGTTCCGAATTCGACATGGGTCAAGCCGGAATCCGCCATGATTTGAAAATAATCATCGAGAAGCGGAATTGGTGAAAAAAATGCACCCCACGGAATTGTCAGCCCCGCTTTCTGAAAAGCTTTTGCTACCTCGATGCTGTGGGAAACATGAACATTGAAGGCAGAATCCGTGATAAACAGATATTTCGCTCCGGCATTCTGTAGTTGAATCGCGGTTTCGGCCACATCATTCGGGGGGATCAGCCGCAGGCGACGGCCTTCGATATGGGGATACGTGCAATAAATACACTGGAAATTACATCCCCGTTTGGTCTGTAGATTGAGCATGCCGCCATGGGCCAGATAATAATCGACATGGGAGGATGTCCCATCAAACCGCCTGCTGAAACGACCTTTATAGGGAGCGTATGTCGGATCATTCGGTTCCGATGTTCCGGAACGGTGCCGACTACCGACGATGACGCCGGGAATGTCGAGAACATGCTCCTGCCGGTTCAATGCCGCAATTAGCAACGATAGCCGTTCGCCCTCACCGACAATCCCATAGTCCGCATCCAGGGCTTTCATCATTTCATTCGGAAAGATGGTAAATCCACTTCCACCCAGCACCAGCAGGGCGTTTGAACACTTTCTGATACGATTCACCAGTTCCCGATACCGAACGATGTACCCATTGGAATCGGATATATCCGTGTTATCGACATTTCGAAGCCCCAGTCCGATAATGTCGGGGGAAAATGCGTCAATCATATCATCCGGAAAGCCGGTATCTCCAAAAGCATTCATGTCGATCACCCGGACATCGTGACTGGTCGATATGGCTGCGGCGACGTAATCCATGCCCAGTGGGTAAACCGGGTAAGGCGTGGTAAGGGTATTGGCCGAGATGAGCAAAATTTTCATGACATCATGCTGACTGTCATTTCAATTCAGGAATTTCGGCGAGTGATTGACGATGTATTGCGCCATGGTCCGCAAGCTGCCAAACAGCTGAACCCCCAATTCCCGGTTATCGATTTTGACCGAATAGTCTTTTTCGATCATCATTACCATTTCCAGGACATCGATCGAGTCGATTCCAAGTGGTCCGCCAACCAGTCGCTCATCTGAATCGATATCATCCGGCGCGACATCGATCAGGTTCAATATGTCGATAATTTTAATTTTCAGTTCATCAATCAACTGGGATGTCATCCTGTTTTTCCAATAGATATGTTCGAATTATGACCGTTCGATAAACAGCAAACGTGCAGAGCGTTTCTTGTACCGTAGATTGTTCTTTACTTCAATATTAAATAAAGATACAAAATGCCAGTTTTACATCGGGGTAACCGTAATGGCAATGAACAGGCGGATCGCCATCATGAATGGATCGGATCGAATATGATTGATTTGGCGATTGAACGGCTGATTCCACACCGGGGTCGGATGAAGCTGGTTGATGAAATCATTCATGTGGATGACACCATCGCTGTTTCCCGGTCAACCGTAACGGACCAGTGGCCGTTATGCCAAGGAGACGGGGTTCATCCACTCGTGATCGTCGAACTGATCGCCCAGACATCCGCCATCACCATCGGATGGAAGGAGCTGAAACATGACGATCAGCCTTCCGGTGGGACAGGCTGGCTGGTGGGGATTAAAACAGCCCGTTTCCAGTTGGACAAAATTCCTGTGAACTCCCGGATTATCACCGAGGCGACCATTCAATTCGGCATGGATAATTATACAGAACTTTTTGGCCGTTCGACCATCGACGGCAAGCTTGTCGGAGAATCCGTCCTCCAGGTCATGCGTGCAGACAGGACAGCAGATGAATGATCTTGCAGACAAACGGACAGCGATTGTCACGGGCGGGAGCCGGGGTATCGGCCGCGCCATTTCGGTTGAACTGGCCAGCGCCGGATGTTTTGTGATTGTCAATTACCGATTCAATGCGGCGGCCGCTGGGGAAACCCTTCGATTGATACGCGAAGCCGGCGGAGACGGCGAGGCCCGGGGCTTTGATGTGTCGGATGCCAAAGCCACCGAAACGGCCCTGGAAGACATTCTTTCCCGTTTCGATGCCATCGACATTCTGATCAACAATGCCGGAATCACCTCGGATCAACTGTTCATCCTGATGTCCGAACCGGACTGGGATGCGGTGATCAACACCACCCTGAAGGGTTTTTACAACATGACCAAACCGGTACTGAAACACATGATTCCCAAAAAACGGGGTTCGGTTATCTCGATTGCCTCGGTGGCCGGGTTGATGGGAAACCGGGGACAGGCCAATTACGCCGCAGCCAAGGCCGGACTGATCGGCGCCAGTCGCTCCGTGGCTTCCGAGGTTGCGCGTCTGGGCATACGAGTCAATGTGGTCGCTCCGGGACTCATAGAGACCGAGATGATCGAAAACGCCCCTGTTCGGGAAATCAAGTCGTTGATTCCGATGGCTCGAATCGGAAAACCGGAAGAGATCGCCCGGGTGGTCCGGTTTCTCTGTTCGGACGACGCCTCTTATATCACCGGGCAGGTCATTTCCGTCAACGGGGGAATGGCATAGCCACCATGCACATGGGTCCAGCCCATTTTCGAACACGCCTGAATTGGATTGCCTGGATCGGCCTGTTTCTGGTGCTATGCTGCAGCGGTATCTGCAACGGAGACCAGTGGCAGCATATTCGGGAAAATGCGAGGAAAATCCAGACCGTTCAAGCGGATTTCGTTCAGGAAAAACACATGAAAATCTTGGTCAAACCCCTGAAATCCAGGGGCTCCTTCACCTTTCGAATGCCGGATGCCCTTCGGTGGGAATATACGGCTCCTGTTCGAAGTGTCCTGCTCATGTATAACGGCAAAACCATCCGATACATTCAGGGAAAAGACGGAATGGTTCCGGATGATG
>DFZE01000048.1:0-48854 GCA_002382065.1 Desulfobacteraceae bacterium UBA4064
GTTTGGGTCATTCAGACATTTGAATTTTGAATTTGTTTCGAATTTCGGATTTCGATATTCGATTTTCATCTGAACAGGAGTTTTCGTTCAAACGCTATACTTCAGTTGGTCACAATTTGAGTGTTCCCGGGCCGGCCTTTCACGGCAGGACGGTCGCGCCGTAGAGACAAGGCATGCCTTGTCTCTACAGATGGGAATCGCAGATTGTGACCGTTCAAAGTATATCTGAAAAGCGATATCTGTCTGTCGTGTACCGATGGACAAGCATGACGGAATAACAAAATTTTTCTTGACGCACGGCGTTCCATTCATTAAACTGAATGAATACTCATTCAGTAAATGGGTATGCGACTTCCTGGTGATACACGACCGGGCAAAAATGCACACAATAACCGCAGGGGCGCGCGCCCCTGCGGCTTGGCCATGAATAATATAAATGAAGGGAGAAAGAAAGTAAAAAATGGAAACCGCTTTGATCTCTCCGGCTAAGGCATGGATTATGGGGATACCCGCTGTAATCTTTTCTGTTCTCATTCCGATATTGGGCGTCGCCGCATTTACCTATATCATTGCCAAACGCCTGGCGCCTCTGGTTCGGGCAAGATCCGATCCCCGACTGGACCGTCCGGCCGACCGGTTGATGGCCATGGTCAAATATGCCATCGGACAATACCGTCAACCCCGATACATGATGGCCGGTGTACTGCATATCATGCTGTTTGCCGGTTTTATGGTGTTATCGCTTCGATCCATTTCCCTGGTCATCATGGGCATTTCTGATGGCTTTGTTTTTCCGGGACTGGGAGGAATGACCGGGCATATCTACGACATTTTAAAAGACATTGCTGCTACCGTGGTTCTGATTGCGGCTGTTGTCGCCGCAGTTCGAAGAGGGGTTTTCAAACCGGCCCGGTATGCCGTGCCACAAAAATATGGAAAAGATCATACGTCAGAGGCGGTTTTTGTTCTGATGCTGATCACCACTCTGGTCACCTGTGACATGCTGTTTGAGGGAACTCTGATTGCGGCCCAGGTTCAGAAAGGAATTCAACCGGAATTCATCCTGCCGGCTACCGGAACATGGTTTGCGGCCAGCATGATGGGGTCAAGCGATATCGGTTTTTTGCAGAACCTGCATACCGGGGCCTATTTTTTGCACAATCTGGTTTTTTTCTTTTTTCTGTGTTTTCTCCCCATGGGCAAGCATTTTCATGTCATCACCTCGCTTCCCAATGTCTTTATGATGAAGCTGAAGAAAGGGGTCATCAAACCGGTTGAATGGGGTGTGGATGACAGCAAACTGGACGAGCTGAAATCGTTTGGCATCAAGAAATTTGAAGACTTTACCTGGAAACACATCCTGGATTTCTATTCCTGCGCCGATTGTGGACGCTGCTCGGATCAGTGCCCGGCAAATGCGGTCAAACGACCCCTTTCCCCCCGGTTTATTTCCATCAAATCCCGTGATTACTGTTTTAAAAATTATCCTGTCAAAGGCGATATGACCCCGAAGGATGAGCCTCTTGTCGGTTCGATTTTCAGTGAAGATGAAATCTGGTCCTGTACCACGTGCGGCGCCTGTGAGGCCGAGTGTCCCATTTTTATTGAATATATTGATAAAATTGTGGATTTGCGGCGGGGCATGGTCGATGAAGGCATGGTGCCCCAGTCATTGCAGAAACCCCTGAAGGCCATTGAAAAACGCGGCAATCCCTGGGGTAAAATGGAGAAAAAGCGGTCCGAGTGGATCAAGGGACTGCCGGAAACCTGCGACGTCAAACTCTTTGAAAAAGGTGATACGGCCGAAACCCTGTATTTTGTGGACAGCATCACTTCCTATGATGACCGGATGCAGAATATTGCCAGGGCTACAGCCCGGATTTTGAGCGCAGCAGATATTGACTTCGGCATTCTGGGAAAAGATGAAAAAGATTCCGGCAATGAGGTCAGGCGGTTCGGGGAAGAAATGCTGTTTCAGGATTTGAAATCCCAGAACACCGACATGATACGGGAGTCCGGCGTCAGGCAGATTATCGCATCGGATCCGCATGCCTTCAATGTTCTGAAAAATGAGTATTCGGACCTGCCGCCGGTTGAACACATCAGCCAGACCATCACCCGAAACATCAAATCCGGAAAACTCCGGTTGAAACCGGTTGAGGACCTCAGCCGGGTGTACGCCTATCATGATCCCTGCTATCTGGGCCGGCATAACGGCATTTACGATGATCCCCGCGACGCACTGGATGCCGTACCCGGTTTGCGGCGGGTGGATATGCTGAAGAGCCGGGACCGCTCGTTCTGCTGCGGTGGTGGCGGACTGATGCTGTTCTATGAACCCGAGGAAGAACAGCGCATGGGTGTCCTTCGGGTGGATATGGCCAGAAAGGCAGGCGCCAATGTCATTGTCACGGCCTGCCCCTTTTGTCTGGTAAATATCGAGGATGCCATCAAGGTGGCCGGTCTGGAAGGTCAGATGGAAGCCATTGATTTGTCCGAACTGATCGAACGACAGTTGATCACCGAAGCGTGAAAAATCGGTTGCTGAAAACACGCTGGAATCAAAAATTTGAATATAACCGGTCAAAATAACTATAAACCAATTGTGGAGGAACGTATGGAGATTTTGGTGTGTGTAAAACGGGTCCCCGACACTGCTGAAAACGAAATTGTTGTCAACAGCAAGGGGTCTGACATCGAAAGGGGCGATCTGGTCTATTCCGTCAATGAATGGGATAATTATGCGGTCGAAGAAGCCATTCAGATTCGGGACAATGTGGGCGGAACCGTTACCGTCGTAACCGTTGGAGATGATGAATCCGAAGAAGTGCTTCGCCGGGAAATGGCCATGGGCGCGGACAAGGGAATTTTGTTGTCGGATGATCTGTTCAACGGGTCCGATGGCAAGGGAATCGCCACGATACTGAAAGCCGAGATTCAAAAAGGAAAATACGATCTGATCATGACCGGCGCCCTGGCAGACGATGGCGCAGGCCAGGTTGGCGGCATGCTGGCAGCGATGCTGGATTTGCCGTATGCGTCCCTGGTCAACAAGATCAAGATCGTGAGTGACAAAATGATTCGGGTGGGCCGTGAAATCGAGGGGGGAAACCAGGAAATCAATGAAATCGATCTGCCCTGCGTGCTCTCCATTCAGACCGGTATCAATGAACCGCGCTATGTGGGCATCCGCGGAATCCGGAAAGTGGCCAGTGTGGAAATTCCGGTTCACAAGGCGGGAGACCTGGGTCTGGATGGAACCGTTGTCGGAGCATCTGCTGCAAAAGTCAAAAAAGTCGATTATTTTGTTCCGTCCATGGGCGAGGGGGCTGAAATGCTGGAAGGCAGCACCGATGAAATCGTTGACAAACTGATTGAACTCTTGAAGGCCAAAGGAGGAATTAAGTAATGGCTCAACATATATTTGTCTGTATTGCCCATAAAAACGGGGCTGCGGAGGATTCGGCGTTTGAACTGGCTGTTGCTGCAAAGGCAATTGATTCCGGCGCCGGCGTTACGGCATTGGTTTGCGGTGATGGCAGTGAACTGGATTCGGCATGTCAGTCTGTCGCCGGCGCATATGCGGAAGTCTGGAAGATCGGCAACCCGGCCCTGGCTTATCCCAATGCAGAGGCCATCCGGTGTACGCTGCTCAATATTCTTCCCAAAGGCGCAATTGTGCTGGCCGCCCATGACACACTGGGCATGGATCTGGGGCCTGGTCTGTCCATCAAGCTGGGAAGTGCGTTTGTTCCGGACGTGGTCGGCATCGAGGGGCTGGATGGAAATGATCTGAAACTGATCCGCCAGGAATTCGGCGGGCAGGTCAGCACGCATATTCGATGTGATCTGACCGATGGCGCTGTTATCAATATCCGTTCAGGATCGTTTCAGGCTCAGGATAACCCGGTCTCCGGCACCATTGTGGATAAGAGCAAAGATGCGGGAGACATCCAAGCCAAACGCCGCTTTATGGAAGTGGTGGCTGCCGAAGTCGGAGATGTGGATATTACCAAATCCGATGTACTGGTGTCTGTTGGAAGGGGCATCGAGGATCAGGAAAATATTTCCATTGCCCAGGAACTGGCGGATGCCATCGGCGCAGTCGTTTCCTGCTCAAGGCCCATTGTCGATGCCAAATGGCTGGAAAAATCCAGACAGGTTGGAACATCCGGAAAGACGGTCAAACCCAAGGTATATATTGCACTGGGCATCAGCGGTTCATTTCAGCACATGGGCGGACTCAAGGGAAATCCCTTTATTGTTGCCATCAACAAAAACCCGAAGGCGCCCATTTTCCAGGCTGCCGACATCGGTATCGCCCAGAATCTTCTGGAATTTGTTCCGGAACTGACGGATAAAATAAAAGAAATGAAATAAAGGCTGAACAAGCCAAATCACGTCTGCCGGCTGTCTTCCCCCGTGATGACAGCCGGTTTTTTGTTTCTCTTCATGATCGGGAACACATGGGTTGGGGAGTTCGACATGACATTGCTGTCAGACCGGTCAAAGACGGATTCGTCAGTTTCTGCGTCCATTGTCAGACCCCCCCGGCTCACGGCCGGAGATCAGGTGGGAATCGTCGCACTGTCCGGTCCGGTGGATCAGAATCGACTGATGGCCGGTATCCGTATTCTGGAACAGTTTCAGCTCCGACCGGTTTTGTCACGGTATCTGTTTTGTAAAAACACCTATCTGGCGGGAAGCGACCGGGAGCGGGCCGAAGCACTGAACCAGTATTTTCATGATCCGGACATTCGGGCCATCATCTGCGCCCGGGGCGGCTATGGCGCACTTCGAATTCTGCCGTATCTGAATTTTGAGTGGATTTCCCAAAATCCCAAAATCCTGATCGGTTTCAGTGATGTGACAGCACTTTTGACGGCTGTTTACCAGCATTGCGGCCTGACCGTTTTTCATGGACCAATGGTGTCAACCCTTCCGGATATCTCTGAAATCAGCCGGCAATCCTTTTTCCAGGCGATACATTCTGACATTCCCATGACATATCATTTCCCGGAAGCCAGAATTCTGCATCCGGGTCAGGCTTCCGGTATTCTCTTTGCCGGAAATCTGACCACATTGTCCCATTTGCTGAAAACACCCTATGAACCCAGGCTGGACGGGCATATTCTGGCGATCGAAGATATTAACGAGGCCTTGTATCGAATTGATCGAATGGTGACACAGATGATGATGGCCGGTTGTTTTGATAAAATCCGCGGTCTTGTTCTGGGCGGCTTTGATGGCTGCGGAGACAGCCTGGCCGTCCATCATTTTTTTCAAAAAGCCTTTGATCATCTTCATATTCCGATTCTGGCCGGGTGCGGCATTGGGCATGGGACAGAAAATGTGACCCTGCCCATTGGTCTGAATGCAACGATTTCCACCGGTCACCGGTCCATTGTATTCGATGTGCCGGCTACCCGATCCCGGAGTATCTGTTGATGGATTTTGACCGGGTTGACCAATTGATGCGGGCCGGCATGGACACCACGGTGTTTCCCGGAGCCGTTTTACTGGTTTTTAAAGAAGACCGGATCGAATTTTTCGAGCCCTATGGCATGTCGGATCTGTTTTCACAGACACTCATGACGCGGGAAACCGTCTTTGACCTGGCCTCCCTGACCAAGCCCCTCGCGACCACCCTGGCGGTCATGGAACTGGTTCGGCGGTCAGGTCTTTGTATCGACCGGCCAATTGGTGACATCATCCCGGATTTTGGGGGGACCGCATGGAACCATGTGACCACCAGACAACTGTTGTGCCATAGTGCCGGTTTTCGGGCGTATCATCCCTATTATCTGCAACTGAAAGATATTCGGGACTCTGACCACAAGCGCACCCTGCGGCAGTGTCTTCTGAAGGAATCCCTGGTGTACCCCCCTGGGCAGGGCCGTATCTACAGTGATATTGGTTTTATGATTCTGGAATGGATGATTGAGCAATTTTCCGGATACCGGATGGACCGGTTTCTGGACCGGAATGTGTATGTGCCGATTGGACTGAATGGGCTGTATTTCAACGATCTGACACAGGCTGTCAAAAAGGCTTCCTACGCTGCAACCGAGTGGTGTTCCTGGCGGCATGTGCTGTTAATCGGACAGGTTCATGATGATAATGCCTGGATCGCAGGGGGGATCTGTGGGCATGCCGGACTGTTTGGAAGCGCCATGGAGATATACCGGCTTCTGGTGAGGCTGTTAATGGATTATCGGTTCGAGTCGGAAGACTGCTTCTTTGACAGATCGATTCTGTGTGCCTGGTTTCCTTTTCAGACCGGTGCAGAAATCGCGCCCGGATTTGATATGCCGGGGAAAAACCATTCATCCTGCGGGCAATATTTTTCACCCCACAGCATTGGTCATCTGGGGTTTACCGGCACATCGTTCTGGATGGACATGGAAAAGGGAATTGGCGTCATTTTATTGACGAATCGGGTGCATCCATCCCGGTATTCACGGTACAACCCGCCATTGATCCGGACCTTCAGACCTGCGTTGCATGATGGAATCATGCGGACGATGGGCAACATATCGCCCTGCCGCCCAGAATTCAGCTTGTGATTTTATTTCGGTTTCTGTAAACTGATAGCGTTTTGTCATGATGGATTCGATAACATAAATAATTCAGAACGGATAAATGAACTATGAGTTTTTTTAGCGGGTTATCCGGTATTTTTTCCAGTGATCTGGCCATTGATCTGGGCACTGCAAATACACTGGTGTATGTCAAGGGGAAAGGCATTGTTCTGAGAGAGCCATCGGTTGTGGCGGTTCGAACCGATAACCGATCCAAAAATCGTGTTCTGGCGGTTGGGCTGGAGGCCAAAAACATGCTGGGAAAAACACCCGGCAACATTGTGGCCATTCGCCCCATGCGTGACGGGGTCATTGCCGATTTTGAAGTCACTGAAGCCATGCTCAGGCACTTTATTCACAAGGTTCACAACCGCCGGTCTTTTGTCAGACCGCGGATCATCATTGCGGTTCCTTCCGGAATCACCCAGGTTGAAAAGCGGGCAGTTCGGGAATCTGCCGAATCTGCCGGCGCCCGGGAGGTTTTTCTGATCGAAGAACCCATGGCTGCCGCCATCGGCGCCGGTTTGCCCATAACCGAACCCACCTGCAACATGGTGGTGGATATTGGCGGTGGAACCACGGAGGTGGCTGTCATTTCCCTTGCCGGAATTGTATATTGCAGATCCTTGCGGGTGGCCGGCGACAAAATGGACAGCGCCATCATGCAGTACATCAAACGGAAGTACAATCTTCTGATTGGTGAAAGAACGTCCGAAATGATTAAGACCACCATCGGCAACGCCCATCAGGATATCGAGAATATTGAAACCATCGAGGTCAAGGGCCGGGATCTGGTTTCCGGAATTCCAAAGATACTGGCCATTGACTCCGAGGAAGTCAGGTTGGCCATCTCCGAACAACTCGATGCCATTCTGGAAACCGTGAAGATTGCTCTGGAACAGACACCACCCGAGCTGTCCGCCGATATCGTGGATCGGGGAATTGTGCTGACCGGTGGTGGGGCCCTGTTGAAAGGGCTGGATAAACTGCTGATGGAAGAGTCCGGCCTGCCGATTACCATCGCTGACGATCCGCTGTCAACCGTGGCGTTGGGATGCGGCAAGGCACTTGACAGCATTGAAATCCTTCGACAGGTCGTCATTACCTGACGCCCATGTTTTCTCGCAACATTGTGGTGCTTTTGGGCATTTTGTTTCTGATTGTCGCCAACATTCTGGCCCTTTTCATTTTCTCGCTTCGTCATGAAGCATATCTGGATATCGGGCAGATGGGCATGACCATCATTTCACCATTTCAAAAAGTGGTCATATCCGCCACCCGTTCGGTTCGGGATGTGTGGCATCACTATTTTTGGGTCCTGTCCGCCATTCAGGAAAATGAAAGCCTGAAAAAAGAGCTGAATCAGGCTGTTAACGATCTCAATCGGTGCAAGGAGCTGGAACATTCCAATATCCGGTTTCGTAATATTCTGGATTTCAAGACCCGGTCGTTTTATAGAACCGTGGCCTGTGAGGTGGTTGGAAAAGACCCGTCTCCCTGGTTCAAGACCCTGATTGTTGACAAGGGCCGGGCCAATGGCATTCAAAAAGGTCTGGCTGTGGTGGCGCCGGAAGGTGTGGTGGGACAGGTCATCGATGTGACGGACAATTTTTCAAAAATCCTTCTTATCATCGATCCGAACAGCGCTGTGGACGCACTGGTTCAGGAAACCCGATCCCGGGGCATTGTCAAGGGAGATTTCCCCGGCACGTGTCAATTCCGCTATATGTCCCGAAAAGATGACGTTTCAGTCGGTAATTTCGTCATATCATCGGGCCTGGATGGTGTATTTCTCAAGGGGTTTCCCATCGGGCGGATCCAGGAGATCGTCCGGCATCACTCCGGCATTTTTCAGGATATCGTGATCACCCCCCATGTTGACTTTGAAAAGCTGGAAGAAGTGCTGGTCGTGCTGGATAAACCGGAACATGATCTGTCAAAAGAGCCATGATCGGTATTCTTCATGTAATCATGTCAATTTTTCTGGTGATTCTGCATACCTCGATCCTGAATTCACCCTATCTTCATAGCCTTGGAGTTGTCCTGCTGTTTTCTTTTCTGATGGTTCTGGCCTGCGAAAGACCGGTTTATGAAAGCCTGGCCATTGTTCTATTGACCGGAATTCTGATGGACAGTTTTTCAGGGGGACCTTTTGGTTTGTTTGCCTCGACCTGCTTCTGGTTGTTTGCACTGATAAAATATGCGGTTCGCTTTTTGCGGCTTCAAAATTCACATGCCATCCGTTTTCTGATCGTGTTTTGCGTTCTGATGGAAAACTGCATTTTATTTTCCGCCATGATTCTTATGAATGCGGAGATGTCGCTGACCCTGGAAATCTGGCGTTTTCTGGTCATCCAGACAGGATTTGCCGTTCTGCTGGGTCCGGCATCATTCCGTCTGATTTCCCGACTTTATGCCTTCTGGGGGGAAATCGGGAGATCAGGTGAACAGACCCGGGATGATGCATGACATCGAAGCCTGAGAACATCCTGACATCCCAGACACCGGATAACGACTGGTACCGAAAGCGTCTTATGGTTGCGGTCTGGTTTATTATACCGGTGTTTGCGGTTCTTTTGCTGCGACTCTTTTACCTTCAGATTATTGAAGGTGATACATTCCGAAAACTGTCCGAAAACAACTGCATCCGCCTGCAGACCATCGATCCGCCCAGAGGGTTGATTTTTGACAGGAATGGCATTCTTCTGGTTGATAACCGTCCCTCGTATGATCTGGGACTGGTTGTCCGGGATGCCAGCCCACTGGATATAACGGTTCAGAATCTGTCATCCATTCTGATGCTGCCTGAAAATGAAATCATGGAACTGATCCACGCCAAAAACCATAAACACCATTCACCGTATAATGCCACTCTGATTCAATCCAATATCGGCAGAAATACATTGGCTTATCTGGAATCCAACCGATACAGTCTGCCCGGGATTGTTGTGGATGTCAGGCTCAGACGCCAGTATGTCTATCCGCATCTTGCATCCCATGTACTTGGATATATAGGGGAAATAAATTCCGGAGAGCTGAAGGGCGAAGCGTTTGCCGACTATCGTCCCGGCGATGTCGTGGGAAAATTTGGTGTGGAAAGATCGTTTGAAGTCATTCTGAAGGGACAAAGGGGCGGCAGACAGATTGAGGTCAATTCCAGCGGCCGGCTGGTGAATGTTCTGAGTACAGTGACATCGGTTCCGGGTCAGAACATCTATCTGTCAATTGATAAATCCCTTCAGGAAAAAGCGGAAACATTGCTCTCGGATGCCACCGGCGCACTTGTTGCGATGAATCCGAATACCGGCCATATCCTGGCTCTGGCCAGCAGCCCGACCTTTGATCAGAATGCGTTTATTGATGGCATGAGTCAGGAAGAATGGGACGGGATGATCAAAAACCCCATGCGGCCTCTGCTCAACAAGGCCATACAGGGAGAGTACCCGCCGGCATCCACTTACAAGATCATCTGCGCCATTGCCGGCCTTGAAGATGGCGTTATCGATGAAAGAACAACCTTTTTTTGTCCGGGTCATCTAAAATATGGCAATCGGGAGTATCGATGCTGGAAAAAAGGCGGGCATGGAACCGTCAATATCACGGATGCCATTGCCGAATCCTGTGATGTGTTTTTCTATCAGACCGGCTTGAAGCTGGGTGTAGACAGACTGGCGTTTTATGCAAAGGCGTTTGGACTGGGATCGCGGACAGGCATTCAGCTTGACGGCGAGGCCGGCGGCCTGGTACCAACCACGTTATGGAAAAAAAGAAAAACCGGCGTGTTATGGCAGGGAGGGGAAACCCTGTCTGTAGCAATTGGACAGGGATACAATCTGGTCACGCCACTACAAATGGCGGTTGTCATGTCTGCCATTGCCAACGGCGGTTTTCTGGTGACGCCCCTGATTGTCAACCGGATTGAGAATGCGGATGGCGAGGTTGTCGATGCGGTGCAGCCCGTCATGAGAGGCCGAATACCCCTGAAGACCAAAACCATGCAGTTGGTTCAGAAAGGCCTTTGGGAGGTGGTAAACGGAAATGCGGGAACCGCCAGAATCGCCAAAATCAATGGTATCGACATCAGTGGAAAAACCGGTACTGCCCAGGTATTCAGCAGAAAATCAGGATCAGTTGAAAAAGAGGATGCACGCGCACAACATCTCAAATCGCATGCGTGGTTTGTTGCCTATGCCCCCTCTGCCTCTCCGCAACTGGTTGTTTCGGTAATTGTCGAGCACGGCGAACATGGATCCAGTGCCGCCGCGCCCATAGCATCAGAGCTGATTGAAACCTATTTGCACACGGTGGTCCGGTAAGCATGTTTGACAGGCGGCTGATTCAATACTTTGACTGGGGACTGGCAGCCATAACGGCCGCCCTGATTGCTTCTGGATTATCAACGCTGTACAGCGCAACACGGGCAGATCAGATCAACCCCCAGAATCTCATTTTTTATCGGCAGATGATCTGGTACGGTATCGGTCTCGGCGTCATGATTGTCAGTTTCCTTTTCAGCTATCGAAAGGTGGACCATTATGCATACGGTTGTTACTGGTTATGCATTTTACTATTGATTGCCGTGTTGCTGTTTGGAAGATATGTCGCCGGATCCAGAAGATGGCTGATTCTCGGTCCGATATCCATTCAGCCTTCGGAAGTGATGAAGCTGGGGATTATCATATTGTTATCCAGATACTACTCCCGAATTGGCACGGTCCATGGTCTGATTTTTCGGGATTTGGTGATCCCGATTTTGCTGATCTCAATTCCCTGTCTGCTGATTGTTTTGCAACCGGATCTGGGAACCGCCATCATGATTCTTCTGATTGCCGGCTCCATGACGATATTCACCGGGATTGAGAAAAAAACACTGATATATCTGCTCGTATTCGGAGCCGGGGCCTGTCCGGTTGCCTGGCATTTTTTAAAAGGATATCAAAAACAGCGAATTTTAACCTTTCTGACATCTGACAGCGACCCATTGGGGGCCGGCTATCATATTATCCAGTCAAAAATCGCTATTGGTTCAGGACAGTTATTCGGAAAAGGATTCATGAAGGGAACCCAGAATGCCCTGTCATTTTTACCCGAGCAGCATACGGATTTCATATTTTCCGTATTGGCTGAGGATTGGGGTTTTTGGGGTTCAGTGGGTGTTCTGTTGTTGCTGCTTTTGATTGTTGTGTGGGGTCTGAACATTGCGCATGGGTGTCGAGAGCCATTTGGCGTGCTGATGGCATTTGGCATTTCCACCCTGATTTTCTGGGAAGTGGTGATCAATATTGGCATGGTGATGGGATTGATGCCGGTAGTGGGTATTCCGCTGCCATTTATCAGCTATGGCGGATCGGCTGTTGTTTTGATGATGACCAGTGTCGGTCTCCTGTTAAACATCAGCATGAGAAGATTTATGTTTGAATAATTTACCATTGACAATCCGGCAAATCGAATGCTATAGACCCTCGGAGTTAAACTCCGTTCATATGTTCCATTGTCTGGGGGCGTCATTTAAGATTTAATTTTCAAGCAATTATCAAGGGAGGGAATTGTATGATTAGTATTGATGGATCCGTGTTTATTCAGATCATCAATTTCATTTTTCTGATATGGGCAATGAATATGGTTCTGTATAAACCCATACGAAAAATGTTGCTCCAGAGAAAGGAAAAATTTTCACATCTTGATCAGGCAATCGACTCCTGCAATTCCCAGGTTCAGGAAAAAGAAAGTGCCTTTGCCGCCGGGATAAGGGATGCCAGATCCAGGGGGCTAAAGGAAAAAGAACTGCTGATCAAATCAGCATTTGATGAAGAAAAGGCAGTTGTCGAAAAAATTAACAGCCGTGCTCAGGCCGAACTGGCAGAAATAAAAAACCGTATCAAAACCGATGCGGGAACAGTGAGAGATGCTCTTCAAAAAGAGTTGGGCACGCTGGTGAATGCAATCAGTCAAAAAATTCTGGGGAGGGCTGTGTGATGATATCCAAAATGAAATTCAGTACCTCCAATAAAATGGTAATTTTTGTATGTGTGATTCTTCTGGTTGTTTCAGCGGGTTTTGCGATTGCGTCATCCGGGGTGGAAGAAGGGCATGGCGAAGGTCAAGGAACCAAAGGCTGGCTGAATACCGATACCTATCGGGTCATGAATTTTGCAGTTTTGGCAATTGGCCTTTTTTTTCTGTTAAAAAAACCGGTGGCTCAGGCGCTTGATTCCAGAATCAAGGGAATCCGGCAGCAACTGGAAGAGCTGGAAAACAAAAAAGATGCGGCTGAAAAAGAGCTGGCCAGATACAATGCCCAGATTGCCCGCCTGAATCAGGAGGCTGATCAGATTATATCGGAATATGTCAAACAGGGTAACGACGCGAAAGCAAAAATTCTTAAGGAAGCCGAGCTAACCGCTCAAAAGCTGGAGGAACAGGCCAAGCGTAATATTGAACATGAATTCAAGCTGGCCAAGGAAATACTTCAGCGGGAAATCATAGAAACTGCGCTGGTCAAAGCGGAAGAAGTCATTCGAAGCAAAATTACGCCGGAAGACCAGAATCAACTGATTGATGAATACTTACAGAAGGTGGTTGCATAGATGAAAAATTTGGCTATTGCAAGACGATATGCGAAGGCGCTTCTGATAATCGGCAAGGGGGATGGTAACGCCGAAAAATACCGGGAAGAATTGGATGGCGTAACCCAGTTGTTTACAGGTGATAAACTGCTCGAACAGACGATCGGCAATCCATTGTACGCTGCTGCTGCACGACAAAAAGTTCTGAAAAGCGTAATTGAAAAAATGGGACTTTCAAACGTAATGAGATCATTTGTGTTTCTGCTCTTTGACAAAGGACGGTTCAGCTTTTTGAATCATATAAATGATTTTTATCAGAAACTGGCCGATGATTTGAAAGGGGTGGCCAGGGCCAGCCTGACATCGGCAACTGAACTTTCAGCCGAAACTGTTGAGAAAATACGCTTATCGCTTTCAAAAAAAACGGGTAAGCAAATTATCCTGGATGTGCACCAGGATTCGGACCTGATTGGTGGAATTGTGACAAAAATAGGTGATCTGGTTTTGGATGGGAGTATCAAAACACAATTACTCAACATGAAAGAATCTTTAAAAAGGGGTGAGCGTGTCTAAATGCAATTAAAAGCCGAAGAAATTAGTCAGATTATTAAGGATCAAATCAAGGATTACGATAAAAAGGTTGAGCTCAGCGAGACGGGTGTCGTTTTATCTGTTGGCGATGGCATTGCCCGGGTTTATGGTCTGGAAAAAGTCATGGCTCTGGAACTGGTCGAATTTGCGGGCGGGGTTCTGGGGCTGGTTCTCAATCTGGAAGAGGACAATGTCGGTATTGCCATCATGGGTGAAGACACAGAGATCAAGGAAGGGGATATTGTCAAGCGAACCGGTAGAATTGCTCAGGTTCCGGTTGGTGATGCAGTCCTTGGACGGGTGGTTTCTGCTGTTGGTGAACCCATTGACGGCAAAGGTCCGATTGATGCCAAGGAATTTCGACGGGTGGAAATGGTGGCGCCAGGCGTTATTGCCCGAAAAAGTGTTCATGAACCCATGATTACGGGAATCAAGGCAATCGATGCCATGACACCCGTGGGTAGAGGTCAGCGTGAGCTCATTATTGGCGACCGTCAGATTGGAAAAACATCCATTGCCATCGACTCCATTCTGAGTCAGAAAGGCCAGGATGTTTACTGTATTTATGTTGCCTGTGGACAGAAAAAATCAACAGTTGCCCAAGTTGTGGCCATTCTCGAAAAACATGGCGCCATGGCCTATACCACTGTCGTAGCCGCATGCGCCAGTGATCCCGCAACACTTCAGTATGTGGCCCCCTATGCCGGATGTGCCATGGCCGAATACTACCGGGACAACAAAAAACATTCCCTCATCATTTATGACGATTTGTCCAAACAGGCTGCCTCCTACCGTCAGGTGTCCCTCTTGTTGAGACGGCCCCCCGGACGTGAAGCCTATCCGGGTGACATTTTTTATAACCATTCCAGATTGCTGGAACGATCTGCCAAACTGAATGATGAGCTTGGCGCCGGATCATTGACAGCACTTCCGATTATTGAAACCCAGGCTGGCGACGTATCGGCATATATTCCAACAAACGTTATTTCAATCACTGACGGTCAAATTTATCTTGAACCCAAGCTGTTTTTTGCCGGTGTCCGTCCAGCCATCAATGTTGGTCTTTCAGTCAGCCGCGTCGGTGGCGCCGCCCAGACCAAAGCCATGAAACAGGTTGCCGGAACGCTTCGTCTGGACCTTGCACAGTATCGTGAGCTTGAGGCATTTGCGGCATTCGGCAGTGATCTCGATAAAGGAACCCAGCAGCAGTTGACTCGCGGGGCGCGATTGGTTGAGCTGCTGAAACAGCCGCTGTACCGTCCATTACCCATGGAACGTCAGGTGGTGATTCTGTATGCGGGAACGCGGGGATATCTTGATAAATATCCAATTGATGTCGTTGCCAAATTCGAGGCCGGTCTGTATTCCTTTGTCGAAGAAAGACACCCGAAAATATTTACGGAAATTGCCGAGAAAAAAGTCATCAACGAAGAAATTGAAAATATGCTTAAAAAAGCGCTGGCAGAATATGATGATGAATTCAAGGATACCATTAAATAAGCGTGATATTAAACGTATTAACCTTTTGATGATTTAAGATAAGGGCGATTTCATATGGCACAATTAAAAGAAGTCAAAATGAAGATCAGCGCCGTAAAAAAGACCAAGCAAATTACGAAAGCCATGAACATGGTTGCAGCGTCCAAACTTCGCGGCGCTCAGCAAAATATGGAAGCCTTTCGTCCTTATGCCAATAAATTTGCTGAAGTCCTGGACAGCCTGGTCGAAAAGTCGGGTGAAGGCGCCAGTCCGCTTACGGTTCCACGGAGTGAAGTCAAAAAAGTCAACATCATTGTTTGCACATCCGACAGAGGCTTGTGTGGTGGATTCAATGCCAATCTGGTCACCCGTGCCGACAAGTTTTCAAAGGAGCTGAAAGAAAAAGATATTCAGATTTCTTTTGTCACTTTTGGAAAAAAGGGTCGTGAATGGTGTCGAAAAACGTCAAATACCATCCTTTCAGAACACATCGGCATCATCGGATCTCGAATCGGATTTCATGTTTCATCCCATGTCGGACAAACGATGGTGGATCAGTTTCTAAAAGGAACTGTTGATGAAGTGTATGTTATATTTCCCGAATTCCGGACGGTTTCAAAACAAACGCCGGTTATCCGGCAAATTTTGCCAATAATTCCGGAAAAATCTGAAAAAACCGAGATGGACAGCAATCAGCCGTATCTCGCAGAGCACATCTGTGAACCCTCATCGGATGAATTGTTGGGCGATCTGATGCCCACACATGTTCATGTGCAGATTCACCGGGCGCTTCTGGAGACATCTGCCAGTGAGCATGCAGCCCGAATGGTTGCCATGGATAATGCGACGAAAGCGTGCAATGATATGATTGGCAGTCTGACACTGGCGTATAACAAGGCCAGGCAGTCTGCCATTACTGCAGATTTGATGGATATTGTCGGTGGTGCAGAAGCTTTGAAAGGTTAACCGGATTCTCGGCCGCATGTCGATAGGAGGATTTTAAATGGGAGAAAATATTGGCTATATTAAACAGGTTATGGGACCTGTTGTGGATGTGGAGTTTGAACAGGGGCAATTGCCCCATATCCTGACCGCACTGCTGATCAGCAATACGTCTATTAGTGATGAACCCGATAATCTGGTCGTGGAAGTTGCCCAGCATCTGGGGGATAATGTTGTCAGAGCTGTCGCGATGGATGTTACCGATGGTCTGGTCAGAGGTATGCCGGTTAAAGATACCGGCAAACCCATTATGATGCCGGTTGGGCAGGCAGGTCTTGGTCGTGTTTTGAATGTTGTCGGCAAACCGGTCGATGGTCTCGGGCCCATCAGTCAGGAAAAGATGATGCCCATTCACAGACTTGCCCCCAAATTTACCGAGCAGGATACAACCGTCAAGGTCCTTGAAACGGGTGTAAAGGTCATCGATCTTCTGGTTCCATTTCCCCGTGGTGGTAAAATGGGGCTTTTCGGTGGCGCTGGTGTTGGAAAAACCGTTATCATGATGGAAATGGTCAACAATATCGCCATGCATCACGGTGGTATATCTGTGTTTGCAGGTGTTGGTGAAAGAACCCGTGAAGGCAATGACCTGTATCATGAAATGAAGGATTCCGGTGTTTTACCCAAGGCCGCCCTGATTTATGGTCAGATGACCGAACCGCCTGGCGCCCGGTCACGGGTTGCACTCTCCGCCTTGACTGCTGCGGAATACTTCCGGGATATTGAAGGTCAGGACGTTCTGATTTTTATTGATAATATTTTCCGGTTTACCCAGGCTGGATCAGAGGTCTCCGCACTCCTTGGCCGTATGCCGTCTGCTGTCGGGTATCAGCCAACTCTGGCTGTTGATCTTGGTGGTCTTCAGGAGCGCATCACCTCCACTGACAAGGGTTCCATTACAGCCGTTCAGTGTGTGTACGTACCTGCTGATGACTTGACCGACCCGGCTCCGGCTACGACATTTGCGCATCTCGATGGAACTGTTGTTTTATCCCGTCAGATTGCAGAATTGGGCATTTATCCCGCGGTCGATCCACTTGACTCGACCTCCCGTATTCTGGATGCTGCCTACATTGGGGATGAACACTATTCTGTTGCCCGAAAAGTCCAGGTAATCCTTCAGAAATACAAAGAACTTCAGGATATTATTGCCATTCTTGGCATTGATGAGCTTTCGGACGAAGACAAGCTGACCGTTTCCAGAGCCCGAAAAATGCAGCGATTTCTATCACAGCCATTCCATGTTGCCGAGACATTTACCGGTATGAAAGGTGCCTATGTCAAAATAGCGGATACGGTTCGTGGATTTAAAGAAATCTGTGATGGTAAATACGACGATCTTCCCGAACAGGCTTTCTATATGGTTGGTGGGATTGAAGATGCTGTTGCAAAAGCCAAAAAAATGGCAGAAGCCAACAAATAAAAATCGAGGGTAAAAGTTATGGCCGGAAATATTCGCTTAGAAGTGGTTACTCCGGAAAAAATCGTTGTCAGCGAAGACGCGCAGATCGTTGTTTCGCCCGGCGCTCTGGGTGAATTTGGCGTTTTAATTGGACACACGCCTTTTCTGACAACCCTGAAAGTTGGCATTGTAAAATATAAGGATGCCAGCGGCGTTGAACGATATGTTTTTGTAAACGGCGGATTTGCAGAAGCTTTGCCAGACAAGGTGACAATACTGACCCAGTCGGCGGAAAGAAGACGCGATATCAATCTTGAAAGAGCAAAAACTGCCTATGAACGTGCGATGGAAAGAATGGCGCACCAAAAAGGCGAGGATATCGACTTTGTTCGTGCGCGGGCAGCCCTGCAACGGGCATTGCACCGTCTCAGGCTGGCTGAAACCCGAAGATAGCCAACTTTATTTTTTTGAAAAGGCAAATCATCACAGATGATTTGCCTTTTTCTTTTTAGGATATATCTGGGAAAAATCATCATATGGATTCCATTCATCATGCAGTGATTATTCTGGCAGCGGGACTGGGTAAACGGATGCGATCCACAAAGCCCAAGGTTCTTCATGAATTACAGCGTCAACCCATGATTTACTATATTATTCATGCTGCGCAGAAACTGGCTTCAAACAATATTTATGTCGTTGTTGGATATCAGGCTGATCTTGTTCGAATCGAAATTCTGAAATTCGCCACAGTAAACTTCATTCTGCAGGAAAACCAGCTTGGCACTGGACATGCCGTTCAATGTGTTTTGCCGGCATTGAGCGCTGATATATCTCAGGTCATTATTTTGTGTGGGGATACGCCGTTAATTCGGTATGATACCCTGAATCATCTTTTGTCGACACATGTGTCCAGCCAGTCTGATGTTACGGTCTTGGTGACACGGGTTGACAATCCAAAGGGATATGGACGCATCATTTTTAATGAAAAGAATGAATTGGCAGGCATTGTTGAAGAAGCAGATGCAGATCCGGAGCAAAAAAAAATAAATATTGTCAATACAGGCATTTATGCGGTCAAGCGGTCTGTACTGGCTCGACTGCTTCAGAAGATTGATCAAAATAACGTTCAAAAAGAATTTTATTTGACTGATATAATTCGGTACGGACGATCGGAGAAATTGTCCATCGGAACAGTCATGGGTAAAGACCCGATTGAAATTATAGGAATCAATTCAATTGAAGACCTGCAGAATATTGAACGACTGCTTCATCAAAGGAAAATAAAACTTCTTGACTTTGATTCACATCAACAGTTATAAAAACAATCGGAATGAGGTGTAATGGTGAGTGGCGAATTACTGACAAAACAATTTGAAGAGATTGAAGTCAAGGTTGAAAGACTTGTAGAAATCTGCAAATCTCTGGAAGCCATCAATTTCAAGTTGAAAAACAAAATTGAGCTTTTGGAAAAAGAATTGCAGAATAAAACTGATATTGAAATTGCCTATGAGGAAGAACGGAAGTTGATCCGTACCAAAATAGACAGACTTTTAGCCCGACTGGAAGACATCGAAGAACAGAAATAATATAAGGTGAAGAATATTAGCTTTAATGATATTCTTACAGTCAAGCTTTTCGGTCAGGTTTATAAATTCAGGTTTGAATCGACAAACATTGATCCCGAAGATGTATTAAAGGTACTGTTAGACGAGATAGGAAAAATTGAGTCTGAGCAACAGAGTAGTTCCGTTTCTTCAAACAAGATGCTTCTGTTGATCATGGCATCGCTCAATATTGCACTTGAAAATGTTGAGTTACGGAATTTCAAGGATAAAATAGTATCTGATATATCCTGCCGATCCGAAAATCTGATCAAATTCTTGGATGAACACATTGTCTGATGCTGATTGATTCATCTCAGTTTTTTTCATCCTGTTTTTGTCTATCACGAAAAAGCTTAACTGCCCCTCTGGCGTGTGATCCCCTACCGTGTTCGTCATTGGAAGATGATCTTTGACCCAACACTTTATAAACGGGAGTTTTCACTGGTTTCGGTGCGCAGGTTCTGCAAGTACAGAAAAGCCTAAAGAAATCACAAAACACCCACTTTCTTTGTATGGCTCAAAGGCCTTACAAAACGGCACAATGGTGGGGGTTCACATTTTTTCTCTGATTTTAAATAGATTGCATATTTTTTCGAGTTGTTCAGGCCTCCCAAAATCGTTTTTGCAGACCTGATGTACGCTTGTGCAGCCTATATTTCATTTGTTATAATTTCACCCCTTTCTAATTTCCTGTCAGTTTTCCGCGCATCTCTCCCATCTGTTTTCATTTTCTTTTCCTGGTTTACATAGTGATTGTGCATCGCAATGTACTATCTTTGTCTGTCATTGCAGTTTCAGCATGAGTGATTGTTGCAAGGTGTGTTGATTGTCATTTGCATGAAACAGAATTGATTCAATTGCCGTAACTACATGAAAAAATGTAAATTAATACTTGAATCTGTGGAGGGCCCGGATTTGGTATGAATGGCAATTATTATGTAAATAACGTAATTGTACGTTATCTATACTGTAGAAATTTCAATTGATCAGTCTGTGTTTCCAATTTTGAAAACAGAAATACCATCGAATACTGTTTTAGATAACCAACAAGATTAAATATGGAATGAACTGGTTTACGTTCTGGATTCACGGTATTGTTTGATTTCATATGTACACGTACTACCGGAAATCTGGATTTTTTAAACCTGAATGGCATTAAAAATATTGGCGTTAGGAGATACCGAATGGTTGAGATTATCTTTTTTAGCCTGATCAGTATGGCCATCGGTTTTGTCGGTGCATACTGGCTAAAGATTAAAAATATTGAAAAACGGGCTCAGGAATCCGAGGTAGAAGTAAAACGGATTTCCGATGAGGCAAAACATAAAGCCGAAAGAATATTGAGAGAAGCTCAGATCGAGGCAAAGGATATTCTTTTCCGCATGAAGAATGACTTTGACATCGAAACGCGGGAAACCCGATCTGAATTGAAAAAGAAAGAGAAATGGTTAAATCAGAAAGAAGAGAATATCGATCGAAAGATTGAAACATGTGAGAAAAAAGAAAATGAAAACAACAAAAAAGAGCGTGTTCTGATTGAAAAGGAAGAAACGCTTTCAGAACGCGAAACTGAATTTCGGGAATTATTGGAAAGTCAGAAAAAGGAGCTTGAGAGAATTTCCTGCATGACCAGTGAACAGGCAAAAGAGCTTCTGATCAAGTCGATGGAAAATGAGGCGCGGTATGAAGGCGCCAAATTGATCAAACGAATTGAAAATGAAACCATCGAAGAAGCGGATAAAAAAGCAAAAAAAATTCTTTCAACGGCCATTCAACGTTATGCGGGTGAATATGTGGCGGAAAGAACGGTCTCTGTGGTTGCCCTTCCCGGCGATGAAATGAAAGGCCGAATCATTGGTCGCGAAGGTCGCAACATCCGCGCACTTGAGGCTGCAACCGGAATCGATCTGATCATCGACGATACCCCTGAAGCCGTCATTCTGTCCGGATTCAATCCGGTTCGACGGGAAGTCGCACGGCTGTCCCTTCTTAAACTGATTGCCGATGGGAGGATTCATCCGGCCCGCATCGAGGACGTGGTAAAAAAGGTTACCCTTGAAGTGGACCAAACCATCAAGGAAGCTGGTGAACAGGCTGCTTTTGATCTGGGAGTCCATGGGATTCACCCGGAACTGATTCGGCATATCGGAAGTCTTAAATTCAGAACCAGCTATGCCCAGAATGTGTTACAACACTCGATCGAGGTTGGTTTTTTATGTGGTACAATGGCTTCCGAGCTGGGGTTGAATTCCAAACTGGCCAGGCGAATGGGTCTGTTGCATGATCTGGGAAAAGCCATTGATCATGAGGTGGATGGTCCACATGCCGTTATTGGATCCAAGCTGGCCAAGAAATTTGGAGAATCCCCTAAAGTGGTTCATGCCATCGCGGCCCATCATGAGGATGTCCCACCAAATACGGTGTATGCGTTACTGGTTCAGGCGGCAGACAGCCTGTCCGGTGCACGGCCCGGAGCCAGAAAAGAACTGCTTGAAAATTATGTCAAAAGACTCGAGGATCTGGAGCAGATCGCCAACTCCTTCCGGGGAGTGGAAAACTCCTACGCAATTCAGGCCGGACGTGAATTGCGGGTGATCGTTGAAAGTCAGATTATTTCCGATGAAGAATCTGTTTTGCTGAGCCGGGATATTGCAAAAAAAATTGAGGAAATGCTCACATTTCCCGGCCAGATACGGGTAACGGTCATCCGTGAGACCCGTTCGGTTGAATATGCCAACAAATAGGGAGCGGATATGATTCATGTTATGGATATTCTGAAAGAACGGGGGTTCGTTGAACAGACAACACATGAAGCCGAGCTGATTGATTATCTGAGTCATGCGCCGGCAGCCTGTTATATTGGTTTTGATCCCACTGCATCCAGTCTTCATGTTGGCCACCTGATTCCGATAATGGCGTTGTCCCAGATGCAGAAAAATGGCCATAAACCCATAGCCCTGGTCGGTGGCGGAACCGGACTGGTCGGGGATCCCAGTGGAAAAACAGAAACCCGGCAGTTGTTGACAGAAGCGATTGTTGAGGAAAATGTCAGCGCCCTGAAGAAGCAGCTTTCCCGCTTCATTGATTTCCAGGATGATAAGGCCCTGATCCTGAACAACGGGGCATGGCTGACGGATCTGAAGTATATTCAATTTTTGAGGGAAATTGGCAGGCATTTTTCCGTAAACCGCATGATCAAGTCAGAAGGCTATCGCATGCGCCTGGAGGCCGAGGAGGGACTCAATTTTATCGAGTTCAACTATATGCTGCTTCAGGCCTATGATTTTCTGGAATTATATGATCGCCATCAATGCCGGCTTCAGATGGGGGGATCGGATCAGTGGGGAAATATTGTGGCAGGCATTGATCTGATTCGAAAAATGCGTCAGCAGACTGCCTTTGGCATCACATTTCCATTAATTACCACAGCCAGCGGGGCCAAAATGGGAAAAACTGCAAAAGGCGCTGTCTGGCTGGATCCATCACGAACCACCCCCTATGAATATTATCAGTTCTGGATCAACACAGACGACAAGGATGTGGTTCGGTTTCTGAAACTTTTCACATATTTGCCTGTTGAAGAAATCAAAATAATTGAATCATTGAGTGATGAGGCACTGAATTCTGCAAAATCGATTCTGGCATTTGAAGCCACTGCCATTGTTCATGGCGACGAGCCTGCAATTCTGGCATATCAGTCATCGGCCGCGGTTTTTGGTACGCGATCAATCCCACTGGAATTGCTTCCTTCAAGCCGTATTCCCAGGGAAGCGATGCATCGGGATGATCAGTTGATTCCCCGAACGCAAATGAGCCGGGCAGCATTTGAACAGGGTATCCCGGCTTTCAGGCTCTTTTGCGATGTGGGCCTTGTTGGCTCCGGTGGTGCTGCCAGAAGACTGATCGAGCAGGGTGGCGCCTATGTCAACGGGATTCGAATTTCCAGATTTGATGAACCGATCACCCTGCAGAATGTGACTGAAAATGAAATGCTTCTGGCTGCCGGGAAAAAACAGCGACACAAGATAGAAATTGTATAGTGTGGATTTAGGCTGTCGGAAAAAAATCCATTGCAATCCAGTGGATTTATTTATTTCCGACAGCCTTACAGTTATGCACAAAATGAATGCGCAATGGGGGGACAAAATATCTGCAATTTCATTTCTGTCCCTGTTCCCATTGCGGATATCTTAGCGGTTCCCGTATCTCATGGGGAAAATATCCCTTGATATCAATGATCGGGGTCAAATCCCTGGCATCGATATCCGTCAACCGAATGCACAACCCATCAATGGAAATGACATGGCACAATGTCAGTCCAATCAAATTGGGTCGCATGGGGGAGTGGGTGGCAAAAACCCCGGTCAGGGGATTGACCGGGTTTTTGCAGGGATGTACTTTCAGAATCTGCCGCTGGTCCGGCGTGTCATTTTCATGAAACCAGTATAGAACATGTATATGCGAGTATAATTCAAGCCCATTCATGGCGTCCTGATATTCCGGATCGATCTCCATCCATACCCGATCCGGCGTTTTTCTGATCTTTCCAATCGGAATCATCTCAAATCTGCCGTCCATGCGTTCAATCCCTCTTACCGATATGAAACATCACTTGTTATTTGAGTCGTTGATTTTTCTGAAAATCCGTTTTGCGTTTGGACCCTCTCCTGCTTCCGTTATAACCCCGATATCCTGAATCATGGTTTGACCATCCGGTGATACAGACCGTCTGATGACGATTTTGACAGGTTTTTTATCGGCTGTCATTGTCTCAATCCATGTCAGAAGCGCCGATCGGTCATCTGCCCAGAACGACCGGACCTGCATCAGATAACCCTTTTCATTTTTTCTCTCTTCCACAGATCCATCGGGTACGATGATTTCCGTCCGGTTTTTTATCAACGAATCGATAATGATGGTGATGCGGTTTTCAGATTGATGGATCGTCTGTGTGACCGGCATATTTTCAAATAATTTGTATTCCATCCACGACATTCCCTGAAGCGTTGCAATATCATCCAGTTTGTCTGAAGCTTCAAGATCCAGTTGCCACTGACCTGTAAAATCAGGTCCTGAAATGGCATATGCCGATACCACCAGTGACAATACTGTCGCAATACACCAACTCATTTGGCGCATATCAAAAAAATCCTTTCCTGAATTGAATTATATCAACATTCTTTAATTTATCGATCAAATGTACTGGCGTCAAGAAATATGAACAGTTGTTCGCTTTTTGGTTGACCTTCGATGGTGGATTCATTAGACGTTAGGCTGTCGGAAAAGAATAAATCCGTCGCAATCCAGTGGATTTATTTATTTCCGACAGCCTAATTGGTCTTGGCTCAATCAAATGAAATCATTTTTTTATCGATTTGGATGAAAGGAAATATATGCCATCTTTTTCAGTCTCAATTGTAAATTATGAATCCCCGCTTGCATCCGTCAGAAAAGCCGTCGAACTCTGTGGCGGACTGGATGGTCTTCCGGATCGGGCGCGCGTCATGATCAAACCCAATATCGTATTCTGGACACGTTTTGTGGATTTTCCGAAATGGGGGGTGATCACCACGTCCCGGGTTGTCGAGGATATTGTCATTTTATTGAAGGAAAAAGGGGTCAGGGACATCGTGATCGGTGAAGGAACCGTAATTATGGACCCGACAGACCGGGAAACCCCACAGCATGCGTTTCGGTCGCTGGGATATGATGTGCTGAAAAAAAAATACGGTGTCCGGTATATGAGTTTCTGGGATCGCCCGTTTCAGAAAATGGATTTTGGTGACGGCATCCGCTTAAACGTCAACGCGGATATTCTGGAAAGTGATTTTGTGGTGAATCTTCCGGTCATGAAGACCCATAATCAGACCATTGTCAGCTTGGGCATCAAGAACCTGAAGGGGACAATCGACATGGGTTCCCGAAAAAAATGCCATTGTGAAGGGGAAAAAATGAATCTTCATAACATGGTGTCCCGGCTGCCAGACGTCATGCCACCCATGTTGACCCTGATCGACGGCATTTTTACCAATGAACGGGGTCCCAGTTTCGACGGCAGAATTCGACGCAGCAACCTGCTGGTCGCCTCTTCCGACATTTTGTCCGTCGATATGACCGGTGCACGACTTCTGGGGTATTGTCCATCCGAAATTCCCCATCTGGTTCATGCCGCATCCCATCGGGGGCGTTCTCTGGATTTTCTGGATATTGATCTGAAAGGCATTGATATGGATCAGGCGGCATCCCGACATGAATATGATTTTATATATACGGATGATCCCATGAACAGGCTTCCCCTGCCGCTGGCCAAGATGGGAATCAAGGGGGTGTCTTATCCAAAGTATGATCTGTCCATGTGTACCTATTGCTCGGGAGTCAATGGCCTGGTTTTGTCCGCAATTCGATATGCCTGGAAGGGGCAGCCCTGGGATGGTGTTGAAATCCTGACCGGAAAAACCATGAAACCCACACCCGGAATGAAAAAAACCATTCTCTTGGGAAAATGCATGTACAAGGCCAATCGGGACAATTCCGACATTCAGGAGATGATTGCCGTCAAGGGCTGCCCGCCAAAGCCTTTGGATATCGTAAAAGCCCTGCGTCAGGCAGGTATCGACGTCGATCCCGGTCTTTTTGAAAACATCGATTCATCGCCTGCATTTTTTCTAGGCCGATACGCGGACAAGCCGGAGTTTGATCCCTTGCTTTTTCAGATTCAACATGATTAAAGACAGGCACTGGATTTTCACACCTGTTTGTTTGTCATTGAACCGGCAAATCTGCAAACCGACACATGTAAAAGGAGTGAATATGGATTTGAAAGCGTATTTCGAAAACACCAGGGGTATTGGCGTGATGTCAACCGCAAATTCGGATGGATGGGTTGACTCCGCCATTTATTCCAGACCCCATGTCATGGATGATGGTCTTCTGGCATTTATCATGCGGGATCGTTTGACCCATAGCAATCTGCAGTCCAACCCGCATGCCGCATATCTGTTTGTTGAACAGGGCGCCGGATATCAGGGGAAACGCCTGATTCTGACACGGGTCCGTGAGGAGCATGACACGGAGCTGTTGAAGTCACTTCAACGAAGAAGGGCGGCCAATGATCCGGAAAAAGAACAGGAATCCCGGTTTCTGGTTTTTTTCCGAATTGATAAAGAGCTGCCTTTGATTGGAGCCGGAGAATAGATCCGATTGTTTGGGATGACAGACGGAACATGATGACCTATTTATCAAAATTCATGTTTGATCAGCGGGATCATGGGCTTTTGACCATTGTCAACGATGTGTTGAGCCGGGACAAAAGTCATGAATATAAAAAGCGGAAGTTTTATCCCCATTTTCATCCGCATGGCATTAAAAAACTGGCTGAATCACGGGGACTCCGCATCGCCTATGCCGTGATTCATCTCCTGGAATCCCTTGAAGCCGGCAAGCAGGATGAACGGATTGGTGCATTGGCGGCACTGCGGGACGAGGTTCTGAACGCCTCTGACGGCGCCATGCCCAAAAACACGGGACGGGTGCTTTTACAGATCATGAAGGAGCTGGTCCGTGCCCAGGGAGACCCCATCCGCCAACTGGAACTGGCCCATGATTTTCGGGTGACGGCAATGGGCAAACCCCGTATCGTCCGTCAGCAGCTCAGGCGGTATCATCTGCTGGAAATGTCAGAGGCGTGGAATCAACTGGCCTTTGATGACCATGTCCACGATGTCAACACCAAAGGACGAAAATCCGCCACACATCTGATCATGGATGCCTGGATCAAGGGAATTCGAAGGCTTCGTGTCATCTATTACAACCATATTCAGGCCCAGTTTGCCGCAGAACTCCTGGAAGCCGGCGGGATCATGGGCATCGAGCTGCGTATCGGCATCGAGTTTTCCGCCAGATTCCGAAACCGGATCATTCAACTGATCTGGGTTCCCAGAGGATTTGTCGACACCCAGGCATTTCTTTGCTTTCTGACCGAACCACTGGTTCGGGCCATGATGGAAGAGGGCAAACAGGTTTCCGCCTATCGGGAAAAACAGGTTCTCCAGGTTCTTGACGCCTTTAACGAACGCCATCGCCCGGCCATCAATGACCGTTATGGCATTTTGCTGAATCCGATTGATCCGGTTGCGTTCCTGAATTTTGTCAGACCCGGGCAGACATCCCTGGTTCACCTGGCCAAATACATTCATGCCCAGTTGCTGCCCGAACTGCAGAACCGGGTAAAAGAACTCCGACAGCAGTGTGATTCAGCCGAAGAATCGGTCAGGTTTCATCACGATGAACTGGTCTTGGACATGAACAGTCTGGATTTTGAAACCATTCTGGACCGGTTTCTCAAGCCTGCCCAAAATCCGGACCTGCCGGATCCGACCCTGGCAACGGATGATCCGGATGCACCGGTTTTACTGAATCTGTCCCCGCGTCACCTGCTCTACCGCCTGATCGATTTGCGCACCGGTTACCGCATTACCCTGAATCTGACCGATCTGCGTCCGGAGGATGTGCTGGAGCTGATCTATGACTGTGAAGGCATGATCACCCGCCTGGAGACATTCAATCTCAAGGATTACACAGACGGGAAGGCCCGATATCTCAGCGAAATCTGTCAACTTCAGACCGCGATCAACGAAGGAAATGTCATCACGCTCAAGCGGATGATTCAGGATATTATCCGGCAGGTCGAGAATTCCGCTCACCCGGATCGGGAGAGTCGAATCACGAAACTGACGATGATTTTGCACGATATTTCAACCCTGCGGCTGATGTACCGGAAAACACCGTTAAAGTCCCGTTTGGGAAGCGATTCGACCGGCCAGTCTCCCCGAATGCATGGTATGGGTGTTGCCGTCATGGAGTCTCTGCCCAGACGGGCCATTCGTGAAATCTGTCATTCAAACTCCAAACGAATGATCATTCCAATTCAAATGACCGTATTCCGTCGTGTGACATGCATCCCGTATAAAGGCATCGGCCAGATGTCCGTCCGACTGTTTTCCTGGATCAGTCATACACCGTTTTTAAGCAGCATCATCCATGCGCGCCAAATTGACTGGATCGGGCTGGAGCATTCCACGCGCATGGAAATCCCGGGCAATATTGTCACCCTGGGCGGTATTCAGGAAAATACCGGAAATCAGCTTCGCCTGTGTCCGACAGGGCCAGGACGTCAGAGTGTCCGTCTGTCATGGACCTATTTGAATACGTTGACCAAAAACGTCATCAAAATGGCTGCCGGGTTCATTCCGGCCTTCCTGTCATTTGCCCTGCGCTATGACTGGTGGGTACTGAAATTTGGCGGCGCATTTATCTGGTTTGGCATCACCGGGTTTCGAAATGTGGTTCAGGCCATTCTGGGTGGCGGCGGACTTCAACGCTCGCCCATGCTGAAATGGAATGACTATGTCAGTTGGGAGCGAATCAGTGACTCGCTCCTGTTTACCGGTTTTTCAGTCCCCCTTCTGGACTGGGTTGTCAAATCCCTGATTCTGGACAAATCACTGGGGATCACCACCACCACCAGTCCCATGACCCTGTATGCGGTCATGGCATTGGCCAATGGGATTTATCTGTGCAGCCACAATGCCTTTCGGGGGTTTTCAAAGGCTGTCATATTGGGCAATTTTTTCAGAAGTGTACTTTCCATCCCTATTGCAATCCTGTTCAACACCATCCTTGGCGGTATCCTTTCCGTTGCCGGTGTTGTGGCCATCGATGCGGTTTTACAGAAGTGGGCGGCGGTCATATCCAAGGCGGCTTCAGATTTTGTGGCAGGCGTCATTGAAGGGGCTGCGGACCGGTATCGCAACATTCACACCCGGCTGCGGGATTACCGTGACAAGCTCATGCGAATTCTGGAAGCCTATGCCGGTCTTGAAATGCTGTTGCCGGACCGGAATGTATTGAAGAGCCTGAACACCCGGGAGAAAACAATAACCGGAGATGCCTTTGATCTGAAACAGATCATGATCATTCATGCCATTGATCTGCTGTTTTTCTGGTACTTTCAGCCCAGGGGAAGAACCGCTCTGATCATGCTGGCCAGAAGCCTTTCCACCGAAGAGCGGCAAATTCTGCTGGGTTCGTTGTCCATTCTGAATCAACAGAAAGAAATCAGCATGATGTTTATCGAAGGGCTGATCGGGCGAAATTTTTCAAAAGGTCTGGCCTTTTATCTGGACAATGCCCCGCAATATTTAAATGATATGGAAAAGATTCTGGGCGGATCGAATGAAAGCGGGGATATCGCCCAAAGCCGGTTTAGTTCATAAATTCCTTGACACCCCCCTGTTTCTTTTGCAATATACAAATTTCCTTTTACACATGTAAAGGGTCGGGTTTGCCATCAGTTGTTCCAATTTGATCGGCGACGGATATTGAATGGCGAATTCATTACAGTTTTACAAGATAATCCGTTTCATGAACTCTCGGCAAAGATGGCCAATAATCATTTGACTGGAGCGATTCCGATCTGGTTTTGGTCTGCTGGTCTTTTCTATTAACCTGGATATTAACGGAAACAGGATGAACACCATGAGTAATTCAAGTCCAATAGGATCGGTTCTGGTGGTTGGCGGCGGCATTACCGGCATGCAGTCAGCCCTGGATCTGGCAGAATCCGGCTATTATGTTTATCTGATCGAGCAAAGCCCGGCAATTGGCGGGGCCATGGCGCAATTGGATAAGACGTTTCCCACCAATGACTGTTCGATGTGAATTATCTCTCCAAAACTGGTCGAGGTCGGCCGGCATCTGAACATCGAATTGATCACCCTTTCCAAAGTCACATCCATCACCGGCGAAGAAGGCAATTTTACGGTCACGGTCAAAAAATATCCGCGCTATGTGGATATGGATGCCTGCATTGCCTGCGGAACCTGCGCGGAAAAATGTCCGGCCAAAGTGGTTGACGAATTCAACGAAGGCCTGGCCAAACGAAAAGCCATTTATGTTCCCTATGCCCAGGCGGTTCCCCTGAAATATGCCATTGACCGGGATAACTGCATTTATTTTCAAAAAGGCCGATGCCGGGCCTGTGAAAAGTTCTGTCCGACAAAAGCCATCCGATTCGACGATGTCGAAACCGATATCACCCTTCAGGTCGGTTCTGTCATTCTGACCGCAGGGTTTACCCCGTTCAACCCCGCCAAATTTGACAACTATCAGCACGCCCGGTTTCCAAACGTCGTTACCAGCATGGAGTTTGAACGGATTTTATCCGCCGGCGGTCCGTTTGCCGGACACGTCAAGCGTCTGTCCGATGGTGTCGAACCCAAAAAGATTGCATGGCTGCAGTGCGTGGGATCACGGGACATGAACCGGTGCGACAACCCCTACTGCTCATCGGTTTGCTGCATGTATGCCATCAAGGAATCGGTCATTGCCAAAGAACATCTGGGCAAGGATTTTCAGCCCACGATTTTCTACATGGACATGAGAACGCATGGAAAGGATTTTGAAAAATACTATGACCGGGCAAGGGAAGAAGGGGTCCGGTTTATCCGGTCCCGGGTTCATACCATTACCGAAGTGGATGCATCCGGCACGCTGAATCTGGCGTATGTCAGTGACACAGGCAAACGGGTTGAAGAAGAATTTGACATGGTTGTTCTTTCTGTCGGCATGGAACCGGCGCAATCCGGTATCGATGCCGCCAATATTCTGGGTATCGAACTGAATCCGTACCGGTTTGTCAAAACCGCAGACACCAGCCCGGTATCCACATCCCGAAAAGGCATTTATGTGGCGGGCAGCCTTCAGGGGTGCAAGGATATTCCCCAGTCGGTTGTGGAAGCCAGCGCTGCGGCCTGCCAGGCCTCGGTCAGCCTGTCTTCGGCAAGAGGCACCCTGGTCCGGGACAAGATTTTTCCGGCGGAACTGCATGTGGCGGCTGATACACCCAGGATCGGCGTATTTGTCTGCAATTGCGGTATCAATATCGGCGGTATCGCGGATGTTCCGGCTGTTGCGGCCTATGCCAAAACCCTTCCCCATGTGGCGTATGTCGAAGAGGATCTGTTTGCCTGCAGCCAGGATACCCAGGAAAAAATGGTTGATGTCATCAAAAAGGAAAAACTCAACCGGATTGTGGTGGCCGCCTGTACACCCAGAACCCATGAACCGCTGTTTCAGGAGACCATCCGGAATGCCGGTCTGAATGCGTATCTGTTTGAAATGGCCAATATCCGGAACCAGTGTACCTGGGTCCATTCCCAGGAAAAGGACAAGGCGACGGCCAAGGCCAAAGATCTGGTTCGAATGGCCATTTCCCGCGCATCCCTGCTGGAGCCGATTCCGGATCTGTCTGTGCCGGTGTCCAAGACTGCGCTGGTTATCGGTGGCGGAATTGCCGGGATGACTGCGGCATTGAGCCTGGCCAATCAGGGGTTTTCTGCAACCATTGTCGAAAAATCCGGGATACTGGGTGGTGCGGCCCTGGATGTGCTGCATACCTGGAAAGGAGAGGATGTCCCGTCGTATTTGAATGATCTGATCCGGGATGTCAGCGCCAATTCCAATATCACGGTATTGTTGAATGCCGAAGTGATTGATGCATCCGGATTTGTCGGAAATTTTGAAACCAAAGTCCGGCGGAATGATTCGATTCAGACCATCCTTCATGGCGCAACCATCATTGCAACCGGTGGAAAAGCGGCCCGGGTGGATGAATACGGTTATGGAAAAAATCCGCGGATCACCCGGTGGCATGATCTGGAAAACAATCCGGAAATGCTTGCGGATGCCAACAGTGTCGTGTTTATCCAGTGTGTGGGATCACGGGATGAGAATCGTCCGTACTGCTCCCGAATCTGCTGTACGACCTCGATGATGCAGGCCATTGCCATCCGGGAAAAGTCACCGGATACCAGTGTATTTATTCTGTACCGGGATATCCGGACCTTTGGCGAACGGGAGCTTCTTTACAAAAAAGCCCGGGAACTCGGGGTTGTTTTCATTCAGTATTCACTGGATAAAAAACCGGTTGTGACCGAAACCCCGGATGGCCTGCTGGTGGATGTTTTCGATCCGGTTTTGCAACAGCCGCTTCAGATTCAGGCCGATCTGGTCAATTTGGCAACCGCCATTGAATCCGCACCCAATGAGGATATCGCCGGTTTTTACAAACTGCCGCTCAATGCCGAAAAATTCTTCATGGAGGCCCATGCCAAACTGAGACCCGTTGATTTTGCGTCGGATGGTATCTTTGTTTGCGGCCTGGCGCATTATCCCAAACCCATTGATGAAAGCATTGCCCAGGCCATGGCGGCTGCCGGCAGGGCCGCGACGGTTCTGTCCAAAACCGCGATTTCGGTGTCTCCCCTGGTTTCGAAGGTCGATACCGGGAAATGTATTGGTTGCGGACTGTGCGCCGAGGTGTGCCCGTTCGGTGCCATCATTCTGGAAGATGCGGATGGCAAGGGATACCGGGCAAAAAACATATCCGCCTCGTGCAAGGGATGTGGCCTCTGTGCCGCGTCGTGTCCCCAGAAAGCCATCGAAATGCTGCATTTCAAGGATGAACAGATTCTGGCGGCGGTATGCGCGGCCGGCAGATAATATTTCAAATGTGAAATTTGAAATTTGAAATCTCAAATTATTTATAGGGGAGAACATGGAAAATTTTGAACCCAAAATCGTCGCATTTCTCTGCAACTGGTGTGCCTATGCCGGCGCGGATTTGGCGGGTGTTTCCCGGCTACAGCATCCGTCCTTCATGAGGACCGTCCGGGTCATGTGTTCAGGCCGGGTCGATCCCATTTTTATCATTCAGGCACTGAAAAATGGATGTGACGGCGCTCTGGTGGCCGGCTGACATTTCGGCGATTGTCATTACCTGGAAGGTAATATTCAGGCTGAAAAGAAAATCCAACTGACCCAGAGACTCCTTCAAGTGGCGGGTATCGGAAAAGACCGCCTTCATCTGGCCTGGCTGTCGTCTGCAGAAGCCCAGCGATTTGTCGAGATATCCAGTCAGGTGATGAAATCCATCGGGGAACAGGGGCCGTTTGATGCAAACCGGTTTGCCATGGAATTGAATGCTGCCGAAGCCACCCTGAATTCGGAAACTGTCCGCTGGCTGGTGGGCAAGGAGGTCAAACTGCTGAACCGGGGTGATGTTTACGGCAGAAAGTGGGAAAAAGCCAAATTTGAAGCGATTCTGGACAACGTCCTGGAGCGGGAATATCACAAACATCTGATTCGTCAGGCCATCATCGAGGGTCATACATCTGTCCGGGCCATCCGTGACCGGATTGGACTGGAGTTGAAGTGGATTTCCTATCTTCTGGCAGACATGGAAAAAACCAGCATGGTGGAATTCAAAGGCCACGAACATCATGTTCCGGTTTTTGGAGCATTGTGATACAGGCTGAAGGTGGAAGGCTGAAGACTGAAGGGTAAACGCTAAAGGCAATTATATGAATCATTTTCCTTCAGTCTTCAGGCTGCTTTACCCTGTAATATATCGTCACATTAACGCGTAGAACGTTACGCTAAAGGAGTTATCATGGGATCGGCAAGCGGCAAAATCAGCGGGTCTGTCATGGTGGTCGGCGCCGGAATCGCAGGCATGCAGGCATCATTGGACCTGGCAAATTCTGATTATTACGTTCATCTGGTGGATAAACTGCCGACCATCGGCGGAATGATGGCCCGGCTGGACAAGACATTTCCGACCAACGACTGCGCCATGTGAGTGATTTCACCCAAACTGGTCGAGGTCGGCCGGCATCTGAACATCAATATCATCACCAACAGTGAAATCAAAACCGTCGAAGGTGAGCCCGGAAATTTTACGGTCACCCTGTCAAATCACCCCCGGTACATCGATCCGGTCAAATGCACGGGATGTGGCGAATGCGCAAAACACTGTCCGGTGACCGCCGTCAACCGCTACAACAAGGGACTGGATGACCGGCGCGCGACATTCATTGAATATCCGCAGGCCGTTCCCCTGGCGTTTGGTATCGATACCGATACCTGTATCGGCTGCGGCCTGTGCGAAAACGTGTGTATCGCCAGGGCCATTCAATATGACGAAACCGAGCGGGAATCCCGGGTTACGGTTGGTTCCATCATTCTGGCGCCGGGCAGCATGGGATATGATCCGTCCAAACTGGATTTCTGGGGATACGGAAAATACGCCAATGTGCTGACCAGCGAGGAATTCGAACGCATTTTAAGCGCATCGGGTCCGTATTTCGGCCATTTGAGCCGGCCGCTGGATCGTGAAGAGCCCAAAAAAATCGCCTGGATTCAGTGCGTCGGATCACGGGATACCAACAGATGCGGCAATGGCTATTGCTCTTCGGTGTGCTGCATGTATGCCATCAAGGAGGCCATGATCGCCAAGGAACATGCCCACGGTGAACTGGACTGTGCCATTTTCAACATGGATATCCGGTCGTTTGGAAAAGATTACGAAAAATACTATCTTCGCGCCAAAGACAAGGATGGCGTCCGGTTTTTAAAAGCCAGAATTCACACCATCACCGAAATTCCGGAGACCGGCGATCTCCAGGTTTGGTACATCGATGAAACCGGCCAGAGACAGGATGAAATTTTCAGTATGGTGGTGTTGTCGGTCGGACTTCAGATTCCGGAAAATGTGGCGGATGTCGCCCGGAATCTGGGGGTGGAATTGAATAAATACCGCTTTGTGGAAACCGGGCCGTTTACGCCTGTTGAAACGTCCCGTCCCGGTATTTTTACCTGCGGTGTGTTCCAGGGCCCCAAGGACATCCCCAGTTCCGTGACAGAGGCCAGTGCGGCAGCCTGTCTGGCCGGTGCGGATCTGGCGGTATCCCGCGGCATGGATACCCCGACGGTTCAGGTGACGGAACAGCAGGATGTGTCCGGTGAATCCCCACGGATCGGTGTGTTTGTCTGCAATTGCGGCATCAACATCGGCGGCATTGTGGATGTGCCGGCGGTTCAAAACTATTCGGCCACCTTGCCCAATGTCGTTTATACCGATCAGAATCTTTTTACCTGTTCCCAGGACACCCAGGACAAGATCAAGGAAAAAATCATCGAGCACAAGCTCAACCGGGTGGTGGTTGCCTCATGCAGTCCCAAAACCCATGAACAGATGTTCATGGAAACCCTGGAAGCCTGTGGCCTGAACCGGTATCTGTTCGAAATGGCCAATATCCGGAATCAGAACTCCTGGATTCATTCCAAAACCCCGGCCATTGCCACCCAGAAGGCCAAAGATCTGGTTCGAATGGCGGTTGCACGGGCATCCACATTAAGACCGCTGGCTGAAAAAGTGATATCGGTCAACAAACAGGCCTTGGTGATCGGTGGTGGTGTCGCCGGCATGAACGCGGCCCTGGGGCTGGCAAAGCAGGCCTTTCGGGTATTTTTGCTGGAAAAGGAAACCGAACTGGGCGGGTTGTCCAGAAAACTGCATCACACCATCGAGGGCGGCGACATTCAGGCCTACCTGAAACAACTGGTGGCCGATGTCCGAAAGAATGAACTGATCGATGTCGTCACCGGAGCCCGGGTAACCAATTTTTCCGGTTACAAGGGAAATTTCAAAACCGATGTGGTGGCAGGACCGGCCAACACCAAACTGACCATCGAACACGGTGTGATCATTGTCGCCACCGGTGCAAACGAATACATCCCGACAGAATATCTCTATGGCCAGGATCCCCGGGTTGTGACCCAACTGCAACTGGGCGACAGACTCGAAGAAATCGGGGTCAGTGATCTGTCCACCGTGGTGATGATTCAGTGTGTCGGTTCCAGGAATTCGACCAATGAGAACTGCTCTCGGATCTGTTGCCAGAATGCGATCAAAAACGCCCTCATCATTAAAAAGGCCGATCCTGCTATTCAGGTATATATTCTGTACCGGGATATCCGAACCTATGGTCTGATGGAAGATTACTACACCGAGGCCAGAAATCTCGGGGTCATTTTCATCCGATTCGATGAAACCAATCCGCCGGAGGTCAAAAGTACACCGGAGGGGCTCATCGTTTCGGTTACGGATCATATTCTGCGGATGCCTCTTGAAATTCAGACCGAACTGCTGGCACTCAGTGCTGGCGTAACGGCAGCGGATACAGGTTCCCTGTGCGGGATCATGAAATTCAACCGGAATCCTGAAGGATTTTTTATCGAGGCGCATGTCAAACTGCGTCCGGTGGACATGCCGGGTGATGGGATTTTTCTATGTGGAACCGCTCATGCTCCCAAACTGATATCCGAGACCATTGCACAGGCTCAGGCTGCGGCATCCCGTGCCACGACATTTTTATCCAAATCCGAAATCAAGCTTTCCGCCATTACGGCAAAGGTTGATACGGAGCACTGCGTGAAGTGCCTGACATGCGTTCGATCGTGCCCATTTGGCGTACCCGTATTCAACACGGAAAAACAGATCATCGAAATCGACGAGGCAACCTGTCACGGCTGTGGCGTGTGTGCGGCGATCTGCCCCAGACGGACCATTCAACTCAGTTTTTACGAAGATGATCAACTTAATTGCAAAATAGATGCCTTGCTGGCAGGGGGGATGTAATGTCGGATTTTGAACCAACTATTATTGCATTTTGCTGTGATTATTGAGGATATTCTGCTGCGGACCTGGCAGGTTCGATGCGGCTGGATTATCCGGCAAATGTCAAAATCATTCGGGTGCCATGCACCGGAAAAGTGGATGTCCTGCACCTGATGCGGGCGATTCAGAGGGGTGCAGACGGTGTATATGTCGTTGGCTGTCTGGAAGGGTCCTGTCATTACAAGGAAGGCAATCTGCGGGCCAGGGAACGGGTAATGCATGTGCAGCAACTGCTTCAGGAAATTGGGCTTGAAGGAGACCGCGTTCGCATGTATAATCTCAGTTCCGGTGAAGGCCCGACGTTTGCCGCGTATGCCAGGGAAATGACGGAACATATCAAGGCGCTTGGACCCAATCCATTAAAAAAATGGGCAACAGCCTAAATCAGAGGAGATAATTCATGGCCGAGGAAGTAATCAAATTAGGTGGTAAAAAGAAGAGCTATTTCATAGACAAGGTCAAGGAAATTCTGCCCGATGGCGGTAATCTGAACCTGTGTCTGACCTGCGGCGCCTGTTCATCCGGATGCCCGGCAACCGGTCTGGACAATATGGATCCCAGAAAATTTTTGAGAATGGCGGCACTGGGGATGGACGAGGAAATTATCAAGTCCGACTGGCCCTGGATGTGTACCATGTGTCAGCGGTGCATCTATGTCTGCCCGATGAAAATCGATATTCCCCAACTGGTTTATAATGCCAGGGGACTCCGGCCCAGGGATCAGCGGCCAAAAGGCATTCTGGGCTCCTGCGATATGGCACTGAGAAATGAAAGCACCAGTGCCATGGGTATATCTCCGGATGACTTTGTGTTTGTGGTCCAGGATGTTCTGGAAGAAGTTCGAGAGTCTCAACCGGAATTTGCCGATATGGAAGCACCAATCGACAAGGAGGGTGCGGAATTCTTTTTGAACCAGAATTCGCGTGAACCGGTGACAGAACCGAATGAACTGCTTCCCTTGTGGAAAATTCTTCATCTTGTCGGTGCAGACTGGACATATGGCAGTCATGGCTGGGCCGGAGAAAACTACTGCATGTTTCTGGCGGATAACGATTCATGGGAAAAAATCACCCGGACAACCGTCAATCAGGCCAACAAGCTGGGGTGCAAAATATTTCTCAATACCGAGTGAGGGCACGTTACATTCTCAGTCCGGGCCGGACTGAAAAAATTCAATTTGGAACACAATTTTGAAGTCAAAAATATCTATGAATATTATGCCAAATGGATCCGCGAAGGTAAGCTGAAGGTCAATTCCGACTGGAACAAGGATCTGAAAATCAAGTTCACCGTACAGGACCCCTGCCAGATTGTTCGAAAAACTTTTGGAGATCCAATTGCCGAAGACCTGCGTTTTGTTGTCAAATCCGTTGTTGGCGAAGAAAATTTTATCGACATGCAGCCCAACCGGTCCAACAACTACTGTTGCGGTGGCGGTGGCGGTTTTCTCCAGTCCGGATTCAAGGAACAGCGTCTGCAGTATGGAAAACTGAAGGATCAGCAGATCAAGGCAACCGGCGCCGATTACTGCATTGCCGGCTGTCATAATTGCCATGCCCAGATTCATGAACTCAGCGAGCATTATGGCGGAAATTACCCGGTGGTTCATATTTGGACACTTATTTGCCTTTCTCTTGGAATACTTGGGCCAAACGAACGGGAATACCTGGGAGATGACCTGAAAGAAGTGAATGTGTTTCATCCCGAGACGGCCGAATAATGGAGAGGAGGGCATATGATCGTTGCCAAACGAAAACCTTTTGATGAAATCAAACAACTTCTCAAAGGTTATAAAAAAGTCCTGAATATTGGATGCGGGACCTGCGTGGCAGTCTGTCTGACTGGTGGCGAAAAGGAAGTATCGGTTCTGAACATGGAGATCGATATGGCCCGAAAGCTGGAAGACAACCCTATCCAGATCGACGGTTTTACCATTGAAAGACAGTGCGACCGGGAATATCTGGAAGCACTGGACAACAGAGTCAATGATTATCAGGCGCTTCTGTCAATGGCCTGTGGCGCCGGCATTCAGTTTCTGGCCGAAAGATATCCCCATATTCCAGTGCTTCCGGCGGTTGATACCACATTTATAGGCGTCAATCAGGCGGTTGGCTGGTATGAAGAACGCTGCCGGTCATGCAGCAGTTGTGTGCTGGGCCTGACCGGTGGTATCTGTCCGGTGACCATGTGCGCAAAGGGGCTGTACAACGGCCCCTGCGGCGGAACCAACAAAGGCATGTGTGAAATTGATTCGTCGCAACCCTGTGCCTGGTTCATGATTTATGAGCGGCTGAAAGAGCAGGGCCGCCTCGATTGCATTTTGGAAATCACGCCGCCAGTGGACTGGCTGAATCAGATTCCCAGAACCCTGGTTCAGCCCGGATATAAAAAACCGGAGTAAGCCCGATAATATAAGGAATTGATTATGAAATCAGGAAGCAATTTGGAAAAGGTCCTGCTGGCGGGTCACTTTGCGTTTACCGGTGAACTGGGGCCGCCCCGGGGAACCAGTGCAGAAGAAGTCCGCCAAAAGGCATCATTTCTCAAAGACCACGTGGATGCGGTCAATATTACCGACAATCAGACCGCCGTGGTTCGTATGGCCAGTTGGGCAGCCTCGCTGATCCTGCTTCAGGAAGGTCTGGAGCCCAACTATCAAATGGTCTGCCGGGATCGAAACCGGCTGGCCATGCAGTCCGATATTCTGGGCGCGTATGCCCTGGGCATCCGAAACATGCTGTGCCTTTCGGGTGATCATGTCAAATTCGGGGATCACCCTACGGCAAAAGGTGTTTTTGATATCGATTCCATGCAGTTGATCCACACGGTCAAGCGAATGCGGGATGAGGGCAAATTTCTGGGCGGTGCGGATGTGGAGCATCCACCCCGGATTTTCATCGGCGCCGCATCCAACCCCTTTGCCGATCCCTTTGAATGGCGCGTTCACCGGCTGGCCAAAAAGATCAGTGCCGGCGTTGATTTTGTTCAGACCCAGTGCATCTACAACATGGAAAAATTCAGAACTTTCATCAAGATGGCCAATGACATGGGACTGACCGAAAAGGTGTACATCCTTGCCGGTGTCACCCCCATGAAAAGTGTGGGTATGGCCAACTATATGAAGAGCAAGGTTCCGGGAATGGATGTACCGGATGATGTCATCAAGCGCCTGAAGGGTGCGGAAAAAGGCAAGGTCGCCGAAGAAGGCATCAAGATGGCCTGCGAGCAGATCGAGGAGTTCAAAACCATGAAGGGTGTTGCCGGTGTCCATCTGATGGCCATCGAGTGGGAACACAAGGTTCCGGAAATTGCCGAACGGGCTGGGGTGCTTCCGAGACCGAAGGTGTAATATGACTGGTGAGACAAGGCATGCCTTGTCTCACCAGAATACATGGTAATAAAAAAAGCCCGGCTTTTTAAAAAGCCGGGCTTTTTTGTGTGAAATTTATCAAAGCAATTGAAATCTCAAATTTGAAATCGGAAATACCATTACGCCGATCCGCAGGATGCCTTCCAGAATGGTGACATGGATCTCAGTCTTTCGATTATCGGCGGCAGTTTTTCAATGACCAGGTCGATGTCTTCATCCGTGTTATAAATGCTGAGACTGAACCGGATGGTGCCATGTGCGGCAGTGAAGGGCACGCCCATGGCCCGCAGGACATGAGACGGCTCCAATGAGCCCGATGTGCAGGCCGATCCGGATGAGGCGCATATGCCAAATTCGTTCATCATCAGCAAAATGGCCTCACCTTCGACATATTCAAAGGCAATCGAACTGGTATTGGGCAATCGGTTCTGAATGTCGCCGTTGACCAGACAGTTGGGAATCCGCTCCAGAATGCTCTTTTCCAGTTTGTCCCGCAGATGTTTCACCCGGGTATTTTCTTCTGTCATATGCCTGGCCACAAATTCGCAGGCTTTTCCCAGTCCGATGATGGATGCGGTGTTTTCCGTGCCGCCCCGACGTCCGTTTTCCTGATGACCACCAATGAGAAACGGTGAAAATTTGGTTCCCTTGCGGACATAAAGCACACCGATGCCTTTGGGCGCATGCAGCTTGTGGCCGGACAAAGAGAGCATTTCCACACCGGTTTTTGACAGATCGATGGGAATTTTTCCAACGGCCTGAACCGCATCGGTGTGAAACACAATTCCTTTTTTCCGCAACCTGTCCGCAATATCGGCTATGGGAAAAATGACGCCGGTTTCATTGTTGGCCCACATCAGGCTGACAATGGCGGTATCTGCACTCAGATGATCATATAAAAAGTCCAAATCGAGATTGCCTTTCTGATCGACCGGAACCCAGTCAACCCGATATCCGGTCTTGGACAGATGATTATACAGATTTTTGATTGCCGGATGTTCCACCCGTGAGGTAATGATATGCCGTTTTTCCGGATAGGATTGGATCGTTGCATATATCGCGGTACTGTCACTTTCCGTACCGCAACTGGTAAAGATGATTTCCTGCGGAGATGCGCCCAGAAGACCGGCGATTTTTTCACGGGCTTCATAAATTTTTCCGCCTACGGCGCCGCCAAAAGAATGCATGCTGGACGGGTTTCCATAGTGATCCCCAAAAAAAGGCAGCATTTCCTCAAGAACTTCAGGCGCCACCCGTGTTGTGGCGTTGTTGTCCAGATAGATTGGTTTCATGACTGAACCTCCTCCACTGTCAGATCCGGTAACACCAGTTCCCGAAGTTTGGTTTCCACATAATTTTTCAGGGTGACCTGGGACATTTTACAACTGGCGCAGGAGCCCCGAAGCCTGACCTGAACCCGATTGCCAACGACATCGATCAGTTCAATATCCCCACCGTCTTTTTTCAGTTCCGGCTTGATTTCCCGGTCCAATGTTTCCTCGATCAGCCGGATTTTCTGAATATTTGTCAACGTCTTTCGGTTTTCCACGGGCTGTTTTTCCCTGCCGAGAATCACATCGATAATATCCTGTATTTTTTCATGGCATTTGCCGCATCCGCCACCGGCCTTGACATAATCCGTCACCTCTTCAACCGTTTTGAGATGATTTTCCTGGATGGCGCGCTGAATCTGTTTGTCTGTGATCCCAAAACATTCACAAACGATTTCGCCATCGAGAACCTTGTCGCCTGAACCCCTGTAGCAGGAAATGGCTTTTTCCAGTGCATCACGGCCCATGACCGAGCAGTGCATTTTTTCCTTGGGCAGCCCGCCCAGATACTCGGCAATCTGTTCATTGGTGATTTTTTCAGCCTCCTCCAGTGTCAGCCCGACCACCATCTCGGTCAGGGCGGACGATGATGCAATGGCGCTGGCGCAGCCAAATGTTTTGAATTTGGCTTCCTTGATCCGCTGATTGTCATCCAGTTTGAGATAAAGGGTCAACGCATCCCCACAGGCCAGAGACCCCACCTCTCCAACCCCGTCCGCATTTTCGATTTCACCCACATTGCGGGGATTCAGAAAATGATCTTTGACTTTATCGGTATAGTCCCACATAACGCGCCCTCCTGTTGTATTGAAAACATTTTGTTGATATTACCTGTTTTATCATTTTATACAAGAATATAACGGTGTTTGAAACGGAATCAAACGGGTTTTTCAATGTTCATACCCGAAATCCGGGTCACTTGAATTAACGGTAAGCATGATACCTTAAAATTCAATCCGGGCATGCGGATTGATATACGGGCGGCAGCAATATCCTTCCAAATCGGACATGACCCGGATCGACAACTGAAAAACCTTTATCCTAACCATTTAGTACGGAGGGTGCGATCATGAACAGACCTGCAGTTCTGGCCGGAACCTGGTATCCGAAAACCGCATCGGCGTGCCATCGGGAAATTCAGGAAATTCTGGAATCCATCAAACCGGGCCCTGTTTCCGAAATGGAAGCCAAAGGCGGGATTGTGCCCCATGCCGGATGGTATTTTTCCGGCCGCGTGGCGCTGGAAGTGATTCATGGACTGAAAGGCCGGGATGATCCCGATGTGGTGATCATTTTTGGTATTCATCTTCATCCGGATGCATTGCCAAGCATCATGGCAAAGGGGGCGTGGGATACGCCGCTGGGGCCGCTTGAAATTCATGAGCCGCTGGCAGCGGCGCTGATGACGCACGTTGATTTTGAAATTGAAACCGCCCGGCAGTTTACGCCGGACAACACCATCGAGGTGCAGCTCCCGTTCATCAAAGCCTGTTTTCCCGCTGCCCGTATCATACCCATCGGCGCACCACCCCATTTGCGATCTGTTGAAATCGGAAAACTGTGTGCCGAAACCGCTCTTGGAATGGGGCTGAGAATCAAGGTTATCGGCTCCACGGACCTGACACATTATGGGCCCAATTATGGATTTACCCCAAAGGGTGGCGGGGATGCGGCAGTGGAATGGGTGAAACAGCACAATGACAGGCAGATTATCGATGCCATATGTGCCATGGATCCGGAACGAACCATTCGGGAAGCCATTCAGAAACACAATGCCTGCTGCTCCGGCGCTGCGGCTGCCGCCATTTCAGCCGCCGGAGTGCTGGGGGCGAAAAGCGCCCGGTTGTTGACCTATACCACCAGCCATGACCGTCATCCCGGAGATTCCTATGTGGGATATGCCGGCATTGTATTCGAGTGAGGTGAAACAGGATTATGGTTCGCATATCCGCCTATCCGCAACTGCGGCTGATTGCCTGGAACCGGTGTCCGGATGACTTCATCGATGAAGAAGAAGCCTTTGCACTGTATGAAGCCTACTGGCGCTTTGTGGATCCGGAAACCATGACCGAATCAGAACACGCTTTTTTAAAGCGGATTGTCAATGATTTCGGGAAAGGACTGTTAAATGTTTAAACGCCCGCATCATCAGCGCATTCTCAAACTGTTACATTCTCTTGACGGCCGTCTTCTCGAAGAGGCCGGATGTTTTTTTGGAGGGGGGACGGCTATCGTACTGTTGCTGGAAGAGTACCGGGAATCTGTTGACATGGATCTGATGTGCGCCTCTGCAGATGGTTATCGTATTTTGCGAAATGTGGCTTACGATGATGGGCTTTCCGGTTTTTTCAAAATGGCTCCCCGCCAGTTGCGTGATTTGAGATCGGATCGGTATGGCATACGCACGTTTGTCGAAGTGGATGGTATTCCTGTCAAGTTCGAAATTGTCAGGGAGGACAGAATATCGTTGGCAGGTGCAATCAATCCGACCTGGGGCATTCCGGTATTATGTCAGATGGACATGTTTGCTGAAAAATTGCTTGCCAACGCGGATCGTTATGCGGATGTTTCTTATTCCAGCCGGGATATGATTGATCTGGCCATGATGATGTCTGCCTGGGGTGCAATTCCGAAAACCGCATGGGATAAAGTGGAAAAAGCCTATGGTCCAAGTGCCAGAAAAGCGTTTTTCAGAGCAACGGAAATGCTCATGGATTCGGGATACCTTTCAACGTGTTTGAAAAAGCTTCAGATGGATGATTGTCTGATCGGGCGTATTCCAACGATTTTGAAAAATGCGGGATGATTATGGGCAGGGACATTTTAATGAAGGTTTAAGTTGAATTGATTCGTAACCGGATATATATTACCGGAAAAGTAAACGGGTGGACAAATTTATCAAAACCAATTGACGCTATTCAATCGATTTCTCGGGAGTGTACACATGATGAAAGTTCTGGTCAGCGATAACCTGGGTGAAGCCGGTATTGAACTGTTCAAACAGGCGGAAGGCATTGATGTCGATGTAAAAACCGGACTAAAACCGGATGAATTGAAAGCCATTATTGCAGATTACGATGCGCTGGTCATTCGAAGCGCGACAAAGGTGACAGCGGAAATACTGGCGGCAGCCTCCCGTCTGAAAGTGGTCGGAAGGGCTGGAATCGGCCTTGACAATGTTGATATTCAGGCGGCTACCAAGCAGGGTGTCATTGTCATGAACACACCGGGTGGCAATGTTGTCACCACCGCAGAACACGCCATTTCCCTGATGCTGTCCCTGACCCGGAACATCCCCCAGGGAACCGCTACTCTCAAGGCCGGGAAATGGGAGAAAAAGAATCTCCAGGGCCGGGAAATCTGTGATAAAATTTTAGGCGTTATTGGTTTTGGAAAAATCGGATCCATTGTCGCGGACCGCGCACGCGGTTTAAAAATGCGGGTTATTGTCTATGATCCGTTTGTGAACCGGGAGTTGATTGAAAAAGCCGGGTTTGAATATGTGTCACTGGAACAACTGTATGCCATATCCGATTATGTCACGGTCCATGTTCCCAAACTGAAAGATACGATCGGATTTTTGAATAAATCCGCTTTTGACCAGATGAAAGATGGCGTCATGATCATCAACTGCGCCCGGGGTGGCATCGTCGAGGAAGCGGATCTGTATGATGCCATCAAATCCGGCAAAGTCGCCGGCGCTGCCCTGGATGTTTTTGCAACAGAACCCCCGGGACAGTCCCCGCTTATGGAACTGGACCGGCTGATCTGTACGCCTCATCTCGGCGCATCGACCCAGGAAGCCCAGACCAATGTGGCCGTTGCCATCGCCGAGCAGATTATTGATTATCTGCAAAACGGAACCATTCGCAATGCGGTCAACGTGCCGTCCGTGACCGGAGACCTGTTGAAAAAGCTGGGGCCGTTCCTGTCTCTGGGGGATCAGATCGGGAAGCTTCAGTCCCAAATGATTCATGGCCCCCTGACCGAGGTGGTGATCGAATTCGCCGGAGATTTTCAGGGCATGGATATATCCCCGGTGGGAACCGCGGCTTTGAAAGGCCTTCTGGCCCCTTATGTCAAGGATGATGTCAATTTTGTCAATGCCCGTATCATTGCACTGGAGCGCGGCATCCGGGTGACCGAAACCATCAGCGGCGAATCAGAGGATTATGTCAATCTGATTACGGTTCGGGCAGTGACTTCGGAAATGACCAATACGGTTTCCGGTACCATTTTTGGAAAAAAAGATTCCCGAATCGTCCGAATCAATTCTTTCCGTCTCGAAATGATTCCCAAAGGCCATCTTGCGCTCATCTATAATATTGACAGGCCGGGATCCATCGGCGAAATCGGTACCACCCTGGGTAAACATCAAATCAATATCGGACGCATGCAGGTCGGCCAGGAAGAAGCCGGAAACCGGAACATCATTTTTCTCTGTACAGACACCCCCATACCCGCGCATGTCATTGACGAGCTTCGGAGTCTGCCGTCTGTCAAGTCTGCAATTCCGCTGGAGTTTTGATGTCGGACATTCCGGAAAATATGGACCTGCGCCGTTAGCCGTTTGCGATGTGTCAGGGAGCCGCAAAGAGCAGCGGCACCCTGACCTACCCGTTTTCATGCGGGCTATTCTGAATACTGAATACCTGAGTAGTTACAACCGAAAACCATTTCCAGGAGATGTGATATGCCTGATCCAGAATCCAATATGGAACAGCCTCGAAAACCCAAATCCGGATACCCGCTGCCAGCCATCGATTTTTCCACATTTCTGGTGTCTCTCAATTCGGCGGCGTTGTCCCAGTTGGGTATCATTTCAGATCCCGGGACAGGAAAACGGGAAAAGAATCTGCTGATGGCCAAACAGACCATTGATGTGATTGCCATGCTGGCGGAAAAAACCAGGGGCAATCTGACTGCGGATGAGGCGACCATGCTGAAAAGCATTTTGTATGATTTGAGAATCATTTATGTTCGTGAAACAGGTTGAGAATATTTTCCGGGATTAACCGGATGGACTGCAGAGAGGTCGTCATGAAACAAAAAATCAATCAACTGATATCGCAACAAAAATTGGCCGGAATCCTTCTGGTTTCCGAATTGATGGTTGTGCTGTTGTTCAGCATGCCGGTCATGGCCAAATCTGACGATGTGGTCATGGTACCGCAGAATTTCAGTTCGCTGGCAGAAGTGGTCAGCCCATCCGTTGTCAACATCCGTACAGAAAAGACGGTTCAGGGCGGGGGGCGTGTTTTTAAACATTTTTCGCCCAACCCGTTTGGAAATGATGAGCGTTTCAATGATTTTTTTGAAAAGTTTTTTGGTGAGCAGCCCCAGCGTGAATTCAAGGAACGGAGCCTGGGTTCCGGCTTTATTATCGACCGGGAAGGCCATATTGTCACCAACAATCATGTCATTGAAAATGCAACCAAAATCAAGGTCAAACTGAAAAACGGCAAAGAATTCGATGCCGACATCATTGGATCGGACCCATCGACCGATATCGCCCTGATCAAGATCAAATCCGGTGATGACTTTCCGGTCATTCCACTGGGTGATTCGAATTCGCTGCAGGTGGGCCAGTGGGTTGTGGCGATAGGAAGTCCATTCGGGCTGGAGCAGACCGTCACAGCCGGCATTATCAGCGCCAAAGGCCGTGTTATTGGCTCCGGACCCTATGACAATTTTTTACAGACAGATGCGTCCATCAATCCGGGCAACAGTGGCGGCCCCCTGATTGACATGCAGGGCAAGGTTGTCGGCATCAATACCGCCATTGTGGCCAGTGGTCAGGGAATCGGATTTGCCATTCCCATCAACCTGGCGCATGGCATTATCGATCAACTGAAAACCAAGGGATCGGTTACCCGTGGATGGCTCGGGGTGGTCATTCAGGATCTGTCTGAAGAAATGGCGGATTATTATGGCATTCCGGATAAGAAAGGGATTATGGTCATGGAAGTCATGCCCGGAAATCCGGCAGAGGCAGCAGGCATTCAACCCAAAGACATCATCGTGGAAATCAATGGTCAACCGGTTGTCACCAGTCGGGATTTGACCAACCTGGTTGCCGGCCTGAATGTGGGTGAAAAAACAAAAGTCGTTTTGATTCGAAATGGAAAGAAACAGAGTGTTCAGGTGGAAATTGCCAAACGGCCCGATGATACAACCCAACTGGCTTCCGGATCACCGGAAAAAAGTTCCGAGGATGAACTGGGCATCCGTGTTTCAAATCTGACGCCGGAACTGGCCAAACGATTGAATACCACTCAGATGGATGGCGTGGTCATCGAACAGGTCAACCCCGATGGCAAAGGTGCTGAAGCCGGTCTGACTCCTGGCGATATCATTAAGGAAATCAACCATATTCCAATTAAAAATACCAAGGACTATGCATCCGCCATTTCCAAAATCAAGAAAAGTGAGGCTATCCAGATGTTCATCTGGCGAAGCAATGCCGGTTTCCTGGTCATTAAACTCACAAAATAATCCGTTATGATAAACGTTGTTTCCCCGGCCAAAATCAATTTGTTTCTGGCGGTTACCGGAAAACGTCCTGACGGATACCACAATATCGTCAGCCTGATGTGTCCCATTGCGCTTTATGACGAGATTGCGATGGATTTCAATGGGAATCATATCCAGGTCGTCTGCAATCATCCGGATGTTCCGCAGGATGAAACCAACCTGGCGGCGCGTGCGGCCATTGAATATTGCAGGCGCGTCAATAATCGACACGGAGTATCGATTCGGATCGACAAACGGATTCCGGTGGCTGCGGGTCTCGGTGGCGGCAGCAGCAATGCGGCCACCGTTCTTCTGGCAATGAACCGGTATCATGGCAATCTTTTGTCCCCCCGGGAACTGGCCGAAATGGCTATCGCACTCGGATCGGATGTGCCTTTTTTCATTTATCAGAAACCGGCCATTGTTACCGGCAAGGGGGAACAGATTGAAATCTATGACCGTCTGTCATCATTTCCAGTCCTTTTAATATGCCCTTCTGTTTCCGTTTCAACACAAATGGTCTATGCCAATCTGAATTTAGGATTGACAAAGTGTGAACAAAAGCTTAAAAAATTTCTTTTAAACGACTGCCAGTTTGATATTCGATACGGGCTGTGCAATGATCTGGAAACCGTAACCGGTTCAATGGTTCCGGAGATCGGCCAGATCAAACAATTGCTGATCCTAAACGGAGCCCTGGGTTCTCTGATGTCGGGAAGCGGTCCATCTGTTTTTGGCGTGTTTCCGGACGATCAGGCAATGTCCCTTGCATACCGGTCAATTTCAGATGATTTTGGTTATTCGTGTTTCATGACGCGGCTTTTGGTCTGACTTTTC
>DFZE01000048.1:48900-56922 GCA_002382065.1 Desulfobacteraceae bacterium UBA4064
TCGATGAACGGCTTTCTAACCAATGGCCTGACAATTTTTTCCGGCAATTCCAATCCATCCCTGACACAAAAAATTTGTGAGTATATCGAGATTGATGTCGGCCATGCAAAGGTAAAAACATTCAGTGATGGTGAAATTCAGATTGAAATCAATGAAAATATCCGATCCAGGGATGTATTTGTAATTCAGTCCACCAGTTCTCCGGTCAATGATTATCTGGTTGAACTGCTATTGATGATCGATGCGTGCAAACGGTCATCTGCGCGGCGGGTGACGGCTGTCATTCCGTATTATGGATATGCCAGGCAGGATAAAAAAGATGCCCCCCGGGTACCGATCAGCGCCAAACTGGTCGCAGATCTGATAACAGTGGCCGGCGCCAATCGGGTGATCACCATGGATCTGCATGCCGGCCAGATTCAGGGGTTTTTCAGTATTCCTGTTGACAATCTGTTTGCCGCTCCGGTCATTCTGGAGCATATTCGGACAAAATTTTCCGGAGATATTGTCATTGTATCCCCGGATGCCGGGGGGGTTGAACGCGCCCGTGCCTTTGCCAAACGATTGAATGCCAGCCTGGCCATTGTTGACAAACGCCGGGAAGCCCCAAACCAGGCCAAAGCCATGGCCCTGATTGGTGATGTGGATGGCAAGACCGCCATTATTCTGGACGATATGGTCGATACAGCCGGGACTGTTACCGAAGCCGCTGCAATCATTCATGAAAAAGGCGCCAGAGAAGTCCACGCCTGTTGCTCACATGCTGTTCTGTCCGGCCCCGCGATTCAGCGGATCATTGATTCGCCGCTGACCAGTTTTGTCGTTACCGACACAATTCCGCTTAAACCTGCCGCCATCGAATCCGGAAAATTCAAGGTGCTAACCATTGCCAGGCTGGTTGGTGAGGCAATTATACGAAGCCATCGGGGCGATTCAGTCACATCCTTGTTTGTTTAACAGACCACCATTATCAGATTATTTTTTTTGAGGAGGTTTTTTTTTGGAACTAATTGATATTAATGCCAATATACGAACAGCCGCAGGCAACAGCCCATCAAGGGGAATCCGCAGGGAAGGAAATATACCCGGTGTGATTTATGGCCCGGGTTCAGAGTCTGTTCTGATATCGATAAATGCCCATGATCTGGAACTGGCACTGAAGAAAGCGCAGATGAGTCAGATCATTTTCAATCTGAAACTGCAGAATGCCGATTTTCCGGCCCGTAGCGCCATTGCCAAGGAAATCCAGGTTCATCCGGTATCCCGCAAATTCATGCATGTTGATTTTTACGAGATTTCAAAAGATCGCAAAATCACGGTCAAAGTTCCCATTGCCATTCGGGGAAAAGCCAAGGGTGTCGAGAATGGCGGAATCCTCCAGAGCATATTGCGTGAAGTTGAGGTATCGTGTCTCCCGTTTGAGGTGCCCGATGCCATTCCGGTCGATATCAGCAGTCTGGATATTGGTGACTCCATTCATATCGGTGACTTGCCGAAAATGGACAACATCGATTTTGCAGATGATGCGCAGATGACGGTTCTGACCATTTCCAGCTCCATGGGCGACGACCGGAGTGCCGGCGCCAAAACAGAAGAAGCAGAATCCGCACCGGCCGCCGGCGGTAAAAAAGGCGCCTGATCGACAGCCAGGCCGTGTTTTGTGAGCATACTCCCCGTTATCTGATTGTGGGTCTGGGCAATCCGGGTTCACGCTATCACCAGACCCGTCACAATATTGGGTTCATGGCCATTGATGAAATTTCAAGGCACTTCGACATTCCATTATCGACCCATCACTTCAATGCCATGACGGGCCGGGGAATTGTAGCCGAACAGGATGTCATTATTGCAAAACCGCTTTCATTCATGAATCTTGCCGGATTGCCGGTAACCAATCTGATTGCTTATTTCGGCATATCGGTTTCGGATATGCTGGTTGTTCATGATGATATGGATCTGACCTTTGGAAGATTAAAAATCAAGGAGAAAGGAGGGAGCGGCGGACACAAAGGAGTTCAGTCAATTATCGATACCCTGAATGATGACGGATTCATTCGAATCCGGCTGGGTATCGGGCGCCCGGAAACAGATGTCGGCGTTACGGATTATGTGTTGCAATCATTTTCCAGCGCGGAAATCCAGGCGGCGGAAAAATTGGCGTCGCTTGCCCGGGATGCGGTATCGACCATCCTTTGCAAGGGAACAAGGGAAGGCATGAACCGTTTTAATCGGATGACAATCACAATTTCAAGTTCAACAACAGATGGAGGGAAATAATGGACTACGTACTGGCAAATATTCCATTGACGTGTACGCTGGTTGGTGTTGTAGGAGTCCTTTTTGCAATCGCGCTTGCGACGATTGTGAAGGCTGCTCCGGCAGGCAATGAAAAAATGCAGGAGATAGCCGAGGCCATCAAGGAAGGCGCTATTGCCTACCTGAATCGGCAGTTAAAAAGCATGTCTATTGTCGGCGTGATTATTTTTATCGCCATTTTCTTTACCCTGGGCCAGAAATCCGCCGTCGGCTTTCTGATTGGTGCGGTTGCATCTTTCATCGCCGGTTATGTCGGCATGAGGGTATCGGTCATCGCGAACGTCCGAACCGCAGAAGCTTGCAAAAATGGTCTGGCTGCCGGTCTGGCGCTGGCATTCAAAGGTGGCTCGGTTACGGGCATGATGGTTGCCGGTCTGGCCCTGACATCTGTAGCCGGATACTACTATCTGACGCATGACGTCATGGCGCTGGTTGCCCTGGGATTTGGTGGAAGCCTTATCTCCATTTTTGCACGACTGGGCGGCGGCATTTTTACAAAGGGTGCGGATGTGGGCGCTGACCTGGTGGGTAAGGTCGAAGCCGGAATTCCGGAAGACGATCCAAGAAACCCGGCTGTTATTGCAGACAACGTGGGCGACAATGTGGGTGACTGCGCCGGTATGGCTGCCGACCTGTTTGAAACCTATGCCGTTACCGCCGTGGCCGCCATGCTGATTGGCCATCTGCTTTTCCCAAAGATGATCATCGCTACCGAATTTCCGCTGCTGCTTGGCGCAATTTCCATCATTGCTTCCATGATCGCCATTTTCTTTGTCCGCCTGGGCAAAGGAGAATATATCATGGGTGCCCTGTATAAAGGCATGTTCGGCGCTGCCATTATCGCCGCAATTGCATTCTACTTTGTTTGCATGAAATATATGGACGGATTGGGAACCATTTCCGCCAAAGCGGTTTATTTCTCCACCCTGATCGGTCTGGTTCTGACGGTTGTGATCGTTATCATCACCGAATTTTATACGGGTAAATATGCCCCGGTCATCGGAATCGCCAATGCATCCGCAACCGGCCACGGCACCAACATCATTGCCGGTCTTGCCGTCAGCATGCAGGCGACAGCAGCTCCGGTTATCGCCATCTGTCTCGCGATTTATGGCGCACATTACTTTGCAGGCCTTTATGGTATCGCCATGGCCGCCATGTCCATGCTGTCCATGACCGGTATGGTTATTGCCATTGATGCCTATGGCCCGATTACTGACAATGCCGGCGGTATCGCCGAAATGGCCGGGATGGATGAGAGTGTCCGCGCTGTAACCGACCCCCTGGATGCTGTTGGAAACACCACCAAAGCCGTTACCAAAGGCTATGCCATCGGCTCTGCCGGTCTTGCGGCCCTGGTTCTGTTTGCCGCATATGTTCAGGAGTTTGCGTTTATTGGCGGAAAAGGCGCTGCAGCCATCAAATTTGACCTGGCTGACGTCAACGTCATCATCGGTCTGTTTATCGGCGGTCTGCTGCCCTATCTGTTTGCTTCCATTGCCATGAAAGCAGTCGGCAATGCCGGCGGTGCCGTTGTTGAGGAAGTTCGTCGTCAATTCCGGACGATTCCGGGCATCATGGAAGGCACCGCAAAACCGGATTACGGCGCATGCGTTGACATCGTCACCAAGTTCGCCCTCAAAGAAATGATTATTCCGGCGCTTCTGCCGGTTCTGGCGCCGCTTGTTGTTGGATTCCTTTTGGGCAAAGTGGCGCTTGGCGGTCTTCTTATCGGCAGCATCGTGACGGGTCTGTTTGTGGCCATCTCCATGACCACTGGCGGCGCCGCATGGGACAATGCCAAAAAATATATTGAAGACGGTCATCTTGGCGGCAAGGGCAGCGATGCCCACAAAGCGGCTGTTACCGGCGACACCGTAGGCGACCCCTACAAAGATACTGCCGGCCCGGCTATCAACCCCATGATTAAAATCCTGAATGTTGTGGCACTGCTGATGGTTCCGTTCCTGGTCTAACAGCATCTGGTTTTTTCAGGCAGTCTGTTTCAAAATGAAAAGGATTGGCGTTTTTATCGCGCCAATCCTTTTTTATTGATGGGATATTTGAATTGTGCTAATATCCAATTCAAATATCCCTTCTTCTTCAATTCGTATTGGGTGATCATACCGATCCAATTACCGTCCACAATCTTTTCACGCTCACGCTGACTGGCTTAACGTATGACCGGCAAAAAATCAACCGACCGTTTTACCCATCATCAACCCGTACCTCTGACAGCCTGCTGTGCATTTACCATTGGCGATCTGGCTGTCTATCCCGGACACGGTGTGGGAGAAATTATTGCAATCGAACGAAAAATGGTGAATGGTGAACCTCACGATTTTTTCATGATGAAAATTCTTGAAAATAATCTGACGATCATGATTCCGGTCAAAAAGGTTCAGATGGTCGGATTGAGAGCCCTTATCGATGAGGCCGACATTCCCAAAATTTATGATATTTTTACAACCAGTCGGGATATGACCGCCGATACACAAACCTGGAATCGCCGCTACCGGGAATATATGGATAAAATCAAAACCGGCTCCATCTATGATGTCGCCATTGTTTTTCGGGATCTGTATATTCTGCGTCTGACCAAGGATCTGTCGTTTGGAGAGCGCAAACTTTATGATACGGCACAGACCCTGCTGGTGAAAGAATTGTCCACTTCCCGCCAGACTTCAGAGGCATCCATTCTTTCCGAAATTGAAACCCTTTTTTCTCAAGGCAACACTTGCCGGTAGCCGGTCCTGACACGATGCCGGAAAACAATTCGATCCGGCTTCAAATACCCCCTGCGGATGCCGGTCAAAGACTGGACGCTGTTGTATCCTCACTTTCCAACCGGTCACGCGCCTATGTTACCTCTCTCATACGGGAAGGCCGGATAACGGTACTGGGAGAAACCAAAAAGCCCGGCTATCGGGTAAAACCCGGCGATATCATCACCGGACAATTTCCCCCTCCCGAATCCATCGAAGCGCTTCCCGAATCCATCCAGATTCAGCCGATTTATGAAGATTCCCACATTCTGGTCATCAATAAACAACCCGGTCTGGTCGTGCATCCTGCCCCGGGCCATCTCTCCGGGACCCTGGTGAATGCGATTCTGTTTCACTGTCCGGACATGGAAGGCATTGGTGGAAAAATCCGGCCAGGAATCGTTCATCGTTTGGACAAGGATACATCCGGATGCCTGGTCATTGCCAAAACCGAATTGGCCCATCACCATCTCGCCAGACAATTCAAGGATCGATCCATCCAGAAATATTATCTGGCCATTGTTCATGGAAACCTGAAAACCGACTCCGGCGTGATTGATTTGCCAATCGGCAGGCATGCATCAGACCGTAAAAAAATGTCGGTACACAGCCATATCTCCCGTCAGGCAATGACCCTGTGGCGAAAACAGGAGGTCTTTCGTGATGCGACATTGATCGAGGTACGGATCAAAACCGGTCGGACCCACCAGATTCGGGTTCACTGCGCGGCCATGCACCATCCGGTGGTGGGGGACCGGGTTTACGGTCCCAAACAATTGTGTCAGTCCCTGGCGCATGCCCTGACAGATCCCCCCCGGCAGATGCTTCATGCCTGGAAACTGGGGCTCATTCATCCCGTTACCGAAACCGTCATGGTGTTTGAATCTCCGCTACCCGAGGATATGGCCTTCTGCCTGCAATCCCTGAGACAATCCAACAATGGATCCGACGGATATGAATGACCGGATCTCCCGTTACAAACATGTCCCTGTTCAGGCTGTACTGATTCTTGTCATGGCAATGATGATGCGTGCCTGTGATGCAAAAAACAATCCGTCTGCGCACAAATCAGCATCTCACGGGAAACCGGCCCCTCGGGCCGTACCCGTTATGACGGCAGCAGCCGTTACCAAAACCGTACGGTGGAAATCCGGGCCATCGGGAATGTCGCGTCCGCTTCAACCGTTGCCATCAAATCCCGTGTCACCGGTTCGGCTGGATGAAATCGGCGAGATCCGGGACAGTGTTGAAAATGACAAGATATATACCTGGCGGGATGACACCCGGGCCATTGTTCTGGCAGTTCAAAGACAGCCCGGCACCAACACCGTTGCCGTTGTGGACAACATCAAAAAGCTTCTGCCCATTTTTGAAAAACAAATCCCGGCATCTGTGGAACTGCGCACCCTGTATGACCGGTCCATATCCATCCGGGAGTCTGTCGAAGATGTCAAGCTGACACTTGCACTGACGATCGGCCTGGTCATTCTGGTCATTTTTCTGTTTTTAAGAAGCGCAACCGCCACATTCATTCCCGCCATGGCCCTGCCCATGTCCATCATTGTCACCTTCGGGGCCATGTATTTTTTTGGATTCAGTGTCGACAACCTGTCCCTGATGGCCCTTTGAAGGATGCCTGATCCGGTTTCGGCCCATCATGATGACCACAATGGCCGCCACCATCGGAACCCTGCCGATTGCCATCGGAATTGGCGCGGGCGCCGAGTTCCGACAGCCCCTGGGCCTGACCGTGGTGAGCGGCCTGATCTTTTCCCAGTTTCTGACGTTATACATTACACCGGTTTATTATATCTATCTGGACGCGGCAAAAAACCGGGTTCAGCCCCTTTTCAGGAAGAAAGCGGCTGTCATTCCGACGGTAAATATTCGGTAAACAGGTTTATGATGAAGTGTAACAACCTGATATCATAGATATCGTTCATAATTTTCAACCAGTTTGCCGAATATTTTCTTCCGACGGTATCTTTTTCAAAAGATTAGCGTCAGATACAATGGACAAATATGAAGATTTTGCCGAATTGGCACAAAACGAAAGAGAAGGGGAAGATTATGCAATTCTGTATCGGGAACAGGATTCCGGCATTGCCATAATGGCCCCTCACGGCGGGGGCATCGAACCCGGAACCATAGACATCGCAGAGGCTTTGTCCGGAAACGATTATACGTTTTATGCCTTCAAGGGCTTGAAAAAAACAGGGAATAAAATATTACACCTCACCAGCAACCGCTATGATGAACCAACCGCATTGAAGATTTCCCGACATGCATTGATTGTCATTTCCATTCACGGGACCCGGGACAAAGGCGACACGGTATTTATCGGAGGTAACCATCAGGATTTGAAACAAAAAATGATGTATGCATTACAGACAGCCGGTTTCAGTGCCGTGATCGGCGATACACCCGGGCTTCGTGGAATCGATCCCGAAAATATTTGCAACCGGTGTAAAAGTGGAACCGGTGTGCAATTGGAAATTTCAAGAGGATTGAGGGAAAAAATGTTTGAAAATATGGATTGCCGATCGTTGAGAAAAAAAACGGTTATTTTTGACAGGTTTGTTGATGCGTTAAGAACGGTTTTACCGTGAAAATGGTTATTCAGGTGCAAAGGGGCAGAGGGACAAAGGCACAAAGTTTGATCGGTAACTGTCCTGTCCCGGCTTTGGAAAGCCGGGCTACGATAGCTGGCCCATTTTCATTACTGGGGGTGAAGCTGCGGAATGATTCATGAGCGTTTACCGTAAAAATGCAGTTAAAAATAAACATAACCCATCAAGCTCCGTAGGAGCGTCCTGTTTGTAGAATGACGCTTAAAAATTTCCATCAAGCCCCGTAGGGGCGGCCTGTGTATTCCGGTTACAGGCCGCCCCTACGGGGCTTGATGGGCATAACAGCATCAATTTCTACAAACAGGTCGCCC
>DFZE01000282.1 GCA_002382065.1 Desulfobacteraceae bacterium UBA4064
AAAAAAGAATCAGGGACTCCGACGACTGGATGGAAGATTTTGAAATCGAGGGCAGGATACTGTTTTTCATAAGGAAAGACGACCCTTATTATGACGACGAAGGCGACAATTTACTGATCGAATTGAATGCCGATCCTGTTCCGAGAGTACTCAAGGATAAGGAATGGGGAATTGGAGATGGTCATGATCACAATACACTTCAAAGCCTGGTCAAAAGTAACGTCAAGGATGAGATCCATTGTTATCTTTACCATTCACTGTATGACCATACGGATTTGGGATGGATCAATATTTTGAGAATTGGTTCCGTATGGATTGAGCTTGAAGTGGTATATCAGAAATTTGTTGATATTTGATTGTTTTTGCTCAGCGAAAAGAGTCGGTAGGTCAGGTTGGCCGGTGGTTTGGCCTACCTGACTTTGCGATTATGCGATTAGCCGATGGCATTTTGTCAGGGAGCCGCAAAAAGCCGCGACATCTTGGGCAGGGGCAAAGGCACAAAGCTTGCCGGCTCCGGCGTTGCCCCACAGCCAATTCTGCCCAAAAGAGTGGCGTCTATCTGATAAAGTCCTGGATAAACCCTTCCGGATTTGATCTGATTTCAGTGACCAGATCCGCCATATCCGGGAAACTGGCTAAAAGGGACCTCCGGGACGTTATCACTATTTCAACTCGGAGCGAAGCCTGTCTTTGGCTTGAGTTTTCCGCCTTTGAGAATTGCTGAAGATAATATCCTGTGGTAAGATCATGATCAAATAATGGAGGTGTGTCATGCACAGCACAAAGGACATCATTCAGGAGGCAGCCGCACTCCCGGTGGCGGAGCGCATCATTGTGGTTGATTCACTCCTTCGCACATTGAACATTCCGAACCCGGACATTGACACGAAGTGGATAGAGGTTGCCAAATGTCGGCTTTCCGAACTCCGATCCAAACGTATCAATCCCGTTCCAGGCGATCAGGTCTTTGCGAGAATCAGAGAAAGTTTTGAACGATGAAATTTGATTTTCATCCGGAAGCTGAAGCGGAATTCCTTGAAGCTATCGCGTACTATGAAAGCAGTGTACCGGGATTGGGAGAAGATTTCTCACTGGAGGTTTATTCAACCATACAGAACATTCTTTCTTATTCGTATGCATGGCCGATTGTTGAAGATGATATCCGCAGATGCCTGACCAATCGCTTTCCATACGGAGTTCTATACAGCATAGAATCTGATCGCATTTACATCCTCGCAGTCATGCATCTTCATCGGCACACGGACTACTGGAAATCCAGACGATAGACGGACAGTATCTCGATGTACGGCCAGTATCCGCCTTAAAAAGAAGCGCGGCTGTAGATTTGAGGGACGGTAGATTTGTATGTGTGTGGGGAACGTACGTTGATAATTCAGTTGACAATTCACAGGAATGAACAACGGTCTCACTATTTCAACTCACAACATAAGTGACGACCTTAAAAACAAAAATAAATTGACACGAAAGACAGTCAGGGACAGCGGCCCTTTTTATTTTACGGGGTATCCACTTAGCGCAAGTGACCACAACATGTAGAGTGTTGTTTGATATGATGGCATGAATAAAAATAGGGCCGATATGACATGCATCCTACCGTTATCATTCGTGTTGCGTTACCGAAAAATAATTTAGCAAAACCACAACATATAGGGGGCGCTTGCGTTAAATGGATACCCCCCTTTATTTTTATATTCAAGATACCTGTCAGGTTCATCCCATCCTCTTTGTGATAAATGATGGTCATGGCGTTTTCATTCAAAGGCATTTTCGGATTGGAACGAACCGTAAAACCAGCCCGCACATTGACAGCCACTCCCAACCAGGCCATCTGCCAACCGGTCCCGCAACCGGCTGCCGGATTTCCCAACGAAAAACGCCGGGCGGACGGTGTTCTGGTGCGCAAGAAAGGGCTGGAACTCTGAAATGAATGAATCGACTGGTCATCATCTGATGAAAGAGGAAAACAACCCATGATAACCGAAATTTATATCGACAATTTTCGATGTTTGACAAATTTTCGGATCAATCCAGGTGACTTTCAACTGTGGCTTGGGGACAATGGATCGGGGAAAACATCCGTTCTGGATGCGTTGCGGTACGTTCAACGTCTGATGCGCGGCGAGCATGTTGACGATATTTTCAAGTCGCACCAAATGTCGGATTTGTGACAACTGAAGCTGGACGGGGAAAAACGGATTGGGGGTCGTTCTGGAAAGGTCAATTACATGTATGGAGGCAAAAAACGGCGCCTGTTTACAAATGCGGTCATATGCGATAAAAGAGAACATTATTTATATTCCAACACGCTGAAACATCACGTTATTTTTTTCAGGACCCATCAAACCAAGGAGAGGATCATGCCCAAAAAAATGAAAACCATCGATGGCAACACCGCTGCCGCCCACGTCGCCTATGCCATGAGCGATGTTGCCGCCATTTATCCGATCACCCCGTCAACCCCGATGGGTGAAATTGCCGATGAGTGGGCCGCAGGCGATCGAAAAAACATATTCGGCCAAACCCTTTTTGTCCGTCAGATGCAGTCGGAAGCCGGCGCCGCCGGTGCGGTACACGGGGCACTGGCAGCGGGCTCCCTGACCACGACCTTTACTGCATCCCAGGGTCTGCTGTTGATGATTCCCAATATGTACAAAATTGCCGGAGAGCTGCTTCCCGCTGTGTTTCATGTCACGGCCCGGGCCATTGCCTCCCATGCACTGTCCATTTTCGGGGATCATGCGGATGTCATGTCTGTTCGACAGGCCGGTTTTGCCCTGCTCTGCTCCAATTCGGTTCAGGAAGCCATGGACTTGGCCCTGGTGGCCCATTTGTCCGCAATCGAGGGACGGGTGCCGTTTCTTCATTTTTTTGACGGATTCAGAACCTCTCATGAAATTCAGAAAATCGAAATGATCGATTATGATGACATGGCCAGACTGGTCAATCATCAGGCCATTGCAGATTTCCGCAGCCGGGCCATGAATCCCGAACATCCCCATATCCGGGGCACGGCCCAGAATCCGGATATTTATTTCCAGGGCAGGGAGGCGGCCAACCCCTATTATCTGAAGATTGCAGATGTGGTCAAACACTACATGAAAAAGGTGGGGGATCTGACCGGACGCTTCTATCGCCCATTTGACTATGTGGGTGATCCCGAAGCCGATCGGGTGATTGTTGCCATGGGCTCATCCTGTGAAACCATCGAGGAAGTGGTCAATCATCTGAATGACGCCGGCGAGCGGGTTGGACTGGTCAAGGTCCGTCTCTACAGACCATTCGGCATTGCCGATTTCCTGGCAACCCTGCCGGCAACGGCCAACCGGATCACGGTTCTGGACCGCACCAAGGAACCCGGCGCCATTGGTGAACCCATGTATCAGGACGTGTGTACCACGTTTATGGAGCGGGGAGAAATGCCGGTCATCATCGGCGGCCGGTATGGACTGGGTTCCAAGGAATTTACCCCGGCCATGGTTCGGGCCGTTTATAAAAACATGTTGTCCGCCGGACCCAAAAACCATTTTACCGTGGGAATATGTGATGATGTCACCCACACCTCCCTGGAACTGGAAAACCCGGTTGACACCACCCCCAAGGGAACGGTTCAGTGCAAATTCTGGGGCCTGGGATCTGACGGAACGGTCGGCGCCAACAAGTCCGCCATCAAAATCATCGGGGACAACACCAATCTCTTTGCACAGGGATATTTTGCCTATGATTCCAAAAAATCCGGCGGCATTACCGTATCCCATCTCCGGTTCGGGGCATCTCCGATCCAGTCCACCTATCTGGTAAACACCGCAGATTTTGTGGCCTGCCACAAGTCCAACTATGTCCAGATTTATGATGTACTGGAAGGCATCCGGCCGAATGGCACCTTTCTGCTCAATTCCAACTGGACCCTGGAAGACATGGAAAGTATGCTTCCGGCCAGAATGCGGCGTTTTATCGCCCACAACAACCTGAAATTCTATAATGTGGATGCGGTCAAAATTGCCGCCGAAGTGGGACTGGGCAACCGGATCAACATGATCATGCAGACGGCATTTTTCAAACTGGCCAATGTGCTGCCCTTTGAAGAGGCGGTCGATCTCCTGAAAAAGGACATTCAGAAGGTTTATGGCAAAAAAGGCGACAAAATCGTTCAGATGAACATGGAAGCCGTGGATCATACCCTGGCCAACCTGATTGAAATCACCTATCCCCAGTCCTGGAAAGATGCTGCCGGAACCGATGTGACCGGATCGGAAGTTCCGGAGTTTGTACAAAATGTCATGTTTCCGATTCTGGCCCAGCAGGGCGACAAACTCCCGGTCAGTGCATTTCAGCCGGACGGGGTTTTTCCGGTGGATACAGCCAAATACGAAAAACGGGGGGTGGCCATTCTGGTCCCGGAATGGGATATGGACAACTGCATTCAATGCAATCAGTGTGCGTTTGTCTGTCCCCATGCCGCCATCATTCCGATTGTGGCATCGGATGACGAACTGAAATTCGCGCCTGCAGACTTTGTAACCAAACCGGCGCTGGGCAAGGAGCTGAAAGGCTATCATTTCAGAATCCAGGTCAATACGCTGGACTGCCAGGGATGCGGCAACTGCGCCGATATCTGTCCGGCCAAGAAAAAAGCCCTGGTCATGAAACCCATCGAGACCCAGACCGGGGTCCAGGTTCCCAATCATCAATTCTCCCTGACGGTGCCGGTCAAGGACAGCCTGATGCGGCGGGATACGGTCAAGGGCAGCCAGTTCCAGCAGCCCCTGATGGAATTCTCGGGGGCCTGTGCCGGATGCGGTGAAACCCCGTATGTCAAGGTGCTGACCCAGTTGTTCGGCGAACGCATGATCATTGCCAATGCCACGGGATGCAGCTCAATCTGGGGTGCGTCCGCGCCATCCACGCCCTATACGGTCAATAAGGACGGGCATGGTCCGGCCTGGGGAAACAGCCTGTTCGAGGATGCTGCGGAATTCGGGTATGGTATTGCCATTTCCTATATTCAAAGACGGAACAAACTGGCCGAGCTGATTCGGGCGGCTTTAAATACGCCGCTTTCCGATGAACTGAAAGATGCCATGACCGGCTGGCTGAGCGGTATGGCCAGCGCAGATCTGTCGGTCTCTTTTGGCCAAAAAATCAAGGCGCTTCTGGCCGTCACCCGGCGCAACCAGTTGCTGAATCAGATCATTGCCATGCAGAACCTGCTGGTGAAAAAATCCATCTGGTCGTTTGGGGGGGACGGATGGGCCTATGACATCGGATATGGCGGTGTGGATCATGTGCTGGCATCCGGCGATGACATCAATATTCTGGTTCTGGATACCGAAGTCTATTCCAACACCGGCGGCCAGTCCTCCAAAGCCACACCCACCGGATCGGTTGCCAAATTTGCGGCATCCGGAAAGAAAATCTGCAAGAAGGACATGGGAAGAATGGCCATGACCTATGGCTATGTCTATGTGGCGTCGGTTGCCATGGGCGCCAACAAACAGCAAATGCTCAAGGCATTTAACGAGGCGGAAAGTTATCCCGGCCCCTCTCTGATCCTGTGCTACGCGCCCTGCATCAACCAGGGACTCAAAAAGGGCATGGGAAAAAGTCAGTTGGAAGAACAATTGGCGGTACAGACCGGTTACTGGCCGCTTTACCGCTACAACCCGCTTCTGGCCCTGGAAGGCAAAAATCCCTTTATTCTGGATTATGACAAGGCCCCGGATGGCACACTTCAGGATTTTCTGAGCGGTGAAAACCGGTATGCCATGCTGGAAAAAGCCTTTCCGGATGAATCCAAAAAGCTTCGGGCGCAACTCGAGACAGAAATCCAGAAACGCTACGAAACCCTGAGGGTCATGGCCGATCCGATGTCCATCTGTCCGAAGGCCGCAGAATAAACAGAAGCCTGACTGTCATAACCGCAATCGGCCCGATTTTTGGATCAGCCGATTGCGGAACATGATGTGATACGTTTCATCCAACCAACCCGGTTGCAGGGTTGCCGCCTGATTGTTTTCTCCGGCCTTCATTTCCGTAAATTTATCCTGGCTCTCCCTTTTTTGTCTGTGAATGTTTACAGCGGGTAGGTCGGGGCGCCGCGGCCCTTTGCGGCTCCCTGACAAGCCGGAAAGCCGGGATGCAATCCGGCAAAGTCAGGTAGGCCAGACAACCGGCCAACCTGACCTACAGGCTACAGGCATTCCATCAGGACACCAAAAACCAACCGCACCAAGAACAAGAGGGCGAAGATGAACCTCCAAAACGCCGCCATGAATTATACCCGGGACGATATGGTTGGCAAATTATCCGCTTCGGAAATGTTTCCCTGGCTGGCTGAGGACCTGAATGTCTTTTTGAAGGATATGGATACCCACCGGATCTTTGAAAGAAAAATCGAAAATTCGGGAACCATCCAGTATTATAATGTGCAAATGTCCCGCACAATTGATGCCAGTGAACACCAGCGCGGCATGATTCTTGTTCTGGAAGATATCACCCGGGAAAAGCAGATATCGGAAGAACTTTTGCAGGAAAAAGAACCTGCTGAAGCCGCAAACAGGGCCAAGAGCATTTTTCTGGCCAATATGAGTCATGAATTGCGTACGCCCCTCAATGCCATACTCGGGTTTTCCAGCCTGATGCGGAAAGATTCGAAATCCTCACCTGAACAGACCGAGAATTTGAACGTCATTTCAGGCAGCGGAGAACATCTGTTGAGTCTGATCAACAACATTTTGGACATTTCCAAAATCGAAGCAGGTCATCTCGTCTGTGAAAACATGGATATCACCCCGGAATTATTCCTTCAGGACATCAAAAGCCTCATGTCTGTGACAATTGAAAAAAAAGGCCTTGATTTCAACCTGAATGTATCCGCCAACCTCCACGGGCAGATCCGGGTTGATGCCGTCAAACTGCGTCAGGTTTTGATCAGTTTGATTGCAAACGCCATCAAATACACAACCCGGGGCTCTGTCAGCCTTTATGCCGATTTTCAGTACCTGACAACACCCCGGACCGGGCAATTGTCATTTGCGGTGAGAGACACTGGCATCGGCATTCGAAAACGCGATCAGGAAATCATTTTTTTACCGTTCAGGCAGATTCTTGACAGCGGCGCCGTGGAGACCGGAACCGGACTGGGCCTGACAATCTGCAGGCAGTATGTGGCCCTTATGGGGGGAACGCTGGGAATGAAAAGCGAGTATGGCAAAGGCTCGGTCTTTGATTTCTCAATCCCGGTGGGGATATGCCAACCGTGCGGGAATGTGATAAACCCGTTGTTAAATCGTCGGGTTATTGGACTTGCCGATGACCATACGCCCTGGCGGATTCTGATTGCCGAAGATCAGCCGGAGAATCGTCTGCTCCTTCGCAAGCTGCTCGCCCCGCTGGGCTTTGATATTCGCCGAAGCCGTCAATGGTCAGGAAGCCTTAGTATTCTGGGAACAGTGGCGTCCGCATCTGATCTGGATGGACATCCGGATGCCGATCATGAACGGTCTGGAGGCAGCCCGAAAAATAAAAGCAAGTCCGGAATGGGTTGATACCCGTATCGTGGCAGTGACAGCCCATGCGTTGGAGGAAGAACGGATCGAAATTCTTGCTGCCGGATGTGACGATTTCATCCGGAAACCATTCCGGGATACGGAGATATATGAATCCCTGGCAAAACACCTGAATATCCGGTTTGCATATGCTGACGAACCGGTGCCTTTGTCGTTAAACCCGGAAGAGGACCTGGATATGGCCCAGCTTGAAGATATCCCCACGGAATTTCTGGAATGCCTGACAGACGCAGTGGTGCTGCTGGATGAAGCGCTTTGCCTGAAAGTGGCCGGTACTATTGGGGATCACAACCCGGGACTGGGAAACCGCCTGCAGCATATGGTTAAAAACCTGCAGTACAAGGAAATATTGGCTGCGCTGGATAAGCTTGCGGGAACCGAAACGCCCGTGGATTCATTTGCTGTTGGCTGATATGGTCATGCCCGAAATGACCGTAAAGGATATCAGGACCAATATGATTTTATTCCGCAACGAGATATTGCGGAAAGCCCACATGCAGTATTATCCGGTGAGCAACACCGGCGAAATTACCAACGAGACATTTTCCTTTTACTGGCAGGCCATGCGACATTTGAAGTCAGCGGATTATCTCGAGGCGGTCAATGACAGTTCCATGCAAACCTGGAATGATTTCCCAATGTGGTTTGTTCTGGCCGGGTCATTTTTTGAATTTTCATCATAAGCGGATTTATGACAAACAAAAATGGACGGGCAGGCATTTACGAACGACATTTTGCGATTTATATTCAGCGTTCAGATTCAGGTTGCCTTACCCCATCGATGAAAAAGGCTGAAGTCCGAAGGCTGAAGACTGAAGGTGCGGCAATCAGCATTCAGGCAGTGCCGCCGTTGGACGGTCAGGCGGCCAGATATTTCTCAATACTGAATGTATTTTCACAGCAAACGGTCATGAATCATCCCGGATGGTTCACCCCCATATATGAAAATGACATGTACCGCTTTTAACTCAAAATTCAACACTCAAAATTCAAACCTTTCTTTCATTTTCACGGTAAAGGCGTATCCATGCATTATGTCGGCAACATCATCAGGCCACCATCAGAGGCCAACAGCATCCTGCTTCAGGTGACAATTGGCTGTTCCCACAATAAATGCGCCTTTTGTGGCACGTACAGCGGCGAACGGTTCCAGATCAAATCCGACGATATCATTTTGTCGGATATCGCATTCGCCGCAACATACTGCAAAAGACAGCGGCGGGTTTTTCTGTGTGACGGGGATGCACTCATCATTCCGCAGGCCCGGCTGGTTCATATTTTGACCGAAATCCGGCAACAGCTTCCCTGGGTCACCCGTGTCGGGGCCTATGCCAATGCCAAAAGTCTGAAAATGAAAAGCCATGATGAACTGGTCCGGCTTCATGGATTGGGGCTTGGCATTCTGTACATGGGCCTGGAAACCGGGGATGATGTGACGCTGAAATCCATTCGGAAAGGCGCCACAGCCCGGGACATGATTGAGATGGGTAAAAAGGCCAGAACTGCCGGCATGAAACTGTCTTTGACCGTGCTGCTGGGAATAGCCGGAAAAGAGCGGTCCGCTGTTCATGCCGAAGAGACCGGACGCGTGATTTCAGCAATCGATCCGGAATATGTCGGCGCATTGAGCCTGATGCTGATCCCCGGCACGCCACTTGAAATCGATTGCCGTGAAGGCCGATTTCAGTTACCGGACTCTGCCGGAATGCTTGCAGAGTTAAGAACCATGATTCAGCATACCCATATGACCCGGGGGCTGTTTATGGCAAACCACGCCTCGAATTATTTGCCGATACGGGCCCGAATGCCGTCTGAAAAGGTTGAAACACTCCGGCTGATTGATCAGGCCCTGGCAGGAGAAATCCGGCTGAAACCCGAATATCTGCGGGCACTGTAACGACTCAGGTATCCAGGAATCAGGATTCAGAAGCCAGAATTTGGAATTTATAAAACAGGAATGAATACACGATGGAATGGAAACTACTGTTCACAACCTTCGGCATGGTTTTTCTGGCCGAACTGGGTGACAAAACCCAATTGGCAACGTTCTGCCTTTCAGCAAATTGCGACTCCAAATGGTCGGTCTTTCTGGGGTCTGGTGCGGCGCTCGTTCTTAGCTCGCTTATCGCTGTTCTTTTGGGTGATACAGTCGCCCGATTCGTTTCGCCCAACACCGTCAAAATTGGAGCCGGTCTCTTTTTTGTTGTTGTCGGCGTTTATACCCTGTACACAGCGATTCGATCGGTTTGACACTTCCTGTATAGCAGCGTTTCAGATAATGATTTCGGGAAGGCGACAGAGAGGGGATAGGCCTTTGTCAGCCCCCGACCGATAACGCACCCAAAATCTTTATCTGGTAAGCTATAGACTTTCAGAAAATGAATTTCGCAAGGCAGCAGTGGGGAATAGGCCTTTTTCGGCTTACGCCTTGAAAAGTTTCCGGCCATCCCCGACAGATAACGCAGCGAAATTATTTTTCTGAACGTCTATATTGTCATGTCAGAAGGAATTTCAGCTCATTCCGGATTTCACCCGCATCATGGGGTTTCAGCATGACATTGATACCTGTCAGGCATTCCCGAAAAATGATTGTTTTGGCGCGGGATGACAGCAGCTGGCTCTCCATGGTACGGATATCGGCCATGATATCTGTCAGGGTATCATAATCCAGTCCCAGTTTGCCAATCCGGCTTTTGATTATGGATAAGACGTGTTCCAGAGATTCACGTTCATGCTGCTGAATGACCGGACCGGAACCCAGCCTGGAGCGTGTGTTGACGCTTTCCGGATTCAGGTGAGACTGTGCTTCAGAAACGCCATTCTGGGTCAATCCAATGCCACCACTGAGCGTACGGATTTCAATCATGCCCGATGTCATCAGCAATTCTGCAATACGGCTGGATGAAGCCCGATCCAGACCGATCGATTCGCCAATGTCATACATGGATACCTGTTTCTGTGCATTGCCGCCGGTCTTTTCAAACAAAACTGAAACAAACTGCCGGGTGTCCTGATCAGAAATATCGGTTAACATCATTTGATTCCAACATGATTGATTTTGTCACGCAATACGGACGAGCATCGAAACGTAACCACTCTGCGTTTGTCAAGAATCATATCCTGACCCGTTGCAGGGTTCCGGCCTCTTCTCTGTGATTTTTCATTCACGCAGAACTTCCCAAACCCACTGATCAGCACATCTTCCTTTGCTTCAAGAGCAGATTTGATGATTTCCAGCAATGTTTCAACGATTTCTGCGCTTCTTTTGGTTGGAAAACCAACCTCTTCATGAATTTTATCAACGATGTGAGCCTTGGTCAGGGTCATGGCGGTCAACTTCCTCCAGATATTGGTCTGTATGATTGACGATGTCCTATCTCATGGATATCAAAAAAATATGATGTGTGATTCAAACAGATTGTCAAAATACGTTTATAAAGGTCTTTTGTCAAGGAATTAAACATATTACAGATAGTCAATTGTCATCGGTTTCAAATCGCCTGCCAGCGCTTCTGTTTTTGTTTTTTGTAAATGAATTGGTTTTGAGGGCATAAAACAGACTGGTTATTGATTAACCTGAAATAGTCTGTTAAACGTATCGCTTCTTTTTCAGGGTGGTCAATTCCAACCCATACTATAACCACAATCGGCAAATGTCCTGCGCCGGCGATCAATTTCCATTCATGGGTGTGAACCTCCCGGAATGATTCATGAGCATTTATATTGAAAGCGATATATCGTCCATATTCAAGAAAGGTACACTGAGACGCATGATGATCAAGGATTCATCGGATTTCCGCTTTATCGATAAGATATCGCAATATTACGGATATTTTGAAGAAAACTCCCTGAAAGGAATTGCAAAGAAATGCACCAGGCTCCTCATCAACGAAAATTTTGGATTAATTTGTGGAAATGAGTTTATTGAACCCAATTATGACGAAATGGAATTTCTGGTGCTGGATATTCTTCGAAAGAACTTCGAAGAAAAGGTGGGTAATGCAATCGAGCAAGCCCTTCCGCATTTGGCCGAAGCAGATATTGACTCCGAACTGGATCGTCTGGAAAAACTGTATCGGCGGGAATATCAGGAACAGATTCGAACGACCACGAATGCAGCACTGAAAGAGCTGAAAACCCGCATCAAGAATCTGCAAAAAGAAGTCAAGGCGCTTAAACGAAAATATACCATTTGAAAATTTCTGATGGCAACGGATTCGGGGCTTATGAACAGTCAATCCCGATTTCCATTATTCCACGAAGGGGATTTGTCGGATAAACACATTCACCCCCCAATCCGTTATCATCAGATCCGGTTTTAATTGATTATTTTCATTGTTTCGATTTTCGTGCGTTGGATGTCATATTTTATCCNNCGGGTGATAAGGATCACGACCCATGTGGCGCCGGCAGAAAACGCTGCGGTTGCCAAAATGGATACAATCTGAATGACCAACTGTTTTGGATTGCCATACAACAAACCGGTTCCATTTGCATTCACCGACGGATTGGCGAATATACCCGTTGCGACAGCCCCCCACATGCCGCACATGCCATGAACGCCAAAGGCATCCAGTGAATCATCATACCCCAGTCGGTGTTTCAGTTTGGATACACATATAAAACCCAGAATTCCGGCCACTGCGCCAATAATCAGGGACGCCTTCAAATCAACAAATCCGGCTGCCGGCGTAATGGAAACCAGACCGGCAACCACACCAGAGGCGATTCCCAAGAGTGTCGGCCTTTTTGTGACGAACCACTCCGTCAACATCCAGGAAATGGCGCCCATGGCTGCCGATGTATTGGTTACCATAAAAGCCGAACCGGCCAGCCCGTCTGCAGCCAGTTGGCTCCCCGCATTGAATCCGAACCAGCCAAACCACAGGAGGGCCGCACCCAGAGCCGTCAGGGCAATACTTGACGGGAACATGGTTTCTTTACCAAAACCGATGCGTTTCCCCAGCATCATGGTCAACACCAGGCCGGCGACACCAGCATTGATATGAACCACATTGCCGCCGGCAAAATCCAGAGCACCCATTTTGGCCATCCAGCCTCCCCCCCACACCCAGTGCGCCACCGGAGAATAGACCAGGATAACCCATAGCAGGGTAAATATCAGCCAGGATGAAAATTTCATGCGGTCCACAATGGACCCCAGAACCAGCGCAACCGTTATGCCGGCAAACGTCATTTGAAACAGTGCAAACACATACGTGGGAATGGTTCCGGAAAGGCTGCTGACCGTGATGCCATCCATGAACATATGATCCAGTCCTCCGATGATTCCCCCCTTGTCCGGACCGAATGCCAGGGTATATCCAACAACCACCCACAAAATGCTGGCGATACAGTAAGACATAAATGTCATGGCCGTGGTATTCAAAAGATTTTTATATCGGGACATGCCGCCATAGAACAGTGCCAGCCCGGCAGGGGTCATCATCATGACCAGGGCCGTGGAAACAATCATCCAGGCCGTATCACCGGAATTTAATGCTGTTTCGGCAAATGCGGACGAAAACGATCCCAAAACCAGAAAAATAGCCCATAACACCGTGTTGCGCAGCTTCATCAAATTGATCCTCCAATTGAATCGGGTTGAAAAAATCGGTATCTGTATAAAAAACATGATTCTGAAAATGTGATCATTGAACAATCATTGGTTTCACAAATAAGCAAACCTGGTGCCAATATCGAAATGTGTTTATATTTATATTAATATCATATAGTTATTTGTATTTTCTGAGTATCGTGACATGTAATATAAAAGACATAAATGTTATTTTTGGACTAATAAATACATTTTTGACGATTCTGTTCTGATTCCGCTTTTTCAATGTGAATACATCATTTTTGTGTTTTACGTTTATCATCTTGCTTTTGCAGCCCGTTATTCTTAAAATTACAATTATTCGAATATTCACCCAAAAGATTGTAATTTGGATAACCTTGAAACTCAGACGGCTTCATAAATGACCATCCGGGAAAAATTTGAGAAACGGGAAGAGGCGTTTTTATCACCCCTTGCCTGCCCCAGTGCAGAAACCCTGGGCCGGGAAAGACCGGAAGATCCCTGCCCCATCCGCAGCGCCTTTCAGGTGGATCGGGACAGAATTGTTTATTCCAATGCGTTCCGCCGTCTGAAATACAAAACCCAGGTTTTTTTGGCGCCACTGGGAGATTATTACCGGACCCGGCTGACCCACACGCTGGAGGTGGCCCAGATTGCCCGAAATATTTCCCGGGCCATGTTGCTGAATGAGGATTTGACCGAAGCGATTGCCCTGGGACACGATCTGGGACATCCCCCTTTTGGACATAGTGGGGAGATGGCGCTCCGGGAAATATACTCTCCGGATTTCTGCCATAACGAACAAAGCGTCCGGGTTGTGGAACATATTGAAAACAAGGGAAAGGGATTGAATCTGACCTATGAGGTCCGGGATGGAATTTTAAAACATTCGAAAGGGTATGGAAAAATCATTCCGGATAATCCGGAGGAGCTGGCCTGCACCTATGAAGGCCGCATTGTCCGGATTGCGGATATCATGGCCTACCTGAATCATGATCTGGATGATGCCATCCGCAGTGGTGTCATACGGGCGGAACAGGTTCCGGAGCCCTGTTCGCGAATCCTCGGCCTGACCCATTCCCAACGGGCAACGACCATGATTCGGGATCTGGTTTTTTCCAGCGAGGTTCTGGATGGACAGCTCATTTTGCAAATGAGCGATTCGGTTTATGATGCCATGACCATACTGAGGTCATTTTTATATGAAAATGTGTATCGCTCTCCCGGTGTTCATCAGGAATTTATCAAAGCCAAAAAAATACTCTCCGAGCTGTATGCGTGTTTCCTGGATACGCCTGAGGTGTTCAAACGCGAAATGGCTGTTGCGGAAATGGCCTGGTTCAGTTGCAGTGACGTCTCACACGACAGAAATGTATGTGATTTTATCGCCAGCATGACAGACCGGTGCGCGCTGAATCTGTATGCAAAAATCTTTTTCCCCTCGCCGACCATATAGCGATACCGCTTCACCACACCCCATGCCCAATCCGCATTTCAATGCGACGGCGTGATGCCATTGCCTGTTCCATGCGCCGGATAATGGCATGCCACGCCGCCGGATCAGATGCATATCGGCTCAGCTTGTTTCGATATCGGCTTTCCAGATCAACCACATGGTCGTCCTCAATCAGTTTGTCCGCCAGAAACACAACCTCCGCCTCGGTTATCGGGGTTTCCGCCATGACGGATAAATCCATGTGAACTGCAACAATATCTGCCAGCCGGGGGAAAGCCATATCCCTGAGCAGGGATGCCCCCGCCTCTGCGTGATGCGGAAACTGGCGCGACAGGTCATGCACCAGTGCCGCTGAAACGATACAGTCAATATCAAGGGGGCAACCCGCGTCCACCAGGGCTTTTCCGATGGATTTTGCCAGCGTCGCCACGGCTTCACAATGCGACAGAACCCGGCCGGGCACATGAAGACGCCGGGTCATCAGCTCCCGGCATTCATCGACGGACGGGATGTCATACCGGTCGATGCGTTCAAGGGCCCATTGATAATCCGCAGGCGTATCGATATCCTTCAGAATGAACCGGTCCGCAACCGGAATATCAATGGATCGGGATTCATGCCGCAACAGAAATTGCCTCAATCCGCCCTGGCCGCCATAATTGATGATATCCGGAATATATCCTCCGGCAATGAGCGGTGGATGACCCCGTTGCTGTTGAAAGGTGGGATAATGGATTGCGCCGGTTTCAAACGCTGCGGTCATATCGCGCAGGGTCTGCAACCGGATCAGGGGGATATCGACCGGATGGATAAAAAAGCCCTTGTTAGATGAAACCAGATTTGAAACACCGCAAACAACCGATGACCACATGCCCGTGGAGAAATCCGGATTCAGAATCGGCATGGCGCCCAGTTGGGTGGCCACGGCCATGACCTCATTGGCCCGATTGCCGGCCACCACGCGAATGTCGGCCACACCGCATGACTGGTACCTTATAATCAGGTGTTCCAGCATGGATTTGCCGCCAATATGCAACAGGGGTTTGAATTGTCCAAGTCGGGATGACCAGCCCGCAGCCAGGATGATCGCGGCAAAAGGGGAATCTGCCATGAATTGCAGGCTCTGGCTATTGTTCGCGTCGGACGCGGATCAGTTCTGCTGCGATGCTGACCGCAATTTCCTCCGGGGTCTGTGCACCAATGGGCAGACCCACCGGGGAGTGGACCCGCTGCAAATCCGTCTGGGTGAATCCTTCTGCTGCAAGGGCCGTGTAAATGGCATCCCGCTTTTTACGGGAGCCGATCATGCCGATATATCGGGCAGGCGTTTGAAGGGCCTGACCCAGAACCGTTTTGTCATGCAGATGACCACGGGTAAGAATGACAATATAGCTTTTCCCGTCGATGACCAGCCCATCCAGCGCCTGGTCAAATGATGGAATGACCCGTATCTCGTCGGCATTTGGAAATCGCTCCGGATTGGCAAATGCCGGCCGATCATCCAGAATCACGGTTTCAAAACCAATTAGTTGTGAAACAATGGCAGTCTGCAGGCTGACATGGCCGGCACCAAAAAGATATACGGTTTCATCCGGCGCAATCGATTCTATCAGGAAACGACGGCTTCCATCATTGGCAACAACAGGAAAATTCGCGCTCCGAATCGCTGAATCCAAGACGTCGCATACCGTATCCGGAATTGTTAACGGGTCAATGCCGGTTTCATTTACAGGATGAATCTGCCGCCTGACGAAATAACTGTCTGCTTCGGATTCCCGAATTTCCGTAATCAGACATCCTTCCTGACGTCCATTGAGCATCCGGCTCAGGTTTGAAAACACGTGACAGTTTTGTTCATCGGGAATCAGGGATTCGATCAGAATATCCATGTGTCCGCCGCAGATCATATCCATTCCATCAGCGATCTGGCTGGTCAGGTCAAAGGACCGGATAACAGCCCCCGGTTTCCCCAGCATTTCACGGGCTGTCTGCATGACACAGGCTTCGATCCATCCGCCGCCGATGGTTCCAATGGTTTCAGGCCCCAGAATCATGCGTGTCCCGGTGCCCCGGGGTGTGGACCCATCCTGGTTCAACACCAGTGCAAGCACCAGGCGTTGGCCCTGGCCCAGCATCCGATCAACCGCTTTTGCCCAATTTTTCATAAACATGGAATATACCCCTCAATCCCGCAAATTTTACCCGATAGACCGGTGGCTTTCCAACCCGGTATTCTGCTTCTTTGTTTATGATTCATATCGAAGTTTGACATATCCATCAAGATATTGTTTTGACGGGTTGATTCATCAGCCACCCGTGCCCGCGCCTGATCGTTGTCATGTTTTTTATATCCGTGACCCGTTTTCGCCCCAGAACATAAAACAAATGACTCATCGGCAGCTTGAATACCCCTTTTCGAAACATCATGTCCCATCTGCCCAAGCGTTTCATCCATCCGGGGTAATGACCGGTTCGGACATATTCCAGAAAAGGAACTTTCCAGTCCGGCTGTATCGGTGACGATTCCGGGTTTCGGTTTCCGAATCTTCTGTGAAGCCGGACATCCCGGGGGCCGCTGGGGTCGGGCCAGCCCGGGGTATCGATGGCGCCATATTCGACAATTTCCAATCCGGTGGTGTTGAACAGCTTTTTGACCGTTGTGACATGATTGTAACGCACCTGACCATGGGTCCAGGGGAAATCAAAAATCAGGTGCAGCAGCCGATGCCAGGGATAACCCGGCTGAAAATTGTTGCAGGTGATCAAGAGCACATGCCCTTTTGATATTCGTTTCATTTCCTGAAGATAACGGAGTGGATCGGCCAGTTCGGTCCAGGTGACAAAATTCCAGGCCAGATCAAAGCTGTTGTCCGGAAAACCGGTTCGATAGACATCCCGTCCCGATACCGGGCGGACGTTTTGGTCAATGCCCAGCTTTTTCCAGCCGGCCATCATCGCCATATCCGGATTGACCAGGGTCACCTGGCAGCCGGCAATCGCAAAACCGATTGAATAGAGTGATCCCGCGGCCTTGGCGCCATGACTGGGCATTTCCACAACATGATGGAGTCCGAGCTGTTCAGTCAGAACCCGGTGAAGCTGAAGCAGCACATACCGGTCATAGGTGACACCAAACACCTCGGTTTCAATCCGCGAATTCTGCATCATACCCATCCCTGTTTCTTATACCATCTCACGGTTCGGGCCAATCCCTCATCCGGATCGACACCGGGAGAAAAAGTCAGCTCCTGCCTGGCCTTCTCAATTGAAAATATCCGGTCCGCCAATGTGGATTCGATGTTCTTCCGGGTGACCGGCGGCGCTTTTCCCATCATTTGAAACAATCGCTCAATACCGGAAGCCGCCATCAATGCCGCCCATTCCGGCAGATACAACGGAAGACGCCGAATCCCCAAAGCCTGTTGAATAATTTGCCGGATATGGTCAAAGGCTTCGGACCGGGGGTTGGTCAATAGATAGATTTCACCGATTCGGCCGTTTTCCGATGCCAGAAGCAGGCCCTCAATGGCATCATCCACATGAATCAGGGGAGTCAGCTTGGGCGTGTTGCCAATTTTGGGAAACAGACCTTTTTTTGCCAGACGGGTCAGCCTGAGAATATCCCGGCCGTCTCCCGGTCCATATACCATGGAAAACCGGACGATTACAGCCGGCAAGCCCCTGTCAGCCACCAGCTTCAGGACCGCCTGCTCTGCCTGAAGTTTGCTTCTGCCATAGGGATGATGCGGCCGGCATGGCGAATTTTCGTCCGCCGGCACGTCCGGACAGATCCCCATGGCCGCCACACTGCTGCAATGGACGATACGCGGCACACCGGCCGAAAGCGCCTCGTTCATCACATGGATGGTTCCCTGAACATTGACATCAAAAAACATCGATTCGGTCACCACAAAATTGCTCATGTGGCCCAGTGTCGCCAGATGCAGGAGAACATCCACCCCATCGGCAACCCCTTTCAGGGAAACCGGATCCGTAATATCACCCACAGCCATCGTTGCGCCAGACTGTTTCAGCACATCCCCCCGGCCCGGGTCCCGAACCAGGCACCGGCAGACATGCCCATACGAAACCAGGCGTTTGACCAGATGGGGGCCGATGAATCCGGTCGCACCCGTAATCAGGTAGTTCATGTCATCATCCCTTGTCTGTTTTCATGATCTGTTTCCAGCCATAATACAGCCAGGCCCCGTATTCGGCCAGAACCCATCGGATCTGGCGTCCGGATCGCCACCAGCCCTCCGGATCAAAGGGGTCGGTGCGTGCCCCGACAATCTGTATCCGGAGTTTGTCCTGAAAAAGCCCATTCCATATATGTCCGGCTCTGCGGGTGTGAAACCGGCTGGTAATGAGCAGGATATTGTTTATTCCCCGGGCCAGAATGACCGGCCCCACAAATTCCGCCTCGGTCACGGTATCATAAACATCTTCGGCGCTGATGCAGAGAACATCGTCGGGATTGACACCATACAGGGACAGAATGCGGAGATAATCGGCATACCAGGCACAGACAGGAACAAATCCATCGGCTTCGATCTGTTTCAGCGCCGATGATTTCCGGTTGCCGTTCAAAATAATTGTTTTGACGGTGCCGGCCCGGTAGTGTTCCGCCGCTTCCATCAGCCGGGAATAATATTCCATGTCGGTGTTCAGCACCACGGCGGCCTGAGACGGGACCGGATCGGAATCCACAATCAGACTGCGGCCGATTCCGGACAGGATGGCATCACAGCCCGGAAACAGGATCAGGGCGATGGTCACAATGGCAAGAATATAACCGGTTCGTTTCATGTAGCTTCTCTATAGAGGTTCATGATCAAGGCCCCCCGGAAGACTGAAGGTGCCGCAGCCAGCGTTCAGGCAGCCAAGCAGTCAGGTAGGCCAAACTACCGGCCAACCTGACCTACCGGCTACCAGCAATTTCAGCGGGACGCGGGTAGGTCAGGGCGCCGCGGCTTTTTGCGGCTCCCTGACACCATGCCATTTTCACGGTAAACCCTCATGAATCATTCCGGGATGTTCACCCCCAGGAATGAAAATGTACCGGCTATCGTAGCCTGGCTTTCCAAAGCCGGGATAGGACATTTACCGATTGAACTCTGCCCCTTTGCACCTGAACAGCCATTTTCACGGTAACCCCGGCAGTGACAGGCCGTTGTCATATAACCCATAGAAAACATCGGGTACGGGCACGCTCACGGGCAAGGGCACGGTACGGTCATGCCAGGGTATTGAGCAGTGGCCGTTTCATGAAACTGTTTTTCAGGAAGAACCCAGAATATGTCGCAGCACCCGAATCAACGACGGCCCATGCATCAGGATATTGGAATACGCCTGATTGGCCAGGGGACAATAACAGTTTCTCTGGCGGATAAATTTTCGAACTGTACATGCCGTTTCACCGGTCCAAAGGGCGTTGAAATCATAATCGAAATTTCGAAGGTTGCCCATGGTCTGGGTATCCCCCAGTGTGCAGCAGGCCCAGACATCCCCATACGGGGTGAGGTGGGCATTGGAAATTCCGGCATAACAGGGGATGACCTGACGGTTTTGATTCATGATGGCATGGGCCAGTTGATAATAGATCAGACGAAATGCCTGGGTGATTCGTTGAAATCGTAGCGTGTTTTTGATGTTGCAGCGGACTTCCCGAATGAAATGATTCACGGCCAGCGCATAATCTGCTGGTTGTGGCGTAATCGGGTCTTTCTGATTGAACATCTCGGCGCGCTGTTCCGCAATTTCGTTCCGATAGCTGTTTACCCCCAATCCGGTCACAAACCGGGCAATTTCGGCAATATCCGAGACATTCCACCGGGAGATGACGGTTCCCAGCTCAAGGTGAAAATTTGGATGGTCTGCTTCCAGCGGTTTCAGTGCGTTGATCAGGGTCATGACTTTGTCAAAGTTTCCGGGAACCCCCCGGATTTTATCATGTTTTTTCCCAATATGATCCAAACTGGGTTTGACGGTCAGTTGAATGCCGGGATGATGTTTTGACAGAAATGCCAGAATTTCTCCCACACCAGCCGTGATCCGCTTGACGGCAAGGCCATTGGTGGGGATATGAATGATGCCGGGTGAGAGATATTTGCAGGCCAGCCGGATGATATCCACCAGATCCGGGCGCAGAAACGGTTCACCACCGCTGATGTTGAAAACCGTGATATGGCCCATGGACCGGAATATTTTTTCAATTTCATCCAGACCAAGCTCTTCGGATTTTTTTTCCGGACGGGTCTGATACAGCTTCCATATCCCGCATGTCCGGCATCGCGACTGGCACTGGTTGGTGACGGAAAATGTCAGGTTGATGGGCCTGCCCGGGATGTTGAATCCCTTTCCGGCAAGGTAATACCGCAGCATCTTGGGCAGCAGTTCTCTTATATAATCCACATTGTTCCTGTAACAAAAGATGACGGATGGCTTGGAAAATGGAAAAATAGAAGACAGAAGTCAGAATAAAAAGGTATATGTCATTTTCATGGATTCACCCCCATGAATGAAAATAAACAGCGAACAGCAGAATATCGAACAAGGAACCGCAGAAGGATGAATCCGACTTTGGGCGGTCCGGCAAAGCAGCCGGAAACTTCGAAATTCCTTGTTCGATATTCGCTTTTTTCTGTCGATGTATTTTAACGGTAAACGAACATGAATCATTCCGAGAACTTAACCCCAACATGTGAAAATGATTCTACCGATTTTCTACTGACTTCTGTATTCTGTTTTTTCCATTTTTACGGTAAACATCACATGTTTTCCGGATAATACCGGACCAGGCCATATCCCCGGCAATGGCTGCTGAATCCCGGGCCATTGATTCCAGCCGCGTCTTGTCCAAAAGGCAATCGACTATCGCCGAAGCCAGTGCAAATGGGTTTCCGGAGGGCACCACACATCGCGGGTCCGCCACAAATTCGGCCAGCCCCCCGGCATCCGAAACAATCATCGGCTTGCCAAAACCCAGTGCGGTTGCCCCAACCCCGCTCTGACTGTCAAAATGATGATAGGGCAACAACACCATATCGGCGGCAACAAAATATCCTGCCACATCTGAGGCAGGAATATAATCCGGATGCAAAATGACCCGATTCAAAATACCCAGATCCCGGATCAGTCGATCATATGGCTCCCATGATTCCCAGAGCTTTCCGGCAATCAGAAGTCTGCATTCCGGTATGGTTTTCAATACCTGTGCAAAGGCTTTCAGTGCCGTATCAATTCCCTTATACGGTCGAATGGCGCCGAACACAAGAAGCAGATTTTCTGATGACAAAATGCCCAGCCGGTTGCGAATGCCCTCATGATCCGGATTTTCAATTGTCCTGAAACCCAGCGGGCCATGGGGAATCACATGAATGCGATCGGGTGAAATACAATAAATGTCGGTCAGTTGCTGTTTGTTCAGTCTGGTGTGAACAATGAAGGAACAGCCCAGACAAAAGAGACAGGCCGTGGCCGACCGGTACAGGATGGATGGCTCATGGGAAATGACGTTGTGGACGGTAAACACAACCGGCTTGCGGCGCAACCGGAAACCCAGACAAACCACCCAATAAATTGGTGCAAGGGGCAGACTCCACCACTGGGCATGCAGGATGTCTCCGGGTGTCAGGAGCCCTTCCATGAGCCAGGTCAACGGATTGAACCAGGACAGGCACCGTCTGACAATCAGATTGTCGGATGGCATCGGCGGAAATGACCGGTCTTCCCTGAGGTTGCCGCCGGGATAAAGTGCAGCCGGATAAAGATGTTTGAATGAAATAAAGTGGACAGTCCGGGTTTTTGCCAGCGCAATGGCAAATTCGCGACAATAACTGCTGAGTCCCCGAACCGGTGGCAGTGTTCCCAGCACCGCAACCGCACCCATACCCGTCACCGACCCTGCTTTTTCCGGGGCGACTTTTCCGGATACGGCGATTTGCCACCCAGTATGCGCCTGGCCAGCATGTATGAAATCCAGCGGGCCGGCACAAAGGATACAGCATATCCAATGACAGAAATCATGATCCACAACATGACCTGTGCCCGGGTTGCCGTGTCCGGTGATACGATGACAGACGTGAAAAACCACGCGGCAAGAATGCCGATCAGAATCCGCCAGGTTTCTGGGGAAAACAGAATATAAAAAAAGATATAACCCGGGGTCAACGGTCGTTTGCGCAAATCATCTCCTGAATTTCTATGAAATCGTAATGGCTGAATAGTGCTTCACGAAAAGTGCTTTCTGCCGGAATGCACAAAGCCCCTCCTTTTTCAAAAGGGAAAAAAAGAATGCATCCGGCAGTGAGGAAGTGGCAAAAAGGCGAAACATCCTGACTTGGGGGCTGAAATCAGGAAAATCATTTTTTCGCGTGTTTCGTGTATTTCGTAGTTAAAAATTATTTTCACGGCAAATTGGTGGTCGTAATTATTTCCAAAAGCCTTACAGCACGGCGTCAATCAGAAAAGGGCCTTTCTGACGCATTGCTCCGGTCAATTGCTGATGAAATTCCTCGACGGTTGTTGCGCGGGTTGCGGGAACCCCCATTCCCCCGGCAATCTGAACCCAGTCGATATCCGGTGGCGCAAGATTGAACATGGACAGGGTTTTTTCATTGGTCTGACCGGCGCCAACCCGGGCAAGCTCGATATTCAAAATGGCATAACTGCGGTTATTCATCAGTATGACAGTCACATCCGTTTTTTCCCTGGCCATTGTCCACAGGGTCTGGACCGTGTACATGGCACTGCCATCGGCCTGCAGCGCAATCACCTTGCGGTCCGGGCAGGCAATTGCCGCACCCAGGCTGACCGGCAGACCCTGTCCGATGGACCCGCCGGTAATTCCCAGCCAGTCATGGGGTGCAGCCCCTTCTGTACAGGCAAATATCTCCAGTGCACTGGTAACGGCTTCATCCGACAAAATGGCGTTTTCCGGAAGCAGGTCGTTCAGGCTTCTGCCAATGGCCTGGGCCGTCAATTTCCCGGATGGCTGTGGCAGCCGGATCTGTTCCTGCAGAATGCCGGAATGGCGGACATTCAATTTCCCGGCCAACAATTTCAGGGCGGACAGCGGGCATTGGTCGCAGGTTGTCAGGGTGGTGATGGTGCAGTCTGTTTTCGCCAGAAGACTGGGGGTGTCCGGATATGCAAAAAATGCAACCGGAATCAGGCCGCCGACCAGAATGATCTGGTCATATTTTTGTAGAAATTCAACCGCCTTTTCGACAAAGTATGGAACCCGGGTGGTTTTGACGCGACCCGCGCCCCGATGGATGTGAGCCGGAAATGTTTCACTCAGAATATCGGCGCCGGTGGCGTTGGCAATGGCCCCCGCAACAGCCAGGGCGTGTTCCCGCAGGCCCCGTCCCCCCAGCAGAAGTGCACTGGGCTTGCCATTCTTCAGCAGGGCCGCAATATCATCGATAACATCGGGTTGAACCCGTGCCATGCCGGGCATCGATACCGGCGGCGGGGAAGGGGTGTTGGCTGTTTCCCATGCATGGTTGGCCGGAACAATCAGGGTGGCGATTTTTCCCGAGCCTGTCATGGCGGCCTCAACCGCCTTCAACCCGGCCGCTGCCAGATCGTCCGGGGATTGGGAAATCCCGACCCAGTCCGAACAGATGCGCGCATGCGCCGGAACATCCGAGCGTAATGGGGTTTCATATTGCAAATGATGGGTTGCATGATCACCAACGATATTGACCAGCGGCACATGGGCTTTTCTGGCATTGTGCAGATTGGCCATGCCGTTGGACAGTCCGGGGCCCAGATGCAGCAGGGTGATGGCCGGTTTGTCGGTCATGCGGGCATATCCGTCAGCGGCACCGGTAGCCACGCCCTCAAACAGACACAGGACAGGACGTACCGAATCGGTCTTGCCGATGGACATGACCAGATGCATTTCCGATGTGCCGGGATTGGCGAAACAGACTGTAACACCGGCATTGACCAATGCATTTAATAGAGTTTGTGCACCGTTCATGCTGTCTCCTTGTTCCGGGTTATTCTTTAGTCGGTCATCACATAACCGGCGATTTACCGTGAAAATACTTTTTAACTATGAAATACAAGAAACACGCGAAAAAAGATCTTCAGGTGGTC